>CAUQCU010000021.1:0-20368 GCA_963516555.1 Campylobacter concisus | reverse complement strand
CTCTTTAAAGATGATGACGCCAAGGAGCATGCTTATCAAGGGATTTATAAAATATCCCAAACTCGTGTCTAAAATTTTGCCGCTACCCACCGCATAGACATAAACGCCCCAGTTTATGGTGATAAAAATACCACTTAAAAATAGAGCCTTTAGCGAGCGGATATCCTTAAGAAGCGCAAAAATTTCGCCCATTTTGCCGCTAATGCAAAGCACTGCTGCCATCAAGAAAAACGACCAGATAATCCTGTGGGCTAAAATTTCATAAGCATCGACATCTTTACTAAATAGGTTGAAATAAACCGCCAAAAACCCCCACATAAAAAAGGCGCTAAGCGCGAGAATAACGCCTTTTTGGCTCTCATTTAGTCTTGGTATTTTTGTCGCCTTTTATAGAATTTATACTATCTATCATCAAAAGCGTGACAGAAATGGCTAGGCAGATCATCAAAAAGTATGAGCTTTTCTCCAGTCTCTCGCCGATGGCAAATGAGACAAAAAGCATCATTATAGGCTCAAAATATGTAAGCAAACCTAGTACATTTATCGGCACGAGCGTGCTTGAGAGGATCTGGGCGATGAGGGCTATGCCGCTGATAGCACCAAGCAAGATGAGCAGATAGTAGATGTTTGGATTTTGGCTCATTACGTAGTCCATATCGGCTGTGAGCGCAAAATAAAATGAGAATAAAAACATAAAAATTATCTCGATAACAAAGCTTGAGAAATTTGCAAGGTTGTAGTACTTTCTAATGGTAAAATAGACTGGATAAAGGCAAAAAACTACAGCGCTCTCCCACGAGATGCCACCACTAATGACTGCTGTGCTAAAGACGCCAATGGCAGCGAAAAATATCGATGCTAACTTTGTTTTTGAGAGGTGCTCTTTGAAAAATATCCGTCCAAAAAGGACCATGACTATTGGCATGATGAGGTAGCCGATAGAGACTTTTAGCGCTGCGCCGTTACTTGGAGCCCAGAGATAGAGCCACATCTGAAATGAGACGATGAGCGAGGTAGCAAGCAAAACTAGTAAAATTTTAGGTTTTAGCTTTATTTTTAGAAGTAAAAATTTGAAATTTCGCTGCTGTTTTAACAAAAAAATGGCGGCGATGACAAAAGGCATGGCAAAGATCATGCGGTATCCAATAAGAGCTTGCGTGCTGATGGGGTTCATGAGCACTGACATGTAGTAGATGCAGTTAAATAAAACTGATGCCAAAAGCGAATAAAAAATGCCTTTTATCATGAAAAAAATCTTCTCTTTTTTTGGGTAAATTTAAAGTAGCGATTGTATGTAAAATATCTTTAATAACCCATTAATGGCTTTTATTTTTTAAGTTTTGCGTGATATAATCAGCGCTAAATCAAGGTAAAAGATAGGAAAAATTTATGACTTGGAACAGAGATAGTTGGAGAGAATTTAACATCTTGCAACAACCAACTTATCCAAATTTAAAAGAGCTAAAAGAGGCTGAAGAAAAACTAAAAGCACTTCCGCCTTTGGTATTTGCTGGTGAGGCTAGAAGTCTTAAAAATGAGCTTGCAAAAGTTTGCAATGGCGAGGCTTTTTTGCTTCAAGGTGGCGACTGCGCTGAGAGCTTTACAAATTTTAACGCAAACAACATCAGAGATATGTTTAAGGTCTTACTTCAAATGGCGATAGTTTTAACCTTTGGCGGTGGCTGTCCAGTGGTCAAAGTAGGCCGCGTAGCAGGGCAGTTTGCAAAGCCTAGAAGTAGCGATTATGAAGAGGTAAATGGCGTTAAGTTGCCAAGCTATAGAGGTGACATCATAAATGGCTTTGAATTTGACGAAAAGGCTAGAATTGCCGACCCAAAACGCATGATAGAGGCCTACTATCAAAGTGCTTCTACGATGAACCTCTTAAGAGCCTTTTCAAGAGGAGGTTTGGCAGACCTTCATCAGGTGCATAAGTGGAATTTAGGCTTTGTTAAAAAGCCAGAGATCGGTGAGAAATACGCAAAACTAGCTGATGATCTAACAAAAACTCTATCTTTCATGGCAGCTTGTGGCATCACTTCAGCAAACACTCCAGCGATAAATCAAACAGCAGTCTATACATCTCACGAGGCACTGCTTTTGCCTTATGAAGAGGCGCTAACTAGGGTTGATAGCCTTAGTGGCGAGTGGTATGACTGCTCGGCTCACATGCTTTGGATAGGCGAGAGAACGCGCGGCATAAACGACGCTCACGTGCATTTTTTAAGCGGCGTTAAAAATCCTATCGGCGTTAAGATTGGACCAAGCGCAAAAGCTGAAGACGTCGTCGCACTCGCAAATAAGCTAAATCCAGAAAATGAAGCTGGCAGACTAAATGTGATAATCAGAATGGGCGCTGATAAGATTGGCGAAAATTTACCAAAAATTTTAAGAGAGCTAAAGCGCGAGGGGCTAAATATCGTTTATAGCATCGATCCTATGCATGGCAATACCGTTAAAGCCTCGAACAACTACAAAACTCGTGAATTTAGTAAAATTTTAAGCGAGGTTAGAAGCTTTTTTGAAATTCACAAAGCTGAGGGCACAAGAGCAGGTGGCGTGCATCTTGAGATGACTGGCAAAGATGTGACAGAGTGCACCGGTGGCGCGCTAAACATCACTGAAAGCTCGCTAAAAGAGAGATATGAGACGCAGTGCGATCCAAGACTAAATGCTGATCAGGCTTTAGAGCTTGCATTTTTGATGGCTGATCTAGTTAAAAAAGCTTAAAATTTATAAAATTTGGAGAAAAATATGGCAAATATTTATGATCTAATAGTAGTTGGCGGCGGACCTTGTGGCATAGCTAGCGTAGTTGAGGCTAAAAGAAATGGCTTAAGTAATGTTTTACTCCTTGAAAAAGGCGACAACCACAGCCAGACTATAAGAAAATTTTATAAAGATAATAAACGCGTGGATAAAGAGTATAAAGGGCAAGATAGCACGATACATGGGCTAGTTTCGTTTGAAGATGGCACAAAAGAGAGCACGCTTGATTATTTTGACAAGCTACTTGACTCTGAGAATATCGAGGCTTTTTTTAATTCTGAGGTTGAAAGCGTAAAAAAAGAGGGCGAAATCTTTAAAGTAACTACCTCAAAAGCTGTCTATGAAGCCAAAAACGTGATGGTCTCTATCGGCAAAATGGGACGACCAAACAAGCCTGATTATAAGATCCCGCCATCACTAAATTCAGTTGTAAATTTTAACCTTGATAACTGCACAAACGGCGAAAAAGTGCTAGTTGTGGGTGGTGGCAACTCTGCGGTTGAGTACGCTATCGAGCTTTGCCAGTACAACAAAACGACGATCGCTTACAGAAAAGATAAATTTAGCCGTGTAAATGAGACAAATTTAAGCGCTCTTTGGGAGCTTGAGAAGCACAATAAGATAAAAGTAAGGCTAAATCACGATATAACCGAGATCGATAACGAATCAGGCAAGGTAAGAGTGCATTATGAAAATGGCAAAATTCGTGTCTATGACAGGGTTGTTTATGCGATCGGTGGCTCAAGTCCGGTTGATTTTTTACAAAAATGTCAGATAAAAACTGATGAAAAAGGCACTCCGATAGTTGATAGCAGCTACCAAAGCAGCGTGCCAGGACTATATGTGGGAGGCGACATCGTTTTAAAAAATGGCGGCTCGATAGTAGTCGGACTAAATCACGCTCATAGCGTCATCAAAGACATCTTAAAAGGCAAGGCACAAGCTTGATAAATAAAATCGCACTAGCTATTGTTTGTCTGATAGCTGGCTTTTCTCTCTCATTTTTGAAATTTCAAAAAGAGGACGAGGCGCCAAAAGATACTAATCAAACGATTTATTCTATAAATTTTGATGATCTTCCTGAAGAAGAGAAGCAAAGATATGTAAGCAAAGACGATCTTTACGAGTATGGCGGCTACATCACGCCAAAAAGCTACATGCAAAATTTTGTTGATGATAAGGATCTAAATTTATCAAACAATGTAAATGAGCTTCAGGAGCAAGTGCGCGAGCTAAGCAAAAAAAATGAAATTTTAGCCGCTGATAATGTCGATATGAGCGAGAAAAATTTAGACTTCATAAGCAAAATTTCAGAGATGAAAAGAAATATCGAAAATGAAAAAAATGAGATAGTTGAAAAAAATCAAAAGGCTCTTGGCGAGCTTGAGGCGCAACACTTTGAAAATATCCAAGCTCTGACAAAGCGCCTAAATGAAGCGCAAGCTGATATGATAGAGAGCTCAAAGGCTTATGAAAAAAAGATAATCGACCTTGAAAATGCGATAAATGACGCTAGAAATGGCGATGAGAGCAAGCTAAAAGATGCCGAGGCTGGCTTTAATAAATTTAAAGAGAGCTTTGAGGCAAACTACACCGCTTTAAAAGAGCAAAATAACGAGCTAAATGCGACGCTTACGCAAAAAGAAGCTCTTATAAAAGAGTATGAAAAAGCTCAAAGCGAAAAAGATAGAGGCGAAAAAAAAGAAATTTTGCTTTTAAAAGAGGAGATCGAGCGAGTTAAAAATGACGCTGACACTCAAAAATTTAGCTACGAAAAAGAGATAAATGCGCTAAATGATGGCTTTGAGACACAAAAGAGCGTTATGGAGGATGAGCTTTCTAAAAAGGCAAATAAGATAATCGATCTGCAGGAGGCTCTTGAGTCAAACAAGACTGCACTAAAAGATAGAATTTACGAGCTTGAAGAGATTAAGAAAAATCTAAACTCAAAAGATCTAATGGCGCAAAGCTATAATGGCAAAAATTTAGAGCTAAATGCCTCGCTTGCGGCACTTCATAAGAGTTTTGACGATCTAAAACAAAAGAGCCTAAAAAGCGAGCAAGAGAACAAACTTGCAAATGAAAATATAAGCTCGCTTAAAAAAGAGCTTGAGAGGGCAAATGCCCTAAATAAAAAGCTTGAAAAGCAAAATTTAGACGCAAACTCAATTCTAAGTGAGCTAAGCAAAAAGCTAAGTTTGAGTGAAGAGAGCCTTAAAAAGAGCCAAGAAGAGCTAAAAGCGCTTGATACGAAGACAACTAAATTTCTAAAAACGCTATTTGATCAAAACCAAACCATCTCTTTGCAGTCGCAGAAACTTGGCTCAAATGAGGGCGAACTAAAGAATTTGAGCTCAAAGCTCGATCTAAAAGATGCAAAGATAAAAGAGCTTGAAGAAAATGTCACAAAGACAAGCCAAATGCTCCTTTCTAAGCAAAGCGAGCTAGAAACTCAAAAAAGAACGCTAAAGATCGATATGCAAAACTATGAAATTTTGCGCCAGCAAATAAACATGCTACAAAAAAAGATAGTCGATACCTCAACATTTTTAACTGATAACAACAAAAGTGGCGGCAAAAATTTACTAAGCTTGCAAAATGAACTAGAAAATGCAAAGCAAAAGCTAAATGAGAGTAACAAGACGATAGAGAGGCTAAACTCAAAGATAAGTGAGCTAAGCTCAACCACTCATAAAGGCGGTAGCAGTAGTGTAAATGCCCAGATCATAGAGCTTCAAAAAGATATCGAGCAAAATTTAAACAGACAAGATGAGCTTGAAAATGAAAATGTAAATTTAAAAAATATCTTACAAGCTACGACAAAGCCTGAAACTCCAACAAAGCTCGTCCTCATCTCTAGCATCGAGTGCGACGATATGGACGCAAAGGACAAGGTGAGCATAATGTGCAAAAACAGAGTGAGTGAGTTTTTGCAGAGATTTAACTCAAACTACATGTATGAGATCATCCCGATCGTGGATAAGAAAAATTTTGTCATCCCATCAAATGTCGCTCAAAATATCAAAAAAGATGACCTTGGCAAGCTAAACAACTACGTAAATTACGGCGTTGGCAAAGAGCGTGCAAAGGCTGCGGCTGAGCTTATAAAAGAGGAATTTGGCGACTTTGCAAGGATCAGTTTTAGCTCCGAAGTGATCGTAAAAGATGTGACGCGCGGCTTTATCATCAAGGTTTATAGATGATCTTAGCCCAGCTTGAAAATGGCTATCGCTACAACAGCGATACGCTCGTTCTTTATGATTTTATTTGCTCGGTCGTAGGCGAAATTTCTGGTAGGGTTTTGGACGTTGGAGCAGGGTGCGGGATACTTGGACTTTTGCTTAAGCGTGATTTTCAAAAGATAGAGCTAAGTATGCTTGATCTTTTGGAGCTAAATAGTGAAATTTCAAGCTTTAACGCAAAGAGCAACTGCCTAGAGGCTAGAGCTATAACGGCTGATTTTGCAAATTTTAAAGATAGTGAGAAATTTGATCTAATCATCTCAAATCCGCCCTTTTATCATGACGGTGTTACAAAAAGCCAAAATGAGCACATAAAAGTTAGTAGATACGCAAGCTCGCTAAATTTAAAGGATTTTATAAGAGGCATAAGCGTAAATTTAAAGCCACATAAAAGGGCGTTTTTTTGCTATGCGCCAGATGATCTTAGCGAGATAGCGGCATGCTTAAAAGAGTATAAGCTAAATTTGGTGAGCTTAAAATTTGTCCATACCAAAAAGGATAAGCCAGCAAATTTGGCTTTGCTTGAAGTGCGAAACAACTCAAACTCAAAGCTAAAAGTCCTGCCGCCTCTTGTGATGAGCGAAGATGGCGCACACACGAAAGAGGCAAGCGAGATCTTTAAAAAAGCAGATACAAACAGCGTCTCTTACAAGGATATAGCGTGAGGGCTGATGGTTTTAGCTATGAGTTTGATCCTAGCTTTTGCGAAAGTTGCGGAGGCAAATGTTGTACTGGCGAGAGCGGCTATATCTGGATAGATGAGGGTGAAATTTTAAAATTTTGCGCTGCTTTTGCTATGTCAAAAGATGAGTTTGAGAGCAAATTTTTAATAAAAGTTGGTGTAAGGCGAAGCATCAAAGAAAAGCCTTATGATGACGGTTTTGCTTGCATATTTTTTGATGAGAAAAATAAAAACTGCTCGGTTTATGAGTTAAGACCTAAGCAGTGCAGGACATTTCCGTTTTGGGATTATTTTAAAAAAAATTTAAAGGAGCTAAGAGCAGAATGCATTGGCGTAAAATTTTAATAATTTTTATAAGCGTATTTTTTAGCACGCATCTGCTTGCAGATGACAACAAAAGTGTAAATTTACGCCTAATGCAAGCTCTCATCTCGCAAGATAGTGGCGATGTAAATGCTAGCATCCAGACCTATCTAGGACTTTTTAAAGAGACAAATCAAAAAACCTATCTAAAAGAGGCGATCAAGCTAGCCTTTGCTACAAAAAATGAAAATTTAGATAGCCTCATGAGTGATGGCGAGAAAAGCTTAAAAGATGATAGTGATTTTATCAGGATCAAGGTTGCAAATTTAGTCAATCTCTCTAAGCTAAACGAGGCAAAAGAGCTGATGCAAGAGCTTGCCACAAAAGAGCCAAACGCCCAAAATTTGCTCATGCTTGGCACTATTTGCATGATGCAAAATGATACGGTAACGGCGCTAAAATACTTCGAAGAGGCATACTCGCTAAAGCCTGAAGAGGAGAATTTACTCCGCATCGTTGATATCCTTTTAAACCGCATGGATAATGTAAATGACGCGACAAAATACCTCGAGAAATTCCGCGAGGAGCAGGGCTGCACTCAAAAGACATGTGAGCTTTTGGCTGAAATTTACTCTCAGCAAAGGAATTTCCCAAAGGTGATCGAGCTTTTTGAAGAGATCTACGACATCACTCACGACACCTCTTATCTTGACAAGATCGTGCAGTATTTTGTCTATGCTAAAAATTACAAAGCGGCGATAGAAATTTTGAAAAAATATGGCTACAACGACGCCACGCTGATGGATCTTTACGCAGCGACTGGAAATTTTGGCGATGCATACGTTTTGGCGGTTAAAATTTATAACGATAGCAGGGATCTAAATTTCTTAGCAAAGGCCGCCATCTACGAGTATGAGATGAACAAAGATAGCCTAGATGAGAAAAAGATCGCTGATATCTTGGATAAATTTGAAGCTAGCGTGCCAAAGCTTAATAACGATATGTTTTTTAACTACTACGGCTACTTGCTCATTGATCACGAGATAGACCCTAGAAAGGGCGTGGAGATGGTGCAAAAGGCGCTTGAAATATCGCCAGACTCGCCTTACTACGAGGACTCGCTAGCGTGGGGGTACTTCAAGCTTGGCGAGTGCAAAAAGGCAAAGGGTATAATGAGTCACGCGATGAAAGATGTTGATTTTAGGACTTCAAAAGAGGCAAAAGAGCACTTGCATCTGATCGAGCGCTGCATAATAAATTTAAACAAAAGGCTTAAAAAATGATACTTGATGAGATCATAAAAAAGACAAAAGAGGATCTAGAAAAACGCAAGGCAGACTATCCGCAGGAGTGGCTAGGTCGCTCGCTCGCATACAACCCATACGTGCCAAGAGACGTTTTGGGCGCACTTAGATCAAGCAAAGATGAGCCTATAAAGATAATAGCTGAGATAAAAAAAGCAAGCCCAAGTAAGGGCGTGATAAGAGAGGACTTTGAGCCGATCAAGATCGCTCAGGAGTACGAGCAGTACGCAAATGCCTTTAGTATCCTAACAGAGCCTCACTGGTTTAAGGGCGACATCGAGTACATCACGCAAGTTCGCCGCTACGCTTCAAGACCTATCCTTAGAAAAGACTTTATCGTTGATAAGTATCAAATTTTAGAAGCTCTTGTTTATGGAGCGGACTTTATCCTGCTCATCGCCAAAGCACTAACTCAAGGCGAGCTAAAAGAGCTACTTGAGTACGCGCACCACTTGGGGCTTGAGGTCTTAGTAGAGACCCATGATGCGAGCGATGTGAAAAAGGCAGTCTTTGCAGGGGCAAATATAATAGGGATAAATCATAGAAATTTAGATGATTTTACGATGGATATGAGCCTTTGCGAGAAGCTCGTGCCGCTTTTGCCAAACGGCAAGATAATAGTCGCTGAAAGCGGACTTTACGAGCATGAGCAGCTTTGTGAGCTAAACAAGATCGGAGTTGATGCCTTCTTGATAGGAGAGCATTTCATGAGGCAAGATGATATAAAAAATGCCGTTAAAAAGATAAAGGAGGGCGAGTGATGCAGCACCTTTGTGCCCCTTGGAGAAGCGAGTATTTCAGCGCAAAAAAAGATAGTTGTGTCTTTTGCGAGGTCATAAATTCAAAAGAAGACGACGAGAAAAATGGCGTGCTTTTTCGTGCTAAGCACTGCTTTGGAATCATGAATTTATATCCATATTCGCCTGGACACTTTATGATCATACCAAACCACCACACCGACAAGATCGAGGAGCTTGACGAGCAGACGTGGTTTGAGATGAGTAAATTTGTAAGGCTTGGGGTTGAAATTTTAAAGCGTGAGCTTCACGCTCAAGGTGTAAATATCGGTATGAATTTAGGCAAGGCAGCAGGCGCTGGCATAGCTGAGCACGTGCATTATCATCTTGTGCCAAGGTGGAGCGGGGATACAAATTTCATCACAACGATCGCTGATGTGAGAGTAAATGGCACGCCGTTTCATCCGCTTTTTGAAAAACTAAAAAAGGCTTTTAGTGGCGTTATTTGAGCTTGATATAGAGCAGTGGCTTGAAAAAAGAGGCGAGTTTGAAGTCCTGATAGACGCTAGATCGCCGCATGAGTATGCCTACTCGCACATAAAAGATGCTCTAAATTTATACGCACTTGATGACGCTGAGCACAAAGAGGTAGGCACGATCTACAAAAGTGATAGGGCCCTAGCCAAGAGCCTTGGAGCAAAATACATCTGCAAAAATTTACAAAATATCATCGATGAGGTCTATAAAAGGGCTAAGGTTGGCTCAGCAGTTGGCATCTACTGCGCAAAGGGCGGACTTAGATCAAGCTCGGTTGCCTATGTGCTAAGCATGATCGGATATAGAATTTATAGACTAAATGGCGGCTACAAGGCTTATAGAAATCACGTTTTAGAATTTCTAGAGCGTCCTTTAAGCACGAAATTTATCACTCTTTTTGGCAACACTGGCTGCTATAAAAGTAAGCTAATAAGGGCACTCTCGCCGTCAATCGACCTTGAAGCGATGGCAAATCACCTAGGATCTGTTTTTGGCGCGATAAACGGCGCGCAGCCTAGTCAAAAAAGCTTTGAAGACGCGCTCTTTGAAAAGCTCATCACACTAAAAGATCAAATTTGCTTTATCGAGGGTGAGAGCAGAAGGATCGGCTCGCTAACACTTCCAAAAAGCCTTTATGAGGCGATGCGTTGTGGCATCTGTGTTGAGGTTAGCGCAAGTTTAGAAAATAGAATTTCTTGCATAACAAGCGACTATAAAAGCGTGGATAAAGCCTTTTTTGATGAGTGCATAAAGAAAATTTCGCCCTTTATAGACAAAGAGGCTAGAGATGAGGCGGTGGCTAAATTTAATGAAAATGACATCGCCAAAGTGGCTGAAATTTTACTCACAAAATACTACGACAAGGTCTATAAGAAAAATGAAAACATTGATGTTTTTATAAGCTCTGACGACTTTGACGAGGCTGTAAAAAAGCTAAATTTGATAAGAGCTGAGGCTAAATTTTAAATCCTTTTGACACATTGTTTGGGGTAAAATTTATCTACAAATTTAAATATGCTCTCTTTTGCTAGGTCAAATTTACTTTTAAATTTAATATAGATCGATTTTGTGCTTAAAAATGGCTTATTTTAAGGCTGTTTTTTATATTTCTGCATAAAATTTCTTGCTATTTTTGTGAAATTTCTAGCCAAATTTTCTGGGTTACTGGGTTAAATTTGGTTGCTGGATTGGCTGGATTAAATTTGGTTTCTGCCCCATCCGTCTATTTTATAAATTTTGCCAAATTTATCAAAATACTAAAAATATTACGTTAAATTATATGTAAAATACTTTGTAATATCCTTGCTCCAGCGTTAAAATTTTTTCAAAGAATTTAAGATAACGCCCAAATTTCGCTAAAAAGTTAAAATGGATTTAAAATGCTTTGGGATATAATTTGCGATAAATTTATCAAAAGGCTAAAGTGATGATAAAACAAATTTCTGGTTCGCAGATGATAAGCGAAGCCTTGCACGAAGAGGGCGTTGACATAGTCTTTGGCTATCCAGGCGGCGCAGCCTTAAATATCTACGATGAAACATACAAACAAACTTACTACAAACACGTTTTGGTTCGTCACGAGCAAGCGGCCGTGCACGCAGCAGACGGATACGCAAGGGTTAGCGGCAAAGTGGGCGTTGCATTTGTAACAAGCGGTCCTGGCTTTACAAACGCGGTCACTGGTCTTGCCACAGCTTACAGCGACAGCATCCCAGTTGTGCTTATAAGCGGTCAAGTACCAACCTTTATGATCGGCACAGATGCCTTTCAAGAGATCGATGCGGTCGGCATTTCACGCCCCTGTGTCAAACACAACTTCTTAGTAAATAGCGTCGAGGAGCTACCTCGCATCATAAAAGAGGCGTTTTACATCGCAAGATCAGGCCGCCCAGGACCAGTTCATATCGATATCCCAAAAAACGTAACTTCAAAGCTTGGCGACTTTGTCTATCCAAAAGAAATTTCTATCCCAAGCTACAAGCCGACCTATAAAGGCAACTCTAAGCAGATAAAAAAAGCCGCAGCTGCGATAAATGAAGCAAAAAGACCACTTCTTTACATCGGTGGCGGCGCAGTCGCATCTGGAGCAAGCGAGATCATACGTAAATTTATGAAAAAAACTGGCATCCCAGCGGTCGAGACACTTATGGCTCTTGGCGTGCTTGACGCAAAAGATGAGCTAAATTTAGGCATGGCAGGCATGCACGGCAGCTACGCTTCAAATATGGCGCTTAGCGAGTGTGACCTTCTTATCTCACTTGGAGCTAGATTTTGCGATAGGGTCACAGGCAAAACTGACGAGTTTGCCAAACATGCAAAAATCATTCATATCGACATCGATCCAAGCTCTATCTCAAAGATCATAAACGCTCATTTTCCGATAGTTGGCGACCTTACAAACGTGCTAAGCGAGCTTTATGAGGAGGTGAAAGGTGAGCCTAAAAACTATGCGCCTTGGAGAGAAATTTTAGATAGATATCAAAAGCTAAATCCTCTTGGCTACACAGATAGTGACAAGGTCTTAAAGCCTCAATGGGTGGTTGAAGAGACCGCAAAGATAGTTGGCCCTGAGGCTATCATCGCAACTGACGTTGGTCAGCACCAAATGTGGGTAGCGCAGTTTTATCCATTTAACCGCGCAAGGCAGCTTGTCACAAGTGGCGGTCTTGGCACGATGGGATATGGCCTCCCTGCAGCGATCGGAGCAAAGTGCGCGAAGCCTGAGCATTTGGTTGTAAATTTCACAGGCGACGGCTCGATACTTATGAATATCCAAGAGCTAATGACCGCTTATGAGACAAATGTCCCTGTCATAAACATCATCCTAAACAACAACTTCCTAGGCATGGTGCGCCAGTGGCAGACATTTTTCTATGAAAAGCGCTACTCATCGACTGATCTTAGCTTACAGCCTGATTTTGTAAAGATCGCTGAGGGATTTGGCGGTGTTGGCTTTGTTTGCAAGAGCAAAGATGAGTTTAAAAAGGCTTTAAAAGAGGCGATCAAGAGCAAAAAATCAGCTCTTATCGACGTGAGGATCGACCGCTTTGAGGATGTGCTTCCTATGGTTCCAGCTGGGGCTGCGATTTATAATATGATATTAAAGAGCAAGGAAGAAAAATGAGTATCAGAAGAACGATTTCGGTTATAGTTTTAAATGAACATGGCGTTTTGGCTAGAATTTCTGGGCTTTTTGCTGGTAGAGGCTACAACATCGACACGCTCACGGTCGCTCCGATACCTGAGAGTAACTTCTCAAGGCTAAGCATCGTCACAAGCGGCGACGAGAGGGTTTTGGAGCAGATCGTAAAGCAGCTTCATAAGCTCATACCAACATATAAAGTCATAGAAAGTGGCGAATTTGTCGAAAAAGAGATGGCGCTTGTGAAAATCCCGCTTGGTGAAAATTTTGCTGGCCTTGAGGCGATACTAAAGTCATATAACGGCATCGTCACAAATACAAACGAAAACTATATCGTCGTCATGGTGGCTGACGATGCGAGCAGGATAGAGAGCTTTTTAAAGTCAATAAAGAAATTTAACCCAGTTGATGTCGTGCGCGGCGGATCTGTGATAATGGATATATGATGAAACTAAGCGAAATAGCCTTAAAAGTAGATGCTACTTTTAGCGGAGAAGATCTTGAAATTTTTGCTCTAAATTCTTTAAAAAACGCAAATAAAGCTGAGCTAACATACTGCGATGGCGAGAAAAATGCTAAATTTATAAGCACTTCAAACGCTGGAGCCATCTTGGTGACAAAATCGCTTTTGGACTTAGTGCCAGCTGGCATGGTAGCGCTTGTGTGCGACAACCCGCACCTTGCGTTTGCTATCCTTAGTAAAATTTACGCTAAGCCGCTTTTTTGCGAGCCAAAACCATCAAATATCGCCCAGAGCGCAAAGATAATGCCAAATGTCTATGTCGGCTCAAACGTGAGTGTGGGCGAAAACACAATAGTGATGGCTGGGGCGTTTTTGGGCGATAACGTAACTATCGGTAAAAACTGCATCATCCACCCAAACGTCGTCATCTACAATGACTGCGTCATCGGCAATGAGTGTCACCTGCTAGCAAACTGCGTTATAGGTAGCGACGGCTTTGGATATGCGCATACAAAAACTGGCGAGCATGTGAAAATTTATCACAATGGCAATGTTGTTTTGGGCGATTTTGTCGAGATCGGCGCTTGCACGACGATAGATCGTGGCGTTTTTGAAAGCACGATGATCGCAAACTACACAAAGATAGACAATCTTGTTCAAATAGGTCACAACTGCGAGCTTGGAAACGGCTGCCTCATCGTCTCACAAACTGGACTTGCTGGCTCAACAGTGCTAGGCAGAAACGTCGTCATGGGCGGACAAAGCGGCTCAGCTGGACACGTAAAAGTGGGCGACTTTGCTCAGATCGCAGCACGCGGAGGCGTTAGTAAAGACCTGCCTGGAGGCAAAAAATACGCTGGAGCATATCCGATAATGGAGCTTTCAGAGCATTTTAAATTTCAAGCAAAAGTATTGAGATTTTTTAAGAAAAACTAAATTTGGCGGAGCTCTCCGCCAAATAGTTGTCGCACTTCTATAATTTAAATTTAAATTTTTCTATTTTTTATTATTGCCACAATCACAAACCACATTTATGGCCAAATAAAAGCCTACGGCTAATAAGAAGCAGCTAGTAAGAGTTTTGGCTAAGTAGTGGATTTTATTGTCAAAGCAAATTTTTGTATATTAAGTAAAATTAACACTCATAATAAAATATAGCTTAACTAATATGAGCGAGGCGCTAGTAAGATGCAGTAATTTTTGTACTTAACGATATAGGGAGCAAGTCCATCTACTGCGTGAATTGGTTCTTGCTCATGGTGGTAAAAGCAAATTTGGACACATGCTTTGATATACAAAAAACTTATAAAAAATATCAAACAAATCGCTGGCAAGTAAAATTTTACTAATATGATTTGTATAAATTTACAAGGTAATATCACACTAACATCTGCTTTGTAGCCTTATGACTTTAAACCTTTACAGTGATTTGCTTTAGAAATATGAAATTTTAATAGTAAATTTACAAAGCTAAATTTATTTTCTATTTTCGTCTAGGACTTTTTGCATGCTCTCTCTAGTCGCCTCTAGCCAGTTTTGTTTTGAGGTATCGACTAGATTAAGGCAAAAGAGCTTGATGTCGGCCTTTTTAAAGCTAAATTCTTTCACTTTCATCGCATCGCTTCCAACGATCACGATAGGCTGAACCTTTAAATTTAGCTTTTCAACTAGCAGTTTTGCGCCACCTTTAAATGGTAGTAGCTCTTTGGTTTGAGACCTTGTGCCTTCTGGAAATATCGCTAAAACACGGCCATTTTCCACTCTGTCTTTTGCTTCGCTTAAAAGCTTTATTAGCGAGTGCTTATTTTCTCGCTCGACTGCTATCATCTTAGGAAGGCTCAAAATTTTACCGATGATCGGGATCTTACCTATCTGCGCCTTTGCGATCCAACATATATTTTTAGGATGGATCTCTTCAAGTGCGATGATATCAAGCATGCTTTGGTGATTTATCAGCAAGATATTTGCTTCGTCGCTAAATTTGCCGATCACTTCAAGCTTATATCCGCCAAAAAACCTCTGCGATCTGCCCCAAAATTTTCTTATGGCTCTATTTTTTGAGTTAAAGAGCCACATAAAAAATACGACAATAACGACGCTTATCACAAATTCAATAGAAAAGAAAAAAGCTCTAATTTTTGACAAGATCACCCTTTCTTACCCAGCCGATTTTGCCATCTGCGAATAAAATTTTTGAGTAGTCATCTTTTGTGTCTAAAATTTCAACATTTTCATTTTTTCGAGATGTATAAAAAACGGTTGAATTTTTAGTTGGCAAGATAGTGACGCTCACATCTGGCTTAAGCACTGCTTTGCCAAAAGGATTGTAAGTGTAAATTCCAAGTGCGATAAAAACGGCCGCTACAAAGAAGTAGCTTAGCTTTCTACGCCAGATCGCTAGCAAGATAAAGATAGCAACCAAAGAGTAGATCGTGATATCTTTGTAGGTGCTAAATTCGCTTTGTTTTGGATTTAGCCCGATTTGCGTACTAACCTCATCCTCTTCGACGCTCACAGGCAGCGAAAAGCTCTCAAATTTAGCTTTTTTTAGGTTGTAGTAGTTAAAGTCAAGCGTCTTTTTGTTTGGCTTAAATACTGCAAAATAATATGCACTTTGCGAGTTAAAGTCGCCATTTATCGTATCTACGCCTTGCTTTAGGATCGTTTTGTTTTCGATATTAAAGGCGCTTAGATCGACATTGTTGCCATAAATTTCAACGACCATGATGTTGTTTATATCATCAAATTTAGTCGTTTTAAATTTCTTTACCTCAAGGTTGTCAGCGACGATGTGGTTGTAGTTTTCGTCACTTCTAAGCTCTTTTAGCTTTGGTAAAAAGATATTTATGTTTGAGTTTTGATAGTTCTCACCATTTCTTTTTAGATCCAAGCTAACTCGTAAAGTCTTTGCGTCAATGCTCGTTGCTTCAAGGTAGAAAGTGCCGATGTATTTGTTTTCATCGCCTTTTACCCATTGAAAATTCTTCTTATTTAGCCATTTGATATTTGTCTCATCAAGCTGTGTCTCAAACTCAAACTCAAGGTCACTTTGCGTATCAGCCACGATCTCAACGCTAAAAATTTCTCCTACTACGACGTTTTTAGGGATATTTGTCGCTTTTAAAAGGAGGTCTTTTATCTTGATCTTGTCATAGACTTGATTGTCAGGGACGCTGATGTCTGGTTCGTTTGTCGGGACGATATTTCGCATCTGCTCTGGAGTTATACGCTCTGGCTGTGGGGCGATAGAGCGTGGAGAGACGAGCTTTCTTGATATATCTTCTTCGCTTGGAGTCTTTGCTTGCGGCTTTGATGCTTGGCTATTTACAAATTTATCCTCTCTTGCCTCATCCATCATGTCAAAAACGCTGACTTCATCAGTGTTTGCAGCAAATAAATTTAGCGCGAGTAGGGCGATAAAAAGTGTTCGTTTTACCAAACTAGCCCTTTTAACATCTTCATGCCATCATCTGTGCCTAAAATTTTCTCGCAAGCGCGCTCTGGGTGAGGCATAAGACCAAAGATCTTTTTGCTCTCATCGCAAATCCCAGCTATACTATCAACTGAGCCGTTTGGATTTATCTCATTGCCGTTGATGCCACAGTATTTTAGTAGGACTTGCTCGTTGTCATATAGGCTTTTTAGCGTCTCTTCGTCGGTGTAATAGTTGCCCTCGCCGTGAGCGATAGGGATATTTACCACTTCGTTTTTGGCTAAATTTGCTAGGAATTTATTGTTATTTGAGACAACCTTTAAGTGGTGGTATTTTGAGACGAAATTTAAATTTTCATTTCTTCTCATTGCACCTTTTAAAAGTCCAAGCTCAAGAAGCATCTGAAAGCCATTGCAAATTCCTAGGATATAGCCGCCTTTTTTCGCATGCTCTTTTACGGCCTGCATCGCTGGGCTAAATTTAGCTATCGCAGCCGTCCTTAAGTAGTCGCCGTAGCTAAAACCACCAGGCAAAACGACTAGATCAGCATCGATCTTATCTTCTTTGTGCCAGATGATCTGCGTTTGGCAGCCAAGTAGCCCAAAGGCGTGAGCTGTGTCTTCTTCGCAGTTTGTGCCAGGAAAAAGTATGATCGCTACTTTCATAGCACGATCTCGTAGTCTTCGATAACGGTGTTTGCTAGAAGCTCTTCACACATCACTTTTAGCTGCTCTTTTGCTTTGTTTTTATCGCTCTCGTCGATGTCTAAAACGATTTGTTTGCCTATCCTGACATTTGAAACACCGCTAAATCCAAGCGAATTTAGCGCGTGCTCCACTGCCTTACCAGCAGGATCTAAGACCCCGCTTCTTAATGCTATATTTACGACAGCTTTCATCTTTGTCCTTAAGAAAGAATTCTTCTTAAAACTTCTTCGTAAGCTACTTTTACGCTACCAAGGTCTTGTCTAAATCTATCTTTGTCAAGTTTTTCGTTTGTTGTTGCATCCCAAAATCTGCAGCTATCAGGGCTTATCTCGTCAGCTAAGATGATGTTGCCGTCTTTGTCGATACCAAATTCAACTTTAAAATCAACTAGTTTTAAATTTCTCTCTGCAAAGAATTTAAATAAGATAGAGTTGATCTCTCTTGCTGTGTGTCTTAGTGTTTGAAGATCCTTTTCACTCTTTACTAGACCCATGATGATGCAGTGCTCGTCAGTAACAAGTGGATCGTGTAAATCGTCGTTTTTGTAGTAGAACTCAACAAGTGTAAAAGGTAGAACTGTGCCTTCTTTTATGCCAAGCCTTTTGCTAAGTGAGCCAGTTGCGATATTTCTCACAACAACTTCAAGAGGTATGATCTCGCATTTTTTGACCACTTGCTCAGTGTCGCTTATTGTTTCAACTAGGTCAGTCACGATACCTTTGCTCTCTAGCAGTTTAAAAAGCTGAGTGGAGATTTTGTTATTTAGTGCGCCTTTGCCAGCTTCGTTGCCTCTTTTTTGAGCGTCAAATGCTGTTAGATCGTCTTTAAATTCAGCCACAAGTAGATTTGGATCGTCTGTGGCGTACATTTTCTTGCCTTTTCCCTCGTAGATAAGCTCTCTTTTTTGCATGTTGTTCTCCTTTAGATTATTGTTGTTTTATCTTTAAAATTTTGATCGTATCAATCGCTGTTTTTAACTGAATATCCTCATCGACTTTTTTCTGTGTGATTATGTTTTTATCATCTTTTGCTTCAGTTTTATTGCCTTCGCTTGTTGGATTTATCTTGTTTAGCTCGCTTTTTAGGTGTGCTTTTAGTTCGCTCTCTTTGATGCTAAATGCACTATCATCGCTTTGTGGCACTTTGCCAGGATGCACGACTACATCAGGCGTTACACCAACAGCCTGGATAGTTCTGCCGCTTGGCAAGTAGTATCTTGCAATGGTTAGTCTTAGCGCTTCAGTGTCGTCTATTGGCAAGATCACCTGAACACTGCCTTTACCAAAGGTGTTTTCGCCAATTATCACCGCACGCTTGTGATCTTGCAGTGAGCCACTTACTATCTCGCTAGCACTTGCGCTTCCGCCATTTACAAGGACAACAAGTGGGAGTTTTGATAAGGTTTTGCTAGCACTTGCTTTATACTCTACATTTTCAGATGCATCACGACCTTTTTGAGAGACTATGACGCCGTTATCTACAAAAAGATCCACTAAATCGACAGCTTGATTTAAAAGACCGCCAGGGTTGTTTCTAAGATCAAGTATGATGCCATTTGCTTTTGGATGCTCTTTGATAGCATCTTTTACTTTTGTAACGACGTTTTTGTCAAAATTTGTGACGCGTATATAAAGGATGTTTTCATTTTCTATCATTTTTGCATAGACAGACTCAACCTTTATAAGATCTCTTATGATCTTTACGTCAAATGGCTTTTGCTCGCCTTTTCGCAAAATCGTAATTGTTATCGGAGTTTTTGGTTTGCCGCGCATCTTATTTACGGCTTCATCTATTGTCGTGCCGATAGTTGAGTTGCCATCAATCCTTAAAATGATATCGCCTGCTTTTATGCCTGCTTTATCGGCTGGGGTGTCCTCGATAGGCGAGATAACGGTTAGTGCGCTATCTTTCATGCCAACTGTTATGCCAAGTCCGCCAAATTCTCCGCTTGTTTGCACCTGCATATCTTTATATGCTTTTTCATTTAAAAAGCTTGAGTGAGCATCTAAATTTTGCATCAAACCTGCGATGGCTTTGTCGATTATCTCTTTAAATTTAATGTCATCAACGTAGTATTTTTCAACAGTTGAGATGGTTTTTGTAAGTTTTGAAAGTGCTTCAAGTTTTGCACTCGCCTCATCTTCAGTTTTAGCAAAAAGTGCATTTACTGCTACGCTTGAGATGAGTAGGGCGCCTGTTATTTTTAGCGCAAAAGATCTAGTAAATTTATTCAAAATATCTCCTATATTTTTTGGCTCAATTTTATTAACATTTGGCTAAAAAAAGCATAAATTTAACCTTATATTTTTAGCTTTTGTCTATTTTTAACACAAATTTATAACAGCAAATTTTAGCAATTATATAAAAAGAGTGATAAAGGCTATAAAAATACTTGACAATATAAGACTAAAGTTATATAATGCCGACATTATAAAATAACTTAAGGAGCTTTAATGGCTGACATAACAGAAAATTTAACAGCGCAGATGCAAGAGACACTTGAAAAAGGCGTTAGTTTAGCGATCTTTTCTAAAAATCCACAAGTTGTGCCACTTCACGTCTTTTGGGCTTTGCTCGCTGATAGCAATTCTATTTTAAATCAAGTATTTAATAAGATGAACATAAGCAAAGACGCAGTCGAGCTTGAGATAAAAAGCAAGATCTCGTCACTCCCAAACAGCTCAAACGTTACAAAAGATAACGTTTCAGTTTCAAGAGAGCTTATAAATTCGCTTGAAAATGCAAAAGCTTTAATGGTAAGCATGGGCGATAGCTACATAGCTGTTGATACATGGATCATCTCTGCTCTTGAGCTTAGTGAGATCAAACAAATTTTAAGCAAATTTTGCGACATCTTAGAGATCAAAAAGAACCTTGAGAGCATAAGAGGCGGTAAAAAGATAGATAGCCAAACTGGTGATGATACTCTTGATAGCTTAGAGAAATTTGGTATCGATCTAACGCAAAAAGCCCTAAATAAAGAGCTTGATCCAGTCATCGGCCGTGATGAAGAGATCACTAGGATGATGCAAATTTTAATAAGAAAGAG
>CAUQCU010000020.1:0-20410 GCA_963516555.1 Campylobacter concisus | reverse complement strand
TTTCGCAAAATTAGGCGAGGCGATTTAAATTTTTGTGACGGGAGTTACCGAGCTGGTAATGACCGAGCAAAAATTTGAATCAACGACGCATAATAAAGCGAAAAATACGTTATTTTAGGTTTTTAAAGCTTATTGGAAGTTCTAAATTTAACCCCCTAACCAGCTTTATACACTCCTGCAGATCGTCTATGCTTTTACTTGTCACTCTGATCTCTTCGCCCCAGATCTGCGCACTCACCTTGATCTTTGAGTCCTTGATCGCTTTGGTGATCTTTTTTGAGTTTTCACTATCAAGCGTGTCATTTAGCTTTAGCGTCGCCTTTAAATTTCCTCCGCTCGCTGTCTCTCTTTTTGTCTCTGTGATCGCCACTGGTGGGATGTTACGCTTGATGAGCTTTGAGATCACGATATCTTTTAGCGCATCGATCTTGTTGTCACTTGAGCTAAGAAGCGTGATAAATTTCTCTTTTTCATTTAGCTCAACTTCGGCCGCAAGCCCCTTAAAGTCATACCTCGCCGCGATCTCTTTTTTAGCCGTCTCAAGAGCGTTTTTAACCTCCATCATATCGACCTCGGCGCTTATATCAAAGCTATGTTCGCTTGCCATTTTCTATCCTTTTATAAATTCTTCTATATTTTTAACTATGAGTGAGATCAGCCGTTTTCTAGCCTCCAAGCTGCCCCATGCTACGTGCGGCGTGATGAGTAAATTTTCTTTGTTTCTTACATTTAAAAATGGGTTATTTTTGCTCATCGGCTCGCTTTCTAAAACGTCTGTGCCAAAGCGTAAATTTCTCTCATCTATCGCCCTTGCCATCGCCGCTTCATCCACTATGCCGCCACGTCCTAAATTTAGCACTATCGCATCATCTTTTAGCAAATTTATCTCGTTTGCTCCCAGTAAATTTCTAGTTTTTTCATTTAGCGGTGCGTGGATGCTGATGATGTCGCTGCTTCTTAGTAGCTCATCTAAGCTTTTTTGCGCAAATTCGCTATTTTTATTTGCTCCACTTGTCGAGTAGTAGCTCACGTTTGCGCCAAATGCACGTGCCGCTGCTGCCACGCTACGTCCTATCTCGCCAAGTCCGATGATGCCAAACTCTTTACCAGCGATCTCGCTGATATCTGCGCCAAGATAGGTGAAAATTTCGCTTTTCACCCACTCACCACTTTTTACGTACTCATCATAAAATTTGATGCGATTTGTTAGCTCAAAAAGCAAGGCAAACGTGTGCTGCACGACGCTTGCGGTTGAATAGCCAGCGACGTTTTTTACTGATATATTTTTAGCTTTTGCGTGCTCTAGATCTACGTTATTCATGCCAGTTGCGCTTATGCAGATAAGCTTTAAATTTGTCGCGTCCATCACTGCTTTGTCGATGACGACCTTGTTTATGATGACGATATTAACGCCCTTTAGACGTGGCACGACCTCATCGCTTTTGGTTTTTTGGTAGCTGATAAACTCGCCAAATTTCTTAAAAACACTAAGATCAACGTTTTCGCCAAGCGTGGCCGCGTCTAAACAAACGATCTTCATCTTTAATCCTTAATGAAATGTCCTACAAATTTAGAGTAGTTATCTAAAATTTTACCGCCCTTTCTATATCCAAGCGCGCACGCTTCATAAGCGTAAAATACGCCAGCTTGGTAGCTCTCGCCTCTCTCATCTTGATTAAACTCGTAAAATTCTTGATAGATGGCTTTGTTTGAGTCGTATTCGCCGTCATTACTTGCTATTTGTGCGCCGTTTTCATCATGTATCGAGACATTTGCGCCTTCTCTGCCAAATACCGGCTTTTTCACATATTTTTTGCCTTTTAACGGCTCGTTTGAGGTTTCAAGCAAGAGCGGGTGATTAGGATATAGATCCCAAAGGATTTTTAAAATCCCCTTGCTTTGGAAAAGCAGCGTGTAGGCTGGATTTATGATGATAGCTTTTTGGTTTTTGATGATGTTTGAAAGTATCAGAGCCAGCTCGCCCTCATCGATCGCTATGCTCTCCCAAGGGGCAAGCTTAAACCAGTACTCGAAATTTTCATCGCCTTTAAAAATACCCTCGTCATCATTGAAAACGACCTCGTCAACGTAGGCAAAGTCTGTTTCAAAGCCAGCCTCTTTTGCGATGTATTGCAGAAGTTTTACAGTCTGCTCGTCCTCGATACTGCCTGCGATACTGCTAAATAGTATCCCCCAGTCCTCGTAAAGCTCGTCAAAGTCGGCATCCTCGTCGCCAAGCGTGATAAGGCGTTTGAAATTTTGCTTTAGCGACTCGTAAAGGTCGTTAAACTGGGCTGCTTCGTCCATGTGATTTAGCTTTAGCATCGCCCACTGAATGATCGCGGTCTCAAAGACTGCCGTTGGCGTATCGGCGTTAAACTCAATGAGCTTTATAGGCTTACCATCAAGCCCACCCGCTAGGTCAAATCTGCCGTAAAGGTGCCAATGAACGTCATTTTCCCAGCTATTTTTGATGATATCAACAAGGTTAAATGGTATGCCTATCTCGTGAAAAAGGTTGTTGTCTATGACGTGCTGAGCGGCATTTACATACATATCGTAAAGCTCATTTGCAGCCTCATAGTAGGCATTTGCCTCTTTTTCGCTTACTTGCACGATCTCATCAGCGATATATGAGCTATTGTCGTTATCTGTGTGCCACGCAAAGCCTATTTTTTCCATAAATTCGTTGTTTAACGGTTCTATCTTTTTTAAATTTATCATTTTTATCCTCCAAAGTGTAAATGTGATTTTGAACCACCACTAAAGAACCCGCTCCTGCCACTGCTTCTAGTCGAACTATCGCTTGAGGTTCTATACCTTCTCTTACTCTTGCTATAACTTTCAGAACTTCTTGAATAAACGCTCTGATGAGCATAACTACTTGCTTTACGAACTGCTTGATAAGTTAAGTTGCCAATAAGCTTACTGCCTATCCAGCTACCAAGTACCGCGCCAGCTGCTGAGGATAGTATCGTCTCGCCAAGACTTAGTCCGCCGCTACTTAGCTGTGCGTCGCTCGCCTTTGTTAAATTTGACGTATTGCTATCTTCTATCTCACTTGCATGAGTTAGCAGATCTTCTATCTCGTCATAGCCTAGCACGCGCTCAGTGCCGTTTATATCTTTTAGCACGACCCTAGTTTCGGTGCTTGGGTACTCTTCTAAAATTTTATAAACGCCAGGTGCACTCTCCTCGATAATGACAAAGGCGCCGTTTTTTTGCGCAACTTCATTTAGTGCGTTTTCATTACCGCCATCGTCGCTTCCACAACCTGCAAGTCCAGCCATGATAATGGCACCAAATCCTCCAACCGCAGCATAAGTAGCTATCTTTTTAATGTGTTTCATATCTCTTTATATGCCACGCAAAGCCTATTTTCTCCATGAATTCGTTGTTTAATGGGGTGATTTTTCTTAAATTTACCATTTTCAGCCTCCAAAACTTGATGAGCTAGAGCTTGACTTTGAGCCACCACCAAAAAACCCACTCTTACCGCCACTGCTTCTTGCAGCAGAATTTGCCGCTTTTTGCTTGTTAAAGCTATCCACGCTTCTTGTGTAGGCACTTGGATTTTTATATGTGCTTTGGCGATTTGCTTGGAAATTTTGGTTACCAAAGAGCTTACTGCCTATCCAGCTACCAAGTATCGCGCCAGCTGCTGAGGCAAGTATGGTCTCGCCAAGGCTTAACCCGCCGCTACTTAGCTGTGCATCGCTAGTTCTTGTCAAATTTGAAGTGTTATTGTCGATCTTTGCGTTTGCTTGCGCTAGAAGCTTATCGATCTCGTCTTTGCTTAGCACACGCTCAGTGCCGTTTATATCTTTTAGCACGACCCTAGTTTCGGTGCTTGGGTACTCTTCTAAAATTTTATAAACGCCAGGTGCACTCTCCTCGATAATGACAAAGGCGCCGTTTTTTTGCGCAACTTCATTTAGTGCGTTTTCATTACCGCCATCGTCGCTTCCACAACCTGCAAGTCCAGCCATGATAATGGCACCAAATCCTCCAACCGCAGCATAAGTAGCTATCTTTTTAATGTGTTTCATATCTCTCCTATCAACTCTTTTAAATTTTTATGTCTTCTAACAAGTATCACGCCGCGTTTAAATTTGATAAATTTGGAGTGATGTATCGCTTTTATTATCTTTTCACTGATCTTTTTTGTCGCTTTTGGCTTTAAATTTAACTCCTTTAGATATTCGCTTAAATTTATCCATTTTGACTCGTCCTCTATCTGCGCATCTATCGCCACTTCGCTTGTGGCACTTTCATTTTTAGGTGTTAAAAGTGGCCTTTGCATGGCGTTTAGAAACTGCATGAGCTTCTCGTCTCTATCCTTGTAAATTTGCAAAATTTCATTTTTGCGCTCGATGAGCATCTGCTCTTTTTCTTTAAAAAGCCTATCTTTGTCGGCTTGCAAATTTAAATTTAAGCTCTTAAGCTCGTTTAGCTCGTTTAACAAATAACTTACAAACTCGTCGTTTTGGGATTTAGTTTTTGTGCTTTTTGAAGCAGTTTTTGCGGGTTTTTCACTACTTGGCTCCTCGTCAAGGATGACAAATTTAGTGCCATTTTCAATGACTGTTTTCAACGAGCCTCGGCGGATTCTATTATAGACTGCTTCTTTTGTTATGCCTAAAATTTCTGCAGCTTCATTTACAGCTAGCTTTTGCATCGGATTTCCGTTTAAAATAAAATAAAAAAATTGCTTTGATTATAAAAAAATAAGGCTAAAAGAAGAGTTAAACAAAGAGAGCAAAGCTCCCTTTGTCTTGGTTTTAGAGTCTTGACTCGTAGCGTCTAAGCATATAAAGACGTTTAAGCATTTTCTTGCGAGCAGCAATTTTTTGTTTCTTGCGGATCTCAGTTTTAGGCTCAAAGAAGCGTCTAGCTCTTGCTTCAGTAACGACTAAGTTACGGTCAGTTTGTTTTTTAAACTTTCTGTAACCCTCGTCAAATGACTCGTTAGGATGTACCTTAATACCAGGCAACGTCCTCACCACCTTTCAGATTAAAATAAGCCGTGAGTATAGTTTAACTTTCATAAATTTAAGCTTTCAAAATATGCTCAGCAGCTATCAAACCAGAACTAATGCAGTCTGGTGTAGAGCAGCTTGTTAGCCTTGCATAGCCGTGAATTCCGCCTGTTGCTTCGCCTATGGCATATAAATTTTTAATAGGCATATTATCTTTTAAGCCTAGCACTTCAAAATTTAAACTAACCCTGACTCCACCTGGCGTATAGCTTATGCCAGGAGCTGCCAACATGCCGTAAAACGGAGCTTTTGAGATAGTATTTACCTTACTTAGATCTTTTTTAAAGTCACCATCATCTTTTTTCTCGATATTTTCATTATATCGCTTGATCTCGCTGTTTAAAACCTCTAAATTTAGCCCAAATTCCTTTGCCAACTCATCTAAATTTTGAAATTTCTTCATCTTTCCATCTTCTACAAATTTGTTTAGCCTTTTTGGATCGTGGCTACTTCCAAAACCAACCTCATCAAAGATTATCACTGCAAATTTATCTGAGCTGTTATCTTGCATATTTTCTAAAATTTTATCTGACAAGCCCTGCCTGTCGCCATCTTCATTCATAAATCTTTTTGAGTTTTTACCATCAACTATCATTGAAAAGACTAGGTCTTCTGTTGGGATACCAAAAGAGTACCTGCCAAGACTTAGCTGTATAGGCGTTGCTCCAGCTGCTAGCATGGTTTTTAGCGCTCCAGCTGTTGCGCCTGGGCTTGAAGGTGTTTTAGCAAGGGCTAGTCTTGGATTTTGAGCGGCTTTAAATTCCTTATCTGCCGAATATCCACCGCTTGCAAAGATGACAGCTTTATTTGCTTTGTAAAATTTGCTATCACCTGTTGTATTTTGCATGTCATCATCAGCCAAGCTCTTATCAAATTTATACTCTTCTCTCACCTTTAAGCCTGCTACCTTGCCACTTTCGTCAAATATAATCTCATCAGCCTTTACGCGCTTAAGACTTGTCCCGCCTTTACTTTCAAAGTGCGAATTTAAAGTCTGAACAAAGGCTCCACCACCGCCCTCTGTCTCTAAGCTTCTAGCTACGCTATGTCCGCCAAGATGTTTTAGTTTGCTAGCAAATTTAACACCTCTTGCCTTTACAAATTCATACGATCGTTTCGAATTCTCAGCTATACGTAAAGATTGTGCGACGTCGTTAAAGCCCTTGCCAGCCTTGTTTAGATCTTTGACAAAAAGTTCTATGGAGTCTTTTATGCCAGCATCTATCTGCTCGTCTGATCCAACGCAGGCAAAGTCAAGTTGCGAAATGACCGAGTTACCGCCAAGTCTTGACATTTTTTCAATCAGCGCTACCTTTAGCCCAGCCTCAGCCAAAACTATGCCAGCTACATTTGCGCTAAGTCCGCTACCAACGATAAGTACGTCAAATTCCTTATCCCATTTTGGCTCATTCGCTGACGCCTCTAAATTTAAAGCAGCTAGTGTTGTGGCTGCTAAACTTGTCTTTATAAATTTTCGCCTAGAAATCATACACACTCCTTTAATAAATTTGTAAAAATATACCTTAGAAAAGGGGCAAAAATGGGTTTAAAGCGGTTTTAATGTATAATCACAAAAAATAAAAAAAGGCTCACCATGTCAAAGGACATTCACTTTAGCTACGCCAAGAGGCGTTACATTTTTTTCGCCTGTATCACGTTATTTGTATTTATTTTGCCATTTATTAGGATAAACGACGCGCAGCTATTTTTGCTGAGCTTTGATAAGAGCAGGGTCGATCTATTTTTTACAAAATTTGATATGCAAGAGCTATATTTGATGCCATTTTTGTTTATCACTTTGTTTTTAAGCATATTTTTCCTAACGACGCTTGCAGGGCGAGTTTGGTGCGGTTGGAGCTGTCCGCAGACCATTTTTAGAACGCTCTTTCGTGACCTTTTGCAGACTAAAATTTTAAAGATCAGAAAAAACATCCAAAACAAGCAAAATGAGCCACAAGGTCAAATTTTTAAGCGTGCATTAGCTGTTGGAATTTGGTGCGTTTTAGCCCTTATCATAGCTGCAAATTTTATGTGGTTTTTTGTGCCGCCACTTGATTTTTTTGCTTATCTACATGACGCAAGCGAACATAAAATTTTACTTGCATTTTGGCTTAGTATCGCTGCTTGGCTAGTCTATGACGTGGTCATTTTAAAAGAGAATTTCTGCGTCTATGTCTGCCCGTATGCGAGGGTGCAGTCAGTTATGTTTGATAGCGACACGATCCAAGTTATCTACAATCAAAAACGAGGCGGCGTCATATATGATGGCCGGGAGAAATTTAAAAAGCCAAAAGAAGAAGGCGCACTTTGCACGGGGTGCGAAGCCTGCGTGAGGATATGCCCAACGCACATAGATATAAGAAAGGGCATGCAGCTTGAGTGCATAAACTGCCTTGAGTGCAGCGACGCGTGCGCTAAAGTGATGGGGCATTTTAACGAAAGCTCACTCATCGAGTGGAGAAGCATAAATTCTATAAAAGAGCAAAAAAAGGTCAAAATTTTACGCTTTAGAACGGTGGCCTATCTTGTCATCCTCTCTTGTGTGCTAGCAGCTGGCTTTTTTATGAGTGGCAAGAAAGAAAATATGCTACTAAATATAAATAGAACTAGCGAGCTTTACAGGGTTTTAGAGCAAGGTGAAGTTGAAAATTCTTATGTATTTTTAGTGCAAAATACCCAAAATAAAGAGCATACATTTTTCTTTGAGATAGATGATAAAAGCATAGAAATTTCTCGTCCAAATAAGCCTTTTACGCTAAAAGCTGGCGCAAAACAAAAGGTCATCGTCACGCTAAAATCAAAAAATGAAAACACAAGCGAAAAAGATCTTTTAAAACATATAAATATAAAAGCTTACGCGACTGATGAGCCAACTATCAGCGTGCAAAGAGCTAGCACCTTTATCTATCCTAAAAGATGATAAAATGGCAAAAATTTAGCGGGAAGTAAAATGGCGATCTCAGAAAAAGGCAAAAAACGATACGAGCTCATCGTAAAAACGGCACTTGATCTATTTTTAAAAAATGGCTACGAAAAGACAAACCTTAGCGATATCGTGGCGATAAGTGGCGGCTCGCTTGCTAGCATTTACACATTTTTTGAGAGCAAAGAGGGGCTTTTTCAAGCGATCATCGAGCAAGAGATAGATGCGCTTATAAAAGAGGTCGATGAGAGGATAGATCTTAAAATTTCTCACAGCTTGGAGGAGTTTTTAACCAAATTTGCAACCATTATTTTTTCTATCATCTGCACCAAGAAAAATATCTCACTTGGTAGGATAATGATGAGCGAGGGCTCTAAAAATGGCGGCAAGCTTGGCAGGGCATTTTTAGATCAAATTTTAAACAAGATCGACCTTGTGCTTATAAATTTCTTTGAAAGAGATGAGATAAAAGCCCAGCTTAATCCAAAATTTCCAGCCAAATTTGCTGCAAAATGTTTTATAGAAAATGTAAAGGGGTCACATTACTACAACGCCCTCATATTAGACGAGGAGCCAAAACTAAGCAAAAAGGAGCGTGAAGAGCACGTTGCCTTGTGTGTTGAGTTATTTTTAAATGGCATCATTAAAAAGCAAAATTGACTTTTAATTTATTTTTGGTTATAGTCAGAGACTTTTAAAATTTTGTAATGATTATTACAAAACTAAATTTGGGATTAAAATTTAAAATTAAGAGAGGTTTTTATGTTGAAATTTAAAAGTTTTCTTGTGCTCTCAGCTGCCGTTTTTTTATTTTCTGGCTGCTTTGAAAGTGGCGACAAAAAGGCTGCTGCAGGCCGCCAAATGCCACCATCTCACGTTGATATTTTCGTTGCACAAAAAGCAGATGTACCTATTAGCTTTGACTACACAGCCACGGTTACTAGCAACCAAGATGTCATCATCTATCCAAAAGTTAGCGGCACGATCATAAAGCAGTTTTTTAAGCCTGGCGATAAGGTAAAGACTGGGGATAAGCTATTTTTGATAGATCCAGAGAAATATCAAGCCAGCTTTGACTCGCTTGACGCAGCTGTTGGCGTGGCAAATGCAAATTTAAAAAATGCGCAGACTGAGTTTAAAAGAATTTCTGCCCTTTATAAGAAAAATGCAGTCTCTCAAAAAGACTACGACGCAGCCGTTGCAGCTTATGACATCGCAAATGCAACTTTAGTAAGCGCAAAAGCAACTTTAAAAAATGCCAAGATCGATCTTGGCTATACAACTATCACGGCTCCATTTGACGGCGTTGTTGGCGATAATAAAGTAGATGTTGGCTCACTTGTAGTAGCAAGCCAAACTCAGCTTGTAAGACTAACAAAGATAAATCCGATCGAGGCTGACTTTTACATCGCAGACGTGGATAATCTAAGCAGAAAAGCAAATTTAGATAACGGCGCTTGGCAGCAACTAAATAGCGAGGCTGTCTTAAATTTAAACAATGAAGATTTCACTGGCAAAGTGACGTTTATAGATAATGTCGTAAATACTGCAACTGGCAGCGTTTTGGCAAAGGCTAGCTTTGATAATAGTGAGGGTAAAATTTTACCAGGTGCGTTTGGTCATATAAAGATGAGTGGATTTGTTCAAAAAAATGCCTTTAATATCCCACAAGTCGCCCTTCAGCAAAGCGCTACAAACACTTATGTTTTGGTCGTAAAAGATGGCAAAGTAGGTCAAAAAAATGTAAAAACTAGCTATCAAACAAAAGATATGGTCGTAGTGACTGAGGGCCTTGAAGAGGGCGATAAGATAATAGTTAATAACTTCCTTAAAATCGGAGTTGGCGCACCAGTTGAAACTGACAAAGACTTAAGCGCAAATTTCTTAAACAAAGATGCAAACGCTACAAGTAGCAAGTAAAGGCAGATAGATGTTTTCAAGATTTTTCATAAACCGCCCGATTTTTGCAACCGTTATATCTATCATCATAGTTATAGCAGGTTTTATGGGTATCAAGGGGCTTCCTATAGAGGAGTATCCAAGTCTTACCCCGCCTACTGTCTCTGTAACTGCGACATATAGCGGTGCTGATGCACAGACGATCGCTGACTCAGTCGCAAGCGCCATTGAAGATCAGATAAATGGTGTTGAAAATATGCTCTATATGCAAAGCACATCAAGCTCTGCAGGCACTATGAATATAAGTGTATATTTTAAGATCGGCTCATCATCAAAACAAGCTACGATAGATGTAAATAACCGCGTGCAAGCTGCCCTTTCAAGGCTACCTCAAGAGGTGCAAAATATGGGTGTAACGGTGCGCGAAAGAAGTGGCTCGATCCTTCAAGTAGTTGGCTTTACAAATCCAAATATGAACCTAGTTGAGCTATATAACTATGTAAATTTAAACATCGCTGACGAGATCAAAAGAGTAAATGGTATCGGCGATACAGTGCTAATTGGCAACAAAGAGTACTCAATGAGAATTTGGCTAAAGCCAGACAGACTTGCTCAGCTTAAACTAACTCCAAGCGACGTCATCTCTCAAGTAAAAATTCAAAACTCACAATACGCAGCTGGCAAGATCGGCGAGCAGCCATCAAAAGGCGAGAATCCTTATGTTTATTCTGTCGTTTCCGAGGGTCGTTTTAAAGATCCAAAGCAGTTTGGCGAAATTTTGATAAAAAGTGAAGATGGCACCATTGTAAAGCTAAAAGAGGTCGCCACAGTCGAGCTTGGAGCTGCTAGCTACGCATCAGATGCTATGCTAAATGGCAAGCCAGCAGTGCCACTTTTGCTATTTTTGCAAAACGATGCAAACGCACTTGCAACTGCTGAAGCGGTCAAAGCAAAGCTTGAAGAGCTAAAGAAAACCTATCCAGTTGGTCTAGAGCACACCATAGCCTACAACCCAACTGAATTTATCACCGTCTCAATAGACGAAGTTATAAAAACTTTCATAGAAGCGATGTTGCTCGTTCTTATCGTAATGTACTTCTTCTTAAAGAGCTTTAGAGCTACCATCATACCAATGCTTGCCGTACCAGTCTCTATCATAGGCACATTTGGCGGGCTTTATGTGATGGGCTTTAGTATAAATTTGATCACACTTTTTGCCCTGATCCTAGCCATCGGTATCGTCGTAGATGACGCGATCATCGTTATAGAAAACGTTGAAAGAATTTTGCATGAAGATAAAGAAATAAGCGTAAAAGACGCCACGTTTAAGGCGATGGAGGAGGTACAAACCCCAGTCATCTCTATCGTGCTCGTGCTTTGCGCGGTTTTCGTGCCAGTTTCATTTATGGAGGGCTTTGTTGGCGTTATACAAAAGCAGTTTGCGCTAACACTTGTTGTCGCCGTTTGTATCTCAGGCTTTGTCGCTCTTACTCTTACGCCAGCACTTTGTGCGGTTATGCTTAAAAAACAAGAGAACAAGCCATTTTGGATAGTTCAGAAATTTAACGACTTTTTTGACTTTAGCACTAGGCTCTTTACAGCAGGCGTGGCAAAAATTTTAAAACACGTCATCATTAGCTTTATAGTCATTGGCATAATGGGATTTGCGACGTATGGCCTTTTTCAAAAGGTGCCAAAAGGGCTTGTGCCTTCAGAAGATAAGGGCGCTTTGTTGGTTATCACCTCGCTTCCACCTTCAACAAATATGCTAAAGACCAAAGAAGAGGTAAAATCTATTAGTAACGCCATTTTGAGCAACCCAAATGTCGAATTTACCATGGGATTTGCAGGCTATGATATGCTAGCTAGCTCACTTAGAGAAAACTCGGCCATCAGCTTTGTCAAGCTAAAAGACTGGAACGAAAGAAAGGGTGCAACGGACGGTGCAGATGCCTTAGTAGGTCAGTTTAACGGCATGCTTTGGGGTTCAAAAAACTCAATGACCTTTGTCGTAAATGTGCCACCTATCATGGGTCTATCAATGACTGGTGGCTTTGAGATGTATCTACAAAACAAAAGTGGCAAAAGCTACAACGAGATAGAAGCGGATGCTAGAAAGGTAACTGCAGCTGCAAACGCAAGGCCTGAGCTAACTGGCGTAAGAACGACGCTTGAGACAAACTACCGCCAGTTTAAGATAACAGTTGATAAAGAAAAGGCAAGGCTATTTGGCGTAAGCGAGAGCGAAATTTTTAGCACGATAGCAGCTACTTTTGGCTCTTACTACATAAACGACTTCAACCTTGCTGGCAAGTCTTACCGCGTATATGCAAGGGCAAGCGATAACTTTAGAAACAACCCTGAGGATCTAAGAAAAATTTTCGTCCGCTCAAAAGATGGCGGCATGGTGCCATTAAATTCAGTAGCGACGCTCACAAGATCGATCGGACCTGATATCGTTGATAGATTTAACCTCTTTCCAGCGGCTAAGATCATGGGCGATCCAAAACCTGGCTACACATCAGGCGATGCGATAAGAGCGATACAAGAGGTCGTAAATGACACACTAAGTAGTGATGAGTACGCTATAAGCTGGGCTGGAACGGCGTATCAAGAGGTAAATTCTCAAGGAACAGGCACAGTCGCCTTTATCTTTGGTATGGTCTTTGTCTTTTTGATCCTTGCGGCTCAGTACGAAAGATGGCTCATCCCACTTGCAGTCATCACTGCCGTGCCGTTTGCAGTATTTGGCTCGTTGCTAGCTGTTTGGATAAGAGGGCTGACAAACGATATCTACTTTGAGATCGGACTCTTGCTACTCATCGGTCTAGCGGCCAAAAATGCCATTTTGATCGTAGAATTTGCTATGCAAGAGCGCGAGAGTGGAAAGAGCATATTTGAATCAGCTGTAAATGCGGCCAAACTTCGCTTTAGACCTATCGTAATGACCTCGATCGCATTTACTCTAGGTGTTTTCCCGATGGTTATAAGTACGGGTGCTGGCGCTGCATCTCGCCACTCACTAGGAACTGGCGTAGTTGGCGGCATGATCGCATCAACAACGATAGCGATATTTTTCGTGCCTATGTTTTACTATTTGCTTGAAAATTTAAATGAAAAATACTGGAAAAAGGGAGCAAAAAAAGATGAGAAATAAGGCGTTTATACTTATAACGGCGGCATTTTTGGCTGGTTGCTCGTTTCGCCCAGATATGCCAAATGTGGATACAAATTTCACCTCAACATATAGTTTTGAAACAAGCGATATAAGGGATCTTTGGTGGAAGGAATTTCACGATGAAAATTTAAATGTTCTTGTTGAAAGTGCGCTTGAGAAAAATACAAATTTACGCATCGCATATTTAAATTTAGAGAAGGCAAAGGCAAGCCTTGGTGTTGCTGAGGCTAGCTTGCTACCGGGGGTAAATTTAAATGTAAGTTATACCAAAGCAAAAAGCAGTGGTGAAACTTACACTGGACAACCTCAAACACGCTATAGAAGCTCGAGCATAAATTTAGGGCTAAACTACGAGATAGACCTTTGGGGTAGAGTGCGAAATAGCGTACTTGCAGCTAATGAAAGCTTAAATGCTAGCAAATTTGACTACGATAGCGCAAGGCTAAGCCTTAGCTCAAGTGTGGCGAAAAGCTACTTTGCTCTAGTGTCGCTAAACATGCAAGAAGCGGTGCTAAAAGAGACACTAAAAACCTACGAAGATACGCTAACGCTTCGCAAGACGCAGCTTGATCTTGGCGGCATAAATGAGATGACCTATCTGCAAAGTAAAGCTGAAGTAGAAAGGGCAAAGACTAGCCTAACTTCAGTGATAAACTCAAAGTCGCAAGCGCTAACCTCGCTAGCTATCCTAACTGGCAAGAGCAATGATGAAATTTTAAAAGGAGCCGTTGCTAGTGCGCAAAATTTACCAAGTTCGCCTGAGATAAAGGCTGGCATCAGCTCAGATGTCTTGCTTAGAAGAAGCGACGTGGCAAAGGCGCTAGCAGATCTAAAAGCTACAAATGCTCTTGTGGGCGTGGCAAAAGCTGATTATTTTCCTACGATCTCACTTACTGGACTTTTGGGCTTTACAAGTATTGATTTTGAAAATATATTTGTAGGAAATGCCAATACTTGGAACATAGGTGGCTCTTTAGCTCAAAAGATATTTGACTATGGCAGGACAAAAAACAATGTCCGAGTTGCTGAGACAAACGAGCAAATCGCGGCCGTCACTTACGAAGCGACTGTTAGATCAGCCCTTGGTGAGGTTAGAGATGCCCTTATATCAAGGCAAAACGCGAAGCTCTCTTTGGATCAGGTAAAAAATTTGCTACAATCGCAGCAAAAAATTTATTCGCTTGCTAAAGATCAGTATAACGCTGGCTATATCGGTCACTTAGAGCTTCTTGATGCACAGAGAAATTTGCTTCAAGCAAAGCTTCAAGATATCTCAGCTAAGCTTGATGAGGTAGATAGCGCGGTTGAAGTTTATAGAGCACTTGGCGGCGGATTTAAGGTAGATAAATAAACTCAAAAAGGAGAAAAGTTGATGACTAAGATTTTAAATTTTTTATTTTCTTGGGGATTTTTTGTTTTTGCTATCGCTCTTGGCGTAGCATTATGGTTTGCGATAAATTACGTGGATACCATTAGGCTTGAGTCAAGCTTTTATGATATTGGCGAGATATTTATGATGGCAGCTGTTTTTGGTATCGTTTTTTACCTTATTGCAGCGATATTTGTTATACCTATTAGGGCGATGACAAAAAAGGCCTAAATCCTCTTTTCATCTAAGAATTAAATTTCTTAGATGAACCCTCAAAACATATTATAAATTTCTTTTTACTTATTTAAATTTGAAAGAAGTAGAAAGGGCGAAAATCGCCCCTTGAAGCATAAAATTTGATTATTTTGCGCTTTTGCAGCCGCATGTGCAGCCTAAGATCCTATAAATGATAGCTCCGATGATAGCTCCAACGATAGGCGCAACCCAGAAAAGCCAAAGCTGCTCTAGTGCCCAAGTACCTTGGAATATCGCAACGCCAGTTGAGCGAGCTGGATTAACCGATGTGTTTGTTATAGGTATCGAGATAAGGTGTATCAGTGTCAAGCCAAGGCCAATAGCGATAGGTGCAAAGCCCTTTGGAGCACGCTCGTCAGTAGCACCTAGGATGATGATAAGGAAAAACGCAGTTAGAACGACCTCTGCAACTAGCGCTGAGACTAGATTGTAGCCATTTGGTGAGTGCTCGCCGTATCCGTTGCTAGCAAAACCGCTTGCAGTAGCATCAAATCCAGCCTTGCCTGAAGCGATAAGATATAGCACTCCAGCAGCTGCGATCGCTCCGATAACTTGCGCGATGACGTAAGGCACGAAGTCTTTTTTGTTAAATCTTCCGCCAACTAGCAAGCCAACCGAGACAGCTGGGTTGAAGTGTCCGCCACTGATGTGACCAACTGCGTAAGCCATCGTAAGAACTGTAAGACCAAAAGCAAACGCAACACCCACAAAACCAATACCAAGCTCTGGAAAAGCCGCGGCAAATATCGCACTACCGCAACCTCCAAAAACTAACCAAAATGTGCCAAAAAACTCGGCTAAATATCTCTTCATTTTCTCCCTTTTAGGTAAATTTAAATGGGCGATTTTAGCAAAAACGTGTGACATTACAAAATATTGTAAAGGTAGAGTTTTGTATATAAATTTACTTGTGGATCTTGTGGATTTGGATTAAATTTAGAGTGTTTTACATAGTAACTTATATTAAAATTTAATACCCTATTACGTCAATAATATATTTTCTCATTATATTTTGGCACGATAAGTTGGTTTTCTCCAAGTTTTATTTTATTCATATCTATTTGGTTATTGTTTTTTGCATCAAACATAAAATTTTTTATATTTTTGCATTTGTTTGCCTCTTTTGTTAAGCACTCTACCTTGTATATGGCTTTCTTTGTTAGAAAGTTATAGTCCAAGTTTTGATCTCTTACATTTTTATCTAGCATATCTACGGTAACGCCTATTAATTTCCAAATTTTATCTTTTAAGTCAAGTCTGTATTTATAGGCATAGCTCCACTCAAATCTACCACCACCGCCACTATGGTTTATTGTGATCACTCTATTTTTTATCTCCAAACCTTCAAAAGGATCCCCCATGGCACCACCATCATCAGAATTCATTATTACATTACTAAATTCTTGCCATTTGATCCATTTATTTGCACTATCTTTCTTGAAAATTTGCAAAACTCTATGCAAGTCACTATCTTGCCAAACCACTACCCTTTCATCCACACTATCGCCGTCTAAATCCCCAAAAGCTTCTGAAATTTCAGAAGCAAATAAAAATGTACTTAGTAAAACTACTATATAAAATGTTTTCATTTGAGCACTTTCTATAATTTTTACAAATTAACTTTATAGATCATAAAAAAGCCATTTGCATCAAGATAAAGCGGTAAAGATACGCTAGTAGGCATATTGCAAAGCAAATTTTAAAAGATCTTTCATATCCCTTAAAAAATGAGAAAATGCCAACTACTGCAATAACAATAAAGAACAAAGCTATAAAAAATACTTCTATTGGAAGCAAAGTATAATCTTGCTTAAGGGTCGTAGGAAATTTTAAACCAAAAAACTCTAACGATATCAAAATACAAGATATTATGATTTCAAGGAAATAGGACACGACAAGATATTTAATAAAGAGATTATTATAAAATTTATCTAGAAAAATAAAAACTAGACCAAGTACCCCGAAAATAAAATATTTGCCTATGATTTCATGTTGCAAAAGAGTAGAAAATGGCAAGGATGATGCAAATATCATAAGGCAAGATAAAAGTAAAAATAAAAAGAAAAATGAATACTTAAAAATCTTAGTCATGGTCTGTTTCTTCTGTGCAAAATTTTAACTTTAAATCACTATTACATTTTATATTTTTTTGCTTATATTTTATAAAGCTATACTTTTAGAAAGTATCGTCGAAATTCTAACATTGCCCCAAGATTTCTTGCCACCAGGCCAAGAACCCATCGCAATACTTGCTTTAAAGTGTTGAACATTATCTAACTTTTCCCAATATTGAATAGTGACTTATATCAACCCTTCCATGAGTTTTACCATATCTTGTCGTATATCTTGGTGATTTTAAATATGCAAAAAACACCACAGTACTATCACCTTCTTTGAGTTTTTCAAGTAACTTTTGATCTTTTATATCCGTTTGCGGAGTGAAGTTTATCTCTTTCCCTTTAAATTTCTCTCCCTCCAGCTTTATATCATTTGTTACAAAATTTGCCTTTACTTCTTTGTTATACTCGCCTTGCTTGATAATTTTATAAGACCAATTCACCTCTTTATAGTTATCATCACCCTTATTTGGCTTATAGATAGCTTTTAAATTTATGATGTCTTTTATGGTTGTTTGATCTATGTTTTGTACATCTACAACTTCGCCAGTTATATTATTTGCCACCTCAATAAGTGAAGTTTTTAGATCATATGTGATACTGCCTTCTGCTTTTTTCTTTGCATCAAGAGAGATGACGCTATTATCACTCATGCTATGAATGTCACTAGTTGAGTAGTCTTTACTTAGGTCACGGTAAGCTAATATAATTTTAGTTGTTCTTTTAAAGACACTTTGGTCTTTGTCGAGGATGAGATTTATATTAAATTTAGCCGTGTATGAGTTTTTATCTGCTTCATCATTATCATTTTTCTCAAGTAAGCATGAGCGATATACCATTTTGTCTTCGCAGTTATGCAAATAAATTTCTTTGATATCACTGCTATTTAAATTTTCATCAGTGATTATTAGATTTTTTACTATGAGATTACAATTTCCACTATTTGTAGTTGGTTTGCTCTCTTCTTTGTCTGCTAGTTTTAGCCTTATATCAAACATGGCTGAAGTTTTATCGCTTCTTAGGCTGAAGCCATTTTCTTTGGCAAAATTTAGCAGGTTAAAGTTTAGATTATTAAAGAAATTTAAAGTTACTTTGGAGCCATCATAAGAGTATTTTTTATCTTGAGAGATAAATTTATTGTTGCTATCTTTGTAAAGCGTGACATCTCCGCTTGTCGTTGAATCTACAAATTTTATATCTTCTTCTTTACTATTTGTTTCGTATGGGTTAAATTTATAGTTAGTTAGTATAAGCTTGCTCTCATCTTTACTTCCTTGTGGGTTTAAATTTACGCAGTCTAGGTATGTCTTATCTGCCAAGATGATAGTAAGTTTTGTATTTTTAGGCTGATATGGCGCTATGATCTGTGCTGAATGGTAGGGACATATCAGCAAAATTTCTTCTTTATTGCCCGCTTTAAACTCAGAATTTTCTTCTCGCTTTTTTAATGCTTTGTTTATCTTTGAGATGTTGTTAGTACCATCAGAGCTTATGCTAACTACATAGATGTTGTTTAAGGAGAAACTCTTAGATAACATAGAATTTATTTTTTTACAAAATGGTTCAAAAATCACTATATCAAAATCATTTAATGATTTTTGAAATTCAAGCAAGGTTTGTTTGCTATCTTCATAGTTTGGTAAGCTTTTATATTTATCTTTATTAGACCAAGAGTGTGGCAAATTTAGTATAGAAAAGAGATCAAGTGCTGCTTCAAACGATAAGTCATTTGGATTTATAGCGCCTTCTTTTTCAATAGACTTGGATATATCTATTATTGTTAAGAATTTATGCTTAAAAAATTTAAAAACATCACTGCCATAAAAACCACCGATAATTGCTCCAGCCGTAGCACCTACTATAGAACCTATAGGACCGAATGTTGTACCTGCAATTGACGATATAGCAATCCTACCTACCAATCCACCCACTTTTCCAGTAAAATATGATGTTAAAACCGTGCCTATTACATCACTAAAACTTTTATTAGGATTACCGTATTTATCAAATACTCCATTTATAACACCATCTATAACGCTAAAAATTATGCCCATTGGTAATGTCTTTGTAGTTGCAAAAACCATATTTTTACTGTCTTGTAATAAGCCGCTAGTGAAAGCTAAATATCCGCTAAAAGTTGATAAAGCAATTGTTTTACTTTTATCAAAATTTTCTTTGGTAATATTTTTATCAGCATAATTTATTATGGTTATTGTGTATTCAGGTATTTGATTATCTTTAATATTCATTTAAAACTCTTTAACATTTTAAAAATCAAATTTGTTATTGCAAGAATCTAGCAATCCTTTTCTCACAAAAAAGGCTCCCATTTCTTTTATGTCAGTTTTATTAAAAATAGAATATTTTATAATTACAAAAAATAAAAGTGATAAATATTTTATTTTTTTTATTAAATGTATAATAAAAATTCTACCAAACCCACTATAAAAAAAATCTATACTTTTTATAGAAGAGTATTCAATATTGATTGTCATAAAAAGATACTCAATTTTTATATTTTTATTATATAAGCTAATTTGAGTTATTAATAGTGGATAAATGCAGGCAAATAATAAATATATTAATCCAATTAAACCAAAAACTATTGCCATATTTTCTTTCAATGTCAATAAAGTAGTAAAAGAAAGAGCTAATAGCAGTTCTATTATTGATAATATGGATCCAAATATTTTTGCTCGCTTTATTATTAAAACTGGTTTTTCTTGATTATTATCCATGTGTTTCACTCCTTATTCAAAAATTTTACTTTAGTTATTATGAGATAAATTTATTTCTTGTCATTATAAACCATAATTTCTCTGGTAATTAATTGCATCAAAATAAAACCTTAGAACTGCTTATATTTTTCAAAGGAGAAACCGATGTTGCAATATCACCAGCCACAGTCAGTAAATTTTTAGCCATCTCTAGATTATTTAAAAATTTATCTCTTTTGTCCCTATTCAAATTATCCAAACTACTCTCTTGTTCATTATTCACCAAACTCTCCTAATTTTATATTTTCAAAGCCGTGAAAAAGCTTTTTATAAAAATTTAACTTGTCTATATCTATCTGAAATTTATCTAAGAAATATTTTTTAACCAAAGCTCTCTCATATCTTGAAGCGGCAAGTATATTTAAAACTTTATCATCTTGAAAAATAATAATGCAGTCATAAAATTTATAAAACGTTCCTTTTGTCTTAAAAAAATAAAATAAAAATTTAATAATTAAAATAGGCAGATAATATAGCAAGTAAGATACTGGTACTGAGATAAACCTAAAGAAGTTTGCAAATTTATCTAATTTCTGAGTTTTGTGATAGTAATCATCAAATGTTTTATAAATTTCAAATTTTTCATCAAAATTTATGCTTTCGACTAGATGATTATTTTGGCAAAAATCTATCCTTTTATTAAATAGTCTTATACTTCTTTTTCGACCATAAAAAATATATGGTCGAATATGAATAAAAAACATTTGACCGATTAAAGCAGAAATTACTATTTTATTTTCAAAAACGAATAATGCAATAAAACAACCTAAAACGAATGGCAGTGAAAACAAACATGAAAATATAGAATTATAGTCTTTTATAATTAAAGGTCTTTTGTCATAATCTCTCAAAA
>CAUQCU010000019.1:0-20841 GCA_963516555.1 Campylobacter concisus | reverse complement strand
AAAATAATGTCCCTAACCCCACCAGAGGGATATCCTAATGCACCATACTACAACACACCAGAAGAGCTAACAAGACTATATGAGGCTGGTAAATTAGATAAAAAGCTAAACCCTCTAACACCAGTGATGTATAGAGATAGCTTCCCAGAAGATCTTAGGCAAAAAATATTAAGCTATGCCAAAGAGCATAATATAAAGGATTGATTAACGCTCATTAAAGTTTTATTTAAGAACATTGATTTTAAAATAAGTTTTTTCTAAAATAACTTTAGATAGAATTACATAAAAATAATATTATTAACGTGAGGTAAAGGAAACCATGAAGAAAACGTTTAAATTTCTTTGTTCTTTAATTTTTATGCTATTTATCGCAGGATGTGCAAAAGATCTTATCATAAGCAACACTCCAAATTCAAACTTAAACTACCACGGTGACAACGTTCCAGTGACCATCATCGCTTATAAGCTAAGAGATGTAGCAAAATTTCAGCAAGCTAGCATAGTTGATCTAGCTGAGAAAAATGGTGACATACTTGGTCAAGACAAGATAGACTCGATAAAAACGCAAATTCAGCCAAATACAAACAGATACGCTTTTACAAATGTCGATCCAGACGAAGTACCATACGTGGGCATTTTGGTGCTTTATGCTGATCAAAGCAAGACAAATATCAAAGCTTATAAGTCAACAAAAGAAGCAAAAGAGAAAAATATAGTTTTTGAGATAACTAAAAATGGCGTAAATACCATAGACGCTAGCGGTTCTAAGATCCAAGCAAGCAAATAAAATGTCTGATAAATTAAAAGTTGTCTGGTACAACGGGATGAACGTTGATAAGGTTCATTTCGAGCAGCAAGAGAGGTATTTTGAGAGAAATTTAAACCTAAAGACTGTCTCGTCTTTTTCAAATTTATATGGAGTTTTGGATCTTGAGATCTCAAGTGAGCTTTTGCTTCAAGGCAAGATAGGGCTAAATAAAATTTCTTGCATCTCGCAAGATGGTACGATATTTAACGCCCCAGATCAAGACGACCTACCAGAGCCACTTGAGATAAGTCCTAGCGAGCTAAATTCTGCCGTCATCGTACTAAAGCTACCAGTTAGCTCAGGGCTTGTTGATGTTAGCTTGCAAAACAACCTGCCAAATTTAAAATTTACAGCTAAACAAGCGCTCATTAGCTCAAGAGTGCATGATGAAGCTAGTAATGACATTTTAGATGAGCTTGATGACAAAGACGACTTTGAGCTTTCGTCTGCTTTTACGCAGGATAAAGAAAATTTGATCCTAGCAAGTCAAAGATCGACTCTAGGAGTGCTTGGCTCAAAAACGCCTTATGAGCTTAGCGTGCCTATTTGCAGGATAAAAAACATAGATCTAAATAAACAAATAACGCTTGATGAGAAATTTATACCAACTTGCATAGATGTCAGTAAAAATTCTTTCATCACTAGCTTTATAGATGAGTTTAGCTTTGCTACAAAGCAGCACCAAGAGAGCTATACCGGGCTTTTAGGTGGCATAGATCAGGCTAAAAATAGGCTTGATATCTCAACATATTTGACGCTAAATATGCTTAAAAAATGGCACTTGATATTCTCCTATCTTTTCAAAAGAGACAAAATTCATCCAGAGTATCTATATGAAAAGCTAGTTGATTTTCAAGCTGATCTGCTAGCCCTAAGTCACGATGATAGTTTTAGCGAATTTATAGCTTATGATCACAACAACTTAAGTCAAACTTTCGTACCGCTAATAAACAATCTTAGGCTTTTGTTCTCGCATATCTTGTCGCCAAAATACGTCATGGCACAGATCGTTAAAAACAATCACGGCTTTTTTGACTGCGTCTTTGATAATCCAAGCATCATAGAAAACTCAGAAATTTACTTTGCTATCCATAGCGATACAAAAAATGAGTACCTGCTCAAAAATTTCAAAGAACAGTGCAAAATTCACACCCAATCAAACATCAAAAGTATCGTCTCATCGCAGCTTCGCGGCATAAATGTAGAGCAAATTTCAGCTATACCAAGTACATTGCCAAAGCTAAATGACTATATCTACTACAAGATCGATAAAAAAGATGAAATTTTTAAAAGCTTCGCAAATCAAAGCGTTATTAGCGTCTATATAACAGCAAATTTATCAAACGCTGACATTAAGATGTGGGCTTTATTATAAGGATAAAAAATGAGTGAAAATCAAAATGACATTTCAGTTTTAAGCCAGACAAAGCTTCTAGGACTTGGCGCAAATCCTGCCCTAGATCACGTGCTACCACTGCTTCTTTTGGCAAACAGAGTATCAAAACTGCAAAATTTTTCACAAAGTGAGATGCAAAATTTACGTGAAAAGCTGATAAATGATATATTAAGCACCACTTCAAAGATCTCAAATTTAGGCATTTATGAAGAGGACGACATCATTAGGCTTAGATATTGCCTTTGTGTTTTCATCGATGAGAGCTTGCTAAAAAACGAAATTTTTATGAATAGCTTTTGGGCAAATAACACATTAACAACGAGATTTTTCAACGAAAATTTAGGTGGCAACAAATTCTTTGGCATCATGGATAAATGGTTTGAAAACGTTGGCAAAAATAAGGATTTTTTAGAGTTTATCTACGCTTGTTTGGTGCTTGGCTACAAGGGTAAATACGAAGCGCAAGAAGATTGCAACGAGAAAATTTCATACCTTTGTGAAAATATAGCCTCAGCCGTTTCGCCACTTATCAAAGCTGATGAAAATGTATTTGAAAAGAGCTATTTAAAAACTAAAAAGAGAAGCTTTTTTGAGATATTTTCATTAAGACATTTGAAATTTTATTTTATCCTTATAGCGCTTGCAGCTATCGCGGCTGCGTTTTTATATAGCACCTACTCGATGGATCAAAACAACGTTAAAAACGACAGCGTCCTAAACAATAAGATAGAAAATTTTATGGACAAAAAGTAAGTGCAAGATAAGTTTTTCAACAAATTTAACGAAAGCTTTTCAGAAAACGAACTCTATATCAGCCTTATAGACGAGATGTCAAAGTATAAGACTTTGACGCATGATACGATAAAATGGGACTTTGTTTTTAGCTCGTCTTTAAAGGCATTAAGCGAATTTAGCCTCGATGTAAAGCTTTTAAATTTCTTAGCGATCTCTGCTATAAATTTAAACCAAAAAGATAGTTTTAAAACCCTGATCGAGGCCTTTTCATTTTTTCTAACTACTCTAAAACAAGAGCCAAATTTATTAGCAAAAAATGAAAAGCAAGTGCCTGTTAAAAAAAAGATATTTGCTCAAACGATAGAGCTTTTTACGCAAGCTCATAGGGATGGTATAAATTTAGACGAAGCGGACGCAAGAGCTTTTAATGAGCTTGTGTCTGAGCTCTCACGCGAGCTTAGCACGCACTTTGATACGCTTTATATAGAAGAGAAAAGCGAGCAAGCTCAAAAAGTAGAGGAGCCAAAGCAGCCAGCAAAAGCCGAGCCGAGCTACTCACAAAGCATCTCTTTTGGCGGTAGCGACATTAGCTCATTTAGCGATAGAGAGTTTAGGGAGTACTTTGTAAATTTATCCGTCTCGCTTTTAAAAAATGATATAAAAAATTTGACCGCTTACTCGCTTGTTTTTGAGGCGATGTGGGGCAGGATTAAGGCTTTGCCAGTTAGCAGCGAGCAGGTGACGCAGATACGCTATCCTGATGAAAATTTGATCTTACTTTTTAAAAATATGAAAGAAGCAAGCCAAGAAAATTTGGAGAAATTTATAAGAAATTTAGCCCTTAATCCATTTTGGATAGATGGCGTTAGGATATTTTGCGAGTTTTTAAGATCATCTGGGCTAAGCGAGCAAAGCGAACTCGTTTCTAATATGACTTTAAATTTTATAGAAAAATTACCAGATATGAAAAAGCTCAAATTTCAAAGTGAAGAGGCATTTTTCAGCGAAGAGAGTGCTAAATTTTTTAGTAAAAAAGAGACTGCAAATTTTATCTCTAGTGGCGAAATGAAAGAAGATATGAGTTTTGAGGAGCTGATAAAAGCCCTTGATAGAAGCAAATATACAACAAATTCGCAAAGCGAGCTCAGCTTTTTGTTAGAGCTTTCCAAAATTTTTACAAGCCAAGGTATGGATAACAATGCAAAAGTTGTATATTCGCAAATAGTTAAATTTATAGAAAACACTGAGCTTAAGGATTATTTGTCAGATATTTATATAAAGGCAAAAACATTTTTGTGATAAAATATGTTTTTTTAAAACTTCTTTAATTTTATTTAATTATAATTCTTAAATCATTTACTCAAAAAAAGGATGTTATTATGGCAGAGAATTCAATCCCACCAAAAGAACGTATAAACATTGTTTATAGAACCAAAACAAACAACCAAGAAGCAGATGTTGAGCTTCCGTTAAAGCTGATGGTAGTTTCAAATTTAACTGGTGAAAACCAAACTCCACTTGAAGATCGCGAAGTTGTCTCTATAAATAAGATAAATTTCGATCAGGTTATGAAAAGTTTAGACATTCATACTGAATTTTCAGTGAAAAATAGACTAAATTCTGGTAGCGAAGATCTAAATATCGATCTTAACTTTGAAAGCATTCAAGATTTCAATCCAGACAATATCATCAACCAAGTACCTGAGCTAAAGAAGCTATTGCAGCTTAGAAAAGCTTTAGTTGCGTTAAAAGGACCTATGGGCAATATGCCTGATTTTAGAAAAGCAGTTTTAGAGGCTATTAAGGATGAAGATAGTAGAAAACAGCTTCTTTTAGAGCTTAAAGACGAAAAAGATAAGGAATAAAAATGTCTGAAACTAAAGTAAAAACTCCTATCATTGAAAGCATAATGCAAAGGAGCAAATATACAAAAGATGATGAAAGTTATAGCGTAGTAAAGCAAGGAGTTGCCGAGTTTATCTCAAATGTCATCACAACAAATAATGCTGAAGAGAAGATAAATAAGCTTGCACTTGATGAGATGATAGCTCATATAGACACGCTTTTATCGGCTCAGATGGATGAAATTTTACACAATAAATCTTTCCAAGAGTTAGAATCTACTTGGCGTGGTATTAGATTTTTAGTTGAGAGAACAAATTTCAATGAAAACGTAAAGATCGATCTTTTAGACGCAACAAAAGAAGAAATTTTAGATGACTTTGAAAACAACCTAGATATAACTCAAAGCACACTTTATAAGCAAATTTACTCAGCTGAGTATGGTCAATTTGGTGGTGAGCCAGTTGGCGCGATAGTTGCTGACTATGAGCTAGATAAGTCAAATCAAGATATGACTTTCTTAAACAAAATGTCATCAATCGCAGCGATGAGCCACTCTCCGCTTCTAACTTCGCTATCTTCTAAATTCTTTGGACTTGATAACTTTGGCGAGCTTGAAAACATAAAAGATCTAAAGAGCCTACTTGAAGGTCCTCAATACACAAGATGGAGAACCTTTAGAGAGAACGAAGACGCAAAATATACAGGTTGTATGGTAAATAGATTTCTTACTAGATCTCCATATATCCCAGAAGACAATCCTATAAAAAGCTTTAATTACCGCGAAAGTGTCGATAAGCACGATGATATGCTTTGGGGCAACGGCGCTTATGCGTTTGCTACAAGACTTACAGAGAGTTTTGCGGACTATAGATGGTGCGGAAACATCATCGGACCAAAAGGTGGCGGTGCTGTAAAAGACCTACCAACTTATACTTACGAAAACTACGGAAGTGTTCAGACAAAAATTCCAACCGAAGTTTTGATCACAGATAGAAGAGAATTTGAGCTTGCAGAAAACGGCTTTATCACACTTACACTAAGACGTGATAGCAATAACGCAGCGTTTTTCTCTGCAAACTCAGTGCTAAAACCTAAAGTTTTCCCAAATACTCCAGAAGGCAAAGCTGCCGAGACAAATTTCAGACTTGGCACACAGCTTCCATATGTATTTTTGATCTCTCGTTTGGCTCACTATCTAAAAGTACTTCAAAGAGAAGAGATCGGTACTTGGAAAGAGCGCAGTGATGTTGAGCGTGGCTTAAATGAGTGGCTAAGACAGTACATCTCAGATCAGGAAAATCCACCAGCTGATGTAAGAAGCAGAAGACCATTTAGAAGCGCAAAAGTTATCGTTAGCGATATAGCTGGCGAGCCAGGCTGGTATAAGATAGAGCTTCTAGCTAGACCTCACTTTAAATTTATGGGGGCAAATTTCGAGCTTTCTTTGGTTGGTAAGCTGGATAAAGAGTAAATTTAAGTATGTCGCTGATAGATAAAATTTTATATGAATTTAGTGATGAGTCAAAATTTCGTCCATATTTTAAAGATCTAGACAGCGACATCAAAGATCATATCGATACTATCTTAAACTCAAGGCTGGGAAACTACGGTCGTTTAAATGATAGTATCATCGATCTTTGGTCGGTTGGGGTCGAGATAAACGAGCTTGGCCATAGACTTGGCATGGCGATATATGAACTAATCACCTCAAACGAAAATAGAATAGAGATAACCTCTATCGGCTATGATGACTCGCTAAAGCCTTGGCGTATCATCTTTAACATAAACTATAAGCATAAAAACGACAATTTCAAAGAGTATTTGCTAAAGGTTATTTTTAAGAACAATAGATATTGTGAGATTTTATAATGGATTATAATGAAAATAATTTAGCTTATTTTCAAAAAGAGATGGCGTATCTTGACGAAACAAGAGCTCTTTTTATAAAGAACTTCCCAAAAGTTGCACCATTTTTAGATACTAAAAGCAAAGATCCTGATGTTGAGAGTATCATAGAAAATATGGCTATTTTGACATCAAGGATTAGACAAGAGCTAGATGAAAATATCCCCTTAATAGCTGAGTCTTTGATAAATATCTTAATGCCAAGCTATACCAATCCTTTCCCCTCAGTTTGCATGCAAGAATTTGCTCTAAGAGATGACTTTTCAGAAAAAAAAGAATTTATACCAAAAGGCAGCATCATAGAGTCAAAGCCTATAAATGGTGTAGCTTGTAAATTTCAGACGATATATGACGTAAATTTGCTTCCATTAAAGATATCAAAAGCTTTTATGTCAAACAACAAAAGCGACTATCTTTTAAATTTAAACATATCTATCACCAAAGATGAGCTTAGTACCAAAGAGCTTGATACCAACTTTTTAAATTTATACCTTGGCGATAACATATACTTCTCTTCAACTCTTTTGATGTGGCTAAAAAACTACTTGAAATTTATAGTAATAAGCTTTGAAGATAGCGATGAGGAGATAAAACTTGGAGCTGATAAGCTTAGCTTGGATGAATTTGATGAAGCTTTGATAAAGAGCGATGAGTTTGGTTTTGAGGCATTTGAGCTTATAAAAGAGCTTTCATATTTTTCATCTAAACTAAATTTCATCCGCATAAACGGACTTGGTTTTTTAAAGAGATTTGACGCAAAAAGCTTTAACATCAAATTTGTCTTTTCAAAAGATATGCCAAATGGTTACGTGCCAAGGCTAGAGTATTTCTCTCTTTTTGCCACGCCAGCGATAAATTTGTTTGCAAAAGGTGCTGAGCCTATACAAAACAACAACAAACGAAGCGAATATAGAATTTTCATAGACCGCTCAAGCATAAATGCTTACGAGATAGTCTCTATCACAAAGGTCGTCGCTCACAGCAGCAATAATGAAAAAAGGATACTTAAAAACTACAAAAGCTTTGAGAGATTTGAGTTTTTAAATAGTCAAAGATCAAAGGATTATTACTTTGTAAGCAACAAAATAGATATGAAACTAAACTCTTACAAAGAAATTTCATTTTTTAAAAATGACGCTAAAGAGCAGACTGTGAGTATCGAGACACTTTGCTGTAATGGCGATCTACCAACCAATCTAAAACTAGGCGAGATAAACAAAATCCAAAATCACCAAGGCGTAGTAACCAAAAATTTAACCATCCCAACTAGCGTAAAACGTGTAAATGTAGATGGAAATTTACTCTGGAGGCTAGTTAGTATCTTGTCATTTAGCTATCAAAGCATACTAAATAAGGGCTCTTTTTTGGCACTGCTTAATGCTTTTATGCTACCTGATGATGAGTTTTTGAAGAAATTCTCTAGCTCACTTCATGAGATAAAAACAAAACAGATCCACAGGGTTGATGGCGGTTTTGCAAAAAGAGGAGTGCTTTGTATATTTTATATAGATGAGAGCGAGTTTGAAAGCCTTGGAAATGTCTATGTCCTAGGTATAAATTTGGCTAAGTTTTTATCAAAATTTGCTTCTATTAACTCATTTTGCGAGCTTAAGATAAAGTGTGTAAAGAGCAAAATTTTATTTGATTATGGGTTTTTAAGCGGTATGAAAGAGCTAGTATGAGCGAAGAGATAAGCCAAGCTTCTTTTTTTAAATTGATAAAAAACATCCTAAAAGATAGGGATAGAAGCGAGATATTTTTAAAAAATAGCTCAAGTTTTGCCTACCCGATCAAAGAGCTTGAGAGCTTAGATGAGCAAGAGCTTACAAAGATAATTGTAAATTTCATGGGTCTTTTAGGAAGTGGCTCGCATCTAACAAGCTACATTTTAGAGAAAATTTCAAAGACTAATGACAATAGCTATGAGCTATTTTTTGATTTTTTTGACAATTACTTACTTTGGATATTTTTTGATAGCATTAGCCTGAAAAACTACGCAAGATCTTTTGAAGATGAGCTTGATGATAAAATTTCAAAGATCTTACTTGATATGCTTAACATAAAAGATAAGCTGCTAGCAAAGAAATTTCTACCATTTTCGCCACTTGCAGTTAGCCAAAGAAGGCCAAAAAAAGAGGTTGAATTTGCACTTCAGAGCCACTTTGGACTAAAAGATAAGCTTTTTATACTTGAAAATTTACCAAACCAAATTTTCATAGCACCATCAAATTTAAACTCCTTAGGCCATAAAAATAGGACACTTGGTAAAAATTTCATCCTTGGTAAAAAGCTTTTTGAGAAACAAACTAAGATCGCAGTCTTTATAAACGGCATAGAGTACGAAGAGGCTGTAAATTTCTTCCCAAAAAAAGATAAATTTAAAGAGCTGCAAGAGACCCTTTCTTATTTTACTAATGATGAATTTGTTTCTGATTTATATTTGAAGATAAATTACTCTCATAAGATGCAGTTTAAGCTCGGATCAAAATATACAAGTAGCCAAATCGGTTTTGGCTCAAGGCTTAAAAATGATAAAAAAATGTCAAATTTTATAAAATTTAGACTTTGTTCATAAAATTTAACTCCAAAATCAAAAAAATCTGGTATAATTACATAAAAGAAATATATTTATTTGTAAAAGGATTTGCAGCTATGGCATTCTTCGACTACTTACGCAGGTTTTTCACATTTTTTAGGTTTAAACACAGTGTTGTTTTAGTAACTTCTATCGCTCTTAGTGTTTTGTTTTGGCTATATGCCCCGCTTGTAGCATTTAACGATATATACAGCTTTGCTAGCGTTAGCTCACGAGTTAGCGTGCTAGTTGCTTTTTGGGCAGTTATATTGTTTTTTGTCTTGCTTAGACCGCTGATGAACTATTTTGCATCACGCAAAGATGAGAAAAACGACAAACTAAAAGAGATCAAAAAAGAGTCATTGGATAGTTTTGGCAAAGCAAAGAGAAATTTCTTACTTTCGCTAAAAGACGCCAAAACGACTTGGAAAAAAGATATAAATTTTAAAAAATTACCATTAATAATGATAATAGGCAACGAGGGCGCTGGTAAAAGTGCTTTTATAAACTACTCAAATATCGAATTTCCTCTATCTGATAGCCTAGATACTTATAAAAAGATACACCAAAGTACGACAAATTTTAACCTTTATGTATCAAAATTTGGTGCATTACTAGATACTGAGGGCATTCATTTTGCGCAAGAGAGTCTCTATCAGCCAACTGCAACAGAAGAGCTTCCCGAAGATGACGTAGAGAAAAATAGGGACTATCTACTTAAAAAAGGCGTTTGGAACGAGTTCTTACACTTTTTAAAGAGAAATGACTTTAACTCAAGACTAAGTGGAGCCGTGCTTATCATCGATACTAAAAAATTCCTAGAGGGTACTCAAGAGTATTTTGATGAGCTTATAAGATATATGGTAAAGAGGATAAACGACTGCGAGAAGCACCTTGGCATTAAATTTCCTATCTACGTGGTCTTTAGTAAGCTTGATCTTATAGATGGTATGGGTGATTATTTCAAATTATTTAATGAAGACGTAGCAAATAAAGCACTTGGTATAAATTTAGACTCAAATTTCACCGCTCAAACACTTGAGACAGAGCTTAAAGGCTTAAGCGACTCACTATTTAAACATCTAATGAGCAAAAACTCGATCTCACACATGCTAGAAGATAAAAAACGCTCATATTTGTTCTTGAAACAGCTTGAAAATTTCTTTGTGCTGGTAAAAGACTTTGTTACAAAGCTAAGCTCACAAAATGCTCTTAAAAACACATCTGTTATAAACGGAGTTTATTTTGTAAGCGCATATCAAGAAAATATCCCTATAAACTACCTTACAAATACAATTTGTGATAAATATAGCATCAAAAAACCACTTCTTAGAGCGGTAAATAATTACAGCAAACAAAGCTACTTTGTAAAATCATTTTTAAAAGAGATCGCTTTTAAAGCAAATGTAACTAAATTTGGCGCACAAAATAGATTTATTAAATTTGTAAATTTCGCCCTAGTGGCTGCGCTTTGTGTGGGAGTTTATTTTGGCTCTAGTTATATTTTAAATATCAAAAATACAAAAGAGCAAACCGCGGCTAACAACGTAGATAAAATTTCTAACTATCTTGATAACAAAAAGTATAAAGACCTTACCGCTACACAAAAGATCGAGCTTTTAAATCTACTAAAACAAAGTCTAAACGACTATCCAAGGATCTTTAGTGGTGATACTAAATTTGAGTACATCACTCTTGATACCTCTTATAAAGGTTTTACGCCTGTTAAAGCGCTTTATTACGACCTTAGCGCCGATTTTTTCAAAAATACAGTTTTAACTGAAATGGAAAATATCCTAAAAACAGAGAGCGACCCAGATAAGCTTATAAAAGCCTTTTATATGTATGATTCACTTTTTGATAAAAACTATACAAATGTTGATCTATTTAAAATTTGGATAGCTGCAAACTGGGATAAATTTGAAAAATATGGCGTTGCTAAGGATGAGTTTTTAGCACACATTGAAGCCATTTTAAATGCTAAAAATTTAAGCATTTCAGCAGATCAGAGCGCTCAAAGTGCAGCAAATACTAAACTAACGCCTGTTCAAAGAGCAAAAAGGCTCTACTCGATACTTGAGTTTATATCATTTAAAGATGAAAAATCATTCTACGACATCAAAAAAGAGGTTGAAAATTTAAACCAGGTAGTTCAAGAAAAAGAGGCATTTAATCCATTTAATAAAATTTATACAAAAGAAAATTTAAGAGACTTCTTGGCAAAACTTAGCTCAAACATCGATGAGACCGCGGGCATCGAGTCATGGCTGATGGATACCAACTCATCTTTAAAAGATATTAGCTCAAATGAGAAAAAAGAGCTAAGCATCGCAGTTGTAGAGCTTTACTTGCAAAACTACGCTGATAAATGGAACCAAATTTTAAGAGCGATCGAGCCAAATGAATTTGCTACTAAAAAAGAGGTCATAGATGAGCTTGAAATTTTGTCAAAAAGAGAAAACCCACTAAATTCTCTTATAAAATTAACTAATCAAAATACAAATTTAAATGATGAAAATTTACTAAAATACATCTACTCTCTAGGTTTTGCTTCAAGCGAGATAAAACGTGTATTTACAGACTTTAGCACTAAATTTACAAACTATCATGCGCTAAATTCTGACGGATCGTTAGATCTTATCAGTAATGATGTCACAAATGTCTATAAAAAAGTTAGTGACTATAACTTTGAGATGCTTCAAAGCAGCGACGACAAGATAGTTTATGCAATAAATGGCATAAAAAATGAGAATGATCCATTTATTGTGCTAAACAATGACGCTAAAAAGCTTCCTGATGAGCTAAATGAGTACTATCAAAGGCTATCAAAGCTTGCTTGGAAACAGGTAGAAAACGGAGCTTCATCGCTTTTAGCAACAGCTTATAAAGATGATGTTCTTGATGACTTTGAAAGTCTTATAAAGCCTTATTATCCATTTAATGAAAACTCAGCAAAGGCTGTTAGCATCGAAGAATTTAAGAGATTTTTTGGTAAAGACGGAACTTGGAATAGCTTTTATGATAAATATCTAAAACAAATTTTAAGTAAAACTGGCAGTGGTTATAAGGTAAGACCAAAATATGCAAAAGAGCTAAGATTTAATAAAAGTTTCCTTGAAAATATCGCTTATATCGATAGAATTTCAAATTTGATGCTTGATTCAAATGACGAGCTAAAACTAAACTATAACTTAAAAGCAGTTGATCTATCGGCAAATTTCAGCCACATAAACATAGGCTACGCAAACAACTCTTTGGCGTATGATCACACGATCCCATCAAATTTACTTGTCTCAAGTAAAAGCTTTGATATCTCAACGCAGTTTAAATTTAATGCAGTTTCAAATGCAGGCAGTGATAAAAAAGAGATCAGCTTTGATGGTGAGTGGGGCTGGTACAAACTCTTAAAGGCTTCAAATTTCAGCAGCATTGGCGTTAGCACGCTTAACTTTGATGGTAAAAAAGAGTCATATTTTGGCTTTGAAGTTACTCCAAATGGCGGAGAGCTTTTAGAGCTTATGAATATCATACCAACGATTGATTTACCAAGAAAGATGCTTTATTAAGGAAAAAATATGCAAGAAATAGCAGCGGTTATACAAAATTTTGATAAAGCTTCGAGCTTTTTGGCGCAGTATGTCATTTTTGATGAAAACGGTGGGGACATAGGCTCGCTAGATACGGTTAAATTTCCGTGCAGTGATACAAGCGGCTCTATAGCTTCAAAGCACGCTCATATAGGCTTTGAAGAGGGAGTTTTCACCATTTGCGGATATGAAGGATGCGAGATATTTTATAGCGATTCTTATTCGAAGTTGCCTGATGATTACGAAAGCGTGATAAATCCAGGAGATATTTTTAGGATAGGCGAGCTTAAATTTATATTTATAGATCCTTCTAGGATAGATGAATATGTCGGCAAAGCTCACAAGATCATAGAAAATACCAAAAATTTTGATGAGCTTGATAATAAAGAATTTGAACCAGTTGGGAAAATCTCAAATGTTGATTTTAAAGAAGAGCCAAAGATAAATTCTCTCATAGATGAAGAAAAAGATATCACTTTAAATGAAAATGTTAATGATGTGCCTTTAAATTTAAATGAGAGCGCTCAAAATTTCGATGAAGAAGATATAAATACTCAAAGGATGCTAACAGCAAAGAGCATGGATGAGCTTTTGATGAATTTAGTTGAGAGCATAAAAGTGCAGCCAAACATGAGCCCTATAAGCGAGCAAAGCAGGACTTTAAACACAAAAGATATGGAAACTATTATAAAAACGCTGCCTTTAAGCGATAATACGACGCTTGTTAATGCTGTTTTACTTAAGCTGATATGCAAGGAGCTGTATAGTCAAATGTACGATATAGTCGAGAATAATTCATTTTTCAAATATCTCTCTGGTGCTGTAACAAAAAGTACCAAAGAAGATAAAGAGGCGTTTAATTATTTATTACATAAAGCACTTGAAAGCTATATGTTAAAAAAGTAATGTTTTTAATGAAATAGAAAGTTAATAAAAGTTAAAATAACCAAATTTTTTAATAGGAGTAAATATGTCACAACCAGTGTATATTAAGGTGAAAGGTTCTACTCAAGGACTTATCTCAAGTGGTGCTTCAACAGAAGCTAGTATCGGTAATCGCTATCAGTCAGGTCACGAAGATGAGATCATGGCGCAAGAGGTTTCTCACATCGTAACTGTTCCAGTAGATCCACAAAGTGGCCAACCATCAGGACAAAGAGTACATAAGCCATTTAGCTTTACAACATCTTTAAACAAAGCTGTGCCACTTCTTTACAACGCACTAACTCAAGGCGAGAGACTTCCAGAGGTTGAGATCCACTGGTATAGAACATCAACTAGCGGTGGTGCTGAGCACTTCTTTACTACAAAGCTAGAAGATGCAACTATAACAGATATCACTCTAGTAAGCCCAAATGCTCAAGACAAGCTAAACAGCGACAAAACTGAGCTTTTCAAAGTTTCAATGAACTATAGAAAGATAGTTTGGGAGCACGTAGCTGCAGGTACAAGCGGAAGCGATGACTGGAGAGAAGCTACTAAAAAAGCTTAAAAAATAACCTAGGGATCCTCCCTAGGGATATCAATCTTCTCGTTGGAAGGACACAAATGAGCCCTTTTTATCATTATCTTTTAAAACACCATGATATGTGAAATGCGATATGAAACACTTAGCTATGATCATATTTCTCATAACATCTTTATATTCACACGAAACAAATTGCACAGATATGTTTGGACTCATTTATAATAAAAATTTAAGCGATGTTGAAACGGCTAAGTATATAAAATACTACATAGATGATCTCGGATGTGATGCAAATATGACTATTGAAATTCCAGATCTTTCAATAAGACCAAATTTATTAGAGTATGCTTATGATATAAATAAAATAAAAACTTTTGATACTCTTTTGGCAAAAGGTATAGCCGCTAATGCAAGCTTAGCAACGTCTATAGGTATGAGCTTTGCATTTTTCTTTAGAGAAAATGGTGTCGGTATAGACAACAAAAAAGCAAGCCCTGAGCTACTAGAATTTATAAAAACTCAAAAATATAAAGAATTTAAAGAAGAGAAATTTAAGCTAATCAAAAAACTATTAGAGTATGGACAAGATCCTTATCATTATGGCTATTTAAGGGTTATATTAAAGATAGTAGGAGATGAAAAAGATTTAGATAAGCTTTTAGAAAGCGAGAAGAGATGATGCTAAATTTTGGCTATAGACTTTTATTTTTAGTACCACTCTCTTTCATTTTGGTTGGGTGCGAAGGAGTAGAGTGTTTAACTGATGAAAACCAATATGCTGAAAAAATAATATATCAAGGACTTAGTAAAGATGATGCAAATGGAACTTGGGCATGTTTTTTTAATCGTTATGATATAAATATATATAGTTCTGATGATAAAACCTTAAAAAAGATATTTGAAAATATAGAGATAGCAAAAACAAAAACGAAAGCAAATATAAAGGCAAGTGTTTATAAAGAGACTTGGATACCTAGCAGCACACCACCTAGTAATAAAAACCTTTTAAAAACCATTGCGTTTAATAATAAGGAAAAACAATAATGTCAAAAGTTGCAATTTATTCAGTTATGGGTGAAAAATATTTGTTCTCATACTTTCGTAAAATTTATAATACAAAAGTATTAATATTAAATAAAAATTGGTTTATAAAATGAATATAATTTGGATTTTTGCATTTATTATAATTGTTATTGTTTTAATAGATTTACTAATGCACTTTTGTGGTCTTTATAAGCATATAATTGTTAAATTTTTGTCAGTTATTATTATGTGTTTTGGGCATCCCGTGTATTTTTTTATTTCTTTTATTTTGGCTTTATACTTTAGATTTTTATTTGATGATGTAGGTAATATAAAATTTTATGGCATATTATTTATGGCTTTGTGTATGATTGTGTTTGCTATTTTGAGGTACGTGACTTTTAGATATATGATTAATGATGTAAGCTTATATATTTATTCTAGATTTTATTTTTTTACATGTGTTTTTTTACCATTTTATGTAATTGGTTTTTATAGTGAGATGGGATTAGCAATGGTTGTTCAATTAGTACTACCAATTTTTATGGTCATAACTATAGTATATAGCATTATAAAAATTTTAGCCATTAAAAAGTATAAGATTGCAGTGGAAATTTAATATGTTTAAGAATTATAATAAAAATATAATAGGTAATTTGCTTAAGAGATACTATAAAGCCCATGACAAGATGGTTACTATTTTTATTTTGATAAGTTATTTTGTTTTTTCTTTGGGTATCTTTATATTGCCAAGCGATTTACTAAGTAAGTCTCAAGCATGCCAAGAATTTGTAAATTTTATGAAGCAGTATTTTATTAATATAGAAATTTTTAGCGGAGTTAGCTCTTTTAAAGAAGAGATAGAATTTTATGTAAGTTATATGTGGGTAGTTGGTTTGTTGTGGGCTTTGGAAGCTGTTTTTTATACTATATGCCGTTTCTTTATTTTTTATAATAGTGAAACATCAGAAACGATAAAAAGACTTGATTTTAAATGGCTAATTTTTGGATTTTCATTTAGCATTTTTGCTATTTATGTATATTCTACCGGTTATATAGTGACAGATGGTATAAGCTTTTTTGCTTGGGACTATAGTGTAATGTTTCAAAATAAGCTTGAAATTTTTATAGTTATCTCTCTTTTTCAAGCTCTTTTTTCAGGGTTTGGAGTCTATTTGTTGGCAGTATCAATATCTGTACTTTTTTATAAGATTTTTTGTGTCAATACACAAAAAGGAAGGATACTATGAGGCTTCTAGTAATAATATTATTCGTAACATCTTTATATTCACATGCAATAAATTGTGTTGATATGTTTAACATAATAGCTGATAAAAATATAAGCGACAATGATACAAGAAAATATATTGAGGAATATATTAAAAAATATGAATGTGCGACAGATATAACTTTAAAAAACGAAAAGCTTTCTAATAGAACATATGATTTGCTCGAATTTGCACATGATTATAAAAAAAATGAGACTTTCGATCTGCTTTTGGATAATGGTGCTAAGCCAAATATGCAATTAGCTACATCTATAGGATTTGACTTTGCATTTTTCTTTAGAGAAAATGGTGTCGGTATAGACAACAAAAAAGCAAGCCCCGAGCTACTAGAATTTGTAAAAACTCAAAAATATAAAGAATTTAAAGAAAAAAAATTTAAATTAATCAAAAAACTATTAGAACACGGACAAGATCCAAAAGATTATAAAGTTTTAAAGATTATTCTGAAAATTATAAATGATGAGAAAGATTTAGAGAATTTATTAAAAGATGGAGCTAAAAAGGAATTAGCACAATGAAGCAATTAGCAATAATCATATTTTTCATAATATCTTTATATTCACACGAAGCAAACTGTACGGATATGTTTGGGCTCATTTATAATAAAAATTTAAGCGATGTTGAAACGGCTAAGTATATAAAATATTACATAGATGATCTTGGATGCGATGCAAATGCTGGTATAAATTTACCAAATTTAACGATGAAAGCTAGCTTATTAGAATTTGCTTATAGTGCAAATAAACTAAAAAGCATTGACAAACTTTTAGAAAAAGGCGCAGTACCTAATGCGTGGCTGGCTGGCTCAATAGGATTAGATTTTTTACTTTTTTTTGAAGAAAATGGTGTTAAGCTAGAAGGGCAGTCACCAAGTCCTGAACTACTAGAATTTATAAAAACTCAAAAATATAAAGAATTCAAAGAAGAGAAATTTAAGCTAATCAAAAAACTATTAGACCATGGGCAAGATCCAAAAGGCTATATCCTTTTGCAGAAAGTATTAACGCTTGTAAATGACGAAAAAGATTTAGAAAACCTATTAAATAATGGAACAAAAAAGGAATTAGCACAATGAAACAATTAGCAATAATCATATTTTTCATAACATCTTTATATTCACATGAAGCAAATTGTTTAAATATGTTTGCTATGATTTTTGATAAAAATACGACTGATGAAAATGCTGCTAAATGTATAGAATATTACATAGATGAGCTTGGGTGTGATGCTAATATAGTCCCAAGTTTCGCTAATGATGGCTCCAATCTACTAGATGCTGCTTATGAAAATAATAAGACTAAAACGTTTGACTTACTTTTGAATAAAGATATTACCCCAGGTAAATGGCTAACTGCAATTATAGCAACAGAATTCCTAGTTTTTTTTAGAGAAAATAGCGATGGCATAAAAGACAAAAAAGCAAGCCCTGAGCTATTAGAATTTATAAAAACACCGAAATATAAAGAATTTAAAGAAGAAAAATTTAAATTAATCAAAAAACTCTTAGATCATGGGCAAAATCCTTATCATTATGGCTATTTAAGGGTTATACTAAAGATAGTAGGAGATGAAAAAGATTTAGATAGACTGCTAGAGCAATATAAAAAGGATAATAAATGAGCATATTGATTTCATTTGTCATGTCACTTGCAATATATAATCTACATTATCTAGATTGTGCAAATATGTTTAATATAGTAGCCAACAAAAACATAAGTGATGAAAATACAGCAAAATATATGAATGCTTATATAGATAAATTTGGTTGCAATGCAAATATTACATTAAAGTCTGCAAAACTTAGGTATGAGCCAAATTTATTGGAAATTGCTTTTTTGGAAAAAAAACTAAAAACATTAAATTCGCTTTTGGACAAAGGTACAAAACCAAATTCAAGGCTTGCCTTTTCTATAGGAACTGATTTTTTGTTTTTTTTTAGAAATAACGGCGTTGGTTTTGAGAGCAAAACTCCTAGTAAAGAACTACTAGAATTTGTAAAAACTCAAAAATATAAAGAATTTAAAGAAGAAAAGTTTAAATTAATCAAACAACTATTAGACCATGGGCAAGATCCAAAAGATTATGATATTTTAGAGAAAATTTTAAATCTCATAAATGACGACAAGGATTTGATTAAAATTCTTAAAGAGGCAAAAGTCAATGAATAGTTTTAAAGAAAATGATAAAAAAATGGATTTTTTAGATAAAAATAGAGATATTCAATATTCAGACAAGCAAACAACTTATGATAAAAATAAAAATGCGGTGAAATTTACTGGCGATATTTTTTCTAGGGTGCCTGTGGTTGGATGGATTTTTAATAAAACCGCATCTTCTGCAGAAGATTTAATAGATAAAATTTCAGAAAACCATATGCAGGAATATATAGAATTAAAAAAGATTGATGAGATAGATCTGTTTAAAAAAAGACATAATCTCACAGACACTGATATCGAAATGTTTGAAAAAAGATTACAAAAAGAAGAAAACGAAAAAAGATTGAAAGAGCAACAAATGGACAAAAACATAACATCACCAACATCATCACTAACTAAGCCAGTCATGCTAGCATCTAGCAACTCGGTGGCAACAGACGGCTTTGTAGACTACGGCGTATCTAACGATGCCTTCTCGACTCTTCAGATAGCAAATGATAAATTTATTGTCACAAGGGCTGATATAAATGAGAGTTTAGAGGATATATTTAGCATAGAGTGCTTTGCCTATATAAATTTAGTCAAAAATCCGCTTTATGAAAATTTAGAGAGCATATATAATGATAACGCTCAAACTGGCATATATAGATACCTTGATAAAGGCATGAAGCTAAGCATAAAAAGACCATCTTCTACAAACAAGAGTATCATCCCAAGCAATAATGGCAGCGACTATATCTACTTTAGCGGCATAGTAAGCGATGTCGAGTATCTGGGCGTTGATGATGACAGCAGCACAAATATAGACAAAAAATACTTCTTCAAATTTAAACTCACATCTTCGTTATATAGACTAAGTATAAATAGAGCAAATAGAATTTACACAGATCAAAGCGTGCTTGAAGTAGTAAAAGAAATTTTGTCTTTTAACAAGCAAAGACTAACTAAAGAGCTAGACTTCTCAAATATCAAAAATAGCTACAATAAAAAAGAATTTATAGCGCAGTACAACGAAAGCGACCTAGCCTTTATAACAAGACTTTGCCATGATAGCGGTATATATTTTTACGAAGATAATGAGAAAATTTACTTTCACGATACCTTTATCCTAGCTTATAGCAACCAAGCTGAAGGCCTAGCACAGAGCGAACCGAGTAAAGGCAAAGAGGCTAGAAAAGTAAGCTTTAATGTAAATTTAAATAATAATCTTGCAAGCGAACATATAAATAAAATCACAAAGAGCGAAACTCTAAAAGCAAATAGCTTTACCCACTCATTTCAAAACACAGCCTATCCAAACGTGCTAGAGAGCAAAAATGAGAAGATATTTGACGAGCAGGTAAATATCTATGATAAGCATATAAATTTAGATGAGTATTCATTTAGTGATACGAGGTTACTTGAAGTCAGCACATATCTTAAAAAGCTAAGAAGTGATATGCTATTGAAAGAATTTATCGCTAGCTCAAACGTCTTTGCTCTAAATTTAAATGACAATATCTCAGTCGCCATAGATCAAAGTAGTGGCGAGTATGAGTTTAAAATAATAGCTATAAAACACACTTATATAGACGAAAGTGTTTTAGAAAATACCCTAAATTTAGGCGACAATGTCCCTTTAAAAGATAAGAAATTTATAAGCTCATATACAAATGAGCTAAGCATCATCCCAAGCAGTGTGAAATTTATACCAAGCTACAAGCAAAAGCCAAAAGCACCTGACATCACTCTAGGCCTTGTTGTAGGACAAGATGGGCTAAACAGCCAAACAAACACCATCCATACGGATAGTTACGGCAGAGTAAAGGTAAGACTAAACGCCTTTAGCACGCAAGAGCAGATAGATAAAGACGACACCATAAACGCAAGCTATCATAAAAGTGCCTATCTAAGAGTGATCACGCCGATCGCAAGCAACAGCTCTGGCTTCTTTGCGATACCTAGGGTCGGCGATGAGGTGATCATCTCATTTTTGCAAAACGACATAGACAACCCAGTGTTAAGTGGTAGCCTCTATAATGCCTCAAATATGCCACTAGTAAATGTAGATAACA
>CAUQCU010000018.1:0-20939 GCA_963516555.1 Campylobacter concisus | reverse complement strand
TTGAGCTAAGCTGTAAGCGAAGCCAAATTTTAGTAGTCAATTCTTGCGAGTGAATTAAAGTTTAAAATTTGCGAATTTACTTCGTCATAGATATAAATGTTAGATAAATTTCAATTCTTAGGCACAAGCTCTAGGACGTTGCAAGCTCGTTTGCTGCCCATCTTACAAGCTTTATCAAGGGCATTTGCAGATAGATCAAAGCTCTGCTCTACGCCATTTCCTTGCAGATATTTTGTAGCTAGCTCGTAGCAAGCTTCACTGCTACCATTTTCACAAAGCGACTTAAAGACTTCGTAAGATTTAACCAGATCTTTTTCAACGCCAAGACCTCGCCCTAGCATGTCAGCATATAAAAAGCAAGAAGTTTTGTCTTTGTTTTCGCACTCGCTTGAAAGCTTTTTAGTAAAGCTTTCGCAAGCTTTTGCATCACTTTTGTTGATGCAGTTTTGCATATTTTCATCCCAGTTTGCACTTAGAGATAAAACGGCAAAGGCTAAAAATAAAATGGATTTTTTCATAAATTTCAGAGACAAACCCCCTTTGGGGGAAAGGGGGTCATTACAAAAAGGAGGTTTCTTGTTGGACAAGTGGAATAATACAAGCCTCGTCTAAATTTAAAGCCAACTCTTATTTAACAAAAAACAATCAAACAAGATCTCTCTTGCTAAAGCCCAAATAGCCGCAAACTAGTAAGATCACGCCAAGCACGAAAGGATAGATGATCGCATAAGCTACGAAGGTCGCTTTTGAAAATGTGCCTAAGATAAAGTAAGAGGCAGTGCCGATGACTGCTAAATTTGGATCAAAAAGGCTAAGTGCGGCTATCCTAAAAAGCTCGATCGGATTTAACATCGCGATAGAGTAGATGACGTACTCATCGACAGAGCTTCGCATAAGCAGTCCAATAAGCGCTAGGTCGATAAAAGCTAGCATGATAAGCCAGAGCAAAAACGCCACGCCTTGACCTGTTTCTTGGTTTTTGATAAGGCTTGAGATGAAAAAGCCAAGCGACAAAAAGACGATACTTAGGCTAAAAAGTAGTCCAAAGTAGAGCACCAGCACGCCCCAAGGTATCGACACGCCCTTTATAAAGCCAACCACCACGCAAAGCAAAAGCGAGAACAAAAGCGGCACAAAAACGACAAATGTCCGCCCAAGCGCCTTGCCAAAGTAGTACTCTTTAAGGCTTAGCGGGAAGCTTAGCACGTACTCAAGCAGGTTTGTGTCCCTGTCTTGATTTATGCTTCTAACGGTTGAAATGAGGATAAATATCGGCACGATGATGACGCAAATTTGTATAAACAAAAGTAGCGCCCTTGTTAGCCCAGAAAAGCCAAGCACGCGCGAGTCGGTCACTCCGCTAAATAAAAATCCTATCATCAAAGCAGAAAAAAGAAGAGCATAGATCGCAAACCACCTCGAGCGAAACGACTCTTTGACGTCTAGTTTTGCTATTAAAAAAAGGTTATTCACTCTTGCTCCTTAAATTTTCTTCTTTGATGATCTTGCCAAGGTCCATATAGACGCATCTATCAAGCAAATGAGCGATCTCATCTATGCGGTGCGAGATGAAAACTAGCGTCTTTTTTTGCGTGAAATTATCTAGCAAATTTTTAAAAGACTCCCTTGCTTTTACATCTAAATTTGCCGTTGGCTCGTCAAACATCAAAATTTCACTATCTTTGGCAAATGCGATGGCTATTAACATCTTTTGCTTCATGCCGCCAGAGAGTTTGTAAAAGGACTTGTTTAAATTTGCATGCAGGTCAAGCTCTAAAAGCTTGCTAAATTTCTCTATCTCTTCAAATTTGACATTTGAGCTTTTGCAGACAAACTCGCAAAGCTCACGCAGGCTAAATTTAAGTGGCGGCGGGGTTTGCGGCACAAATGATATAAATTTTAGCGCCTCTTTTCTATCTTTTAGGGTATTTACGCCATTTATCGCGACACTTCCGCTATTTGGCACAAACTCGCCCAAGATGATACGCATGAGCGAGCTCTTGCCAGCTCCATTTTGCCCAAGTATCGCTATCTTTTCGCCAGCTTTTACATTTAGACTGACGCTATCAAGTATCTTTTGCGAGCCAAAAATTTTCGTTACTTCTTTTATATCTATCAAAAAATTTCCTTATATGAGTTTCTTAAAGCCGTTGTCAAATTTAAGTGCATCTTGGTGGCAAACGTCGATACACCTGCCACAAAGCGTGCAGTCAGCCCCAGCTATCCTAAAGAGCTTTTTACTATCATCAGTTTTTGCGCCTTTTTTTGTCATAAAAAGCACGTGTGGCACTAGGCAAACATCGGTGCAAACTAAGCAGTGGTCGCACCTTTCTTTATCCCAGCTGACCTTTATCGCATTTGGCTTTGCTAGTAGCGAGTAGGTCGCTCCAACAGGGCAGACATATCTGCACCATGCCCTGCGTGAGAAGAAAATTTCCACCACAAGCATAGCTACAACAAGCCAGATAGCGTGAAAGTAGCCATAGATGATAAATCTTGAAAATATCCCAACGACGTTAAAAATTTCAAAGACTAGGCTTGAGCTAGCAAAGCTAAGAGCCAAAAACAAAATGGTAAAAGCGTATCGCCATTTTGTGTCAAAAACTCGCGGTTTTACTATCTTTTTGGCGCGTAAATTTTCATGAATTTTCTCAGCTATCTCGCTTATGAGTGAGTACGGGCAAACCCACGAGCAAAAGCCCCTGCCACCAAAAATGATGTAAAAGGCTAGGATACTAAGCGAGCCGATTAGTAAATTTACATGAATTTCATGCGTTGCTAAAAAGACTTGCAAGCTCATAAATGCATCTGCTAGGTGAAAGCCAAGTATCCTTGAGGCGCTGATGTCGCCCTCTAAAATTTGCACATCAACCCTGTATGAGAGCACAAATAAAAGATGAACTAGCACGATGGTGAAAATGCGCCAAAAACGTATGCTTGGGCGCCTTTTGCCATCTTTTGTAGTCGTTATTAGCGTGCTTAGAAAGCTTACGTTTCTAACGGTCGCACGAACGTTATATTTATCCATTTTTACTTTTTAAATTTAGAAATTTCATCAGCAAGGCTGTTTAGCTCGCTGTCACTAACGTTTGTTAGCAGTCCCTTCATAAGCGTGTTTTGCACCTTGCCAGCCTTATAATCAGCCAGTTTTTTAAGCAGATCCTCTTTGCTTAGATGAGTGATATCAGGCGCTACGACACCCTTGCCATTTGCGCCGTGACATGGTGCGCAAGAGGTTAGATACTGCCTGCTAACGCCTTCATTTTGCGTCTTAGCCACGCTTAGGCTTAGCTCTTTTACCTTTTTTAGCTCATCTTCGCTGGCAAATTCCTCGCTAGACTTTGACTGCTCTTTTGAGATATTTTGCTCCACTTTTGGCTGAACGCTAGCTTCTACTTTCTCCTTTTTAGGCGGAGTTTGGCTTAGCATAAACACCATGATGCCACATATCAGCACCGCTAAAATGATCGTTATGATTTTTCCGATTTTCATTGTTTGCTCCTAAACTGCGCATTAAAATCGCTTATCTCTTTGGCTAATTTTCTAATCTCACTTTCATCCATCTTTTTAACAAGATCACGCATCAGCACATTTACCTTCTCTTTGTTTTTATAAGCGTTTATCATCTTATAAATTTCATCCTCGCTCTTTGTTAGAAGCGATGGTCCGATGATGCCATTTGCGTAGTCGTCGTGGCAGGCTGAGCACTTTGTGATGAAGTCCTTGCTAAGTCTGCCCTTTATAAGCCTTAAATTTATACTTTGAAGCGGGCTTTTTACCATGGCAAGCGCTCCGATCTGGCGGCTTACGTTGTTATCTTCAAGTCCAAATTTAACGCTTTTTTCGCCGTGCATGTCGTATTTTATAAATTCATTTTGCTTATTTGCACTCTCGTTGTTTTCATTTTTTTCGACCTTTATGCTAGCACTTGTCGCTACTTTTGTGCCTTGCTCGCTAGCAGCCTCTTGCGCTTTGTCCTCACTCTTTTCACAGCCGACAAATAGCAACGCAGCAGCTATTAAAGGTATTATTACTCTCATTTTTTCTCCTTGTAAATTTCATCATAGCTCATCTTTGGGGCAATATTTATAATCTTTGCTGGGCAGACCTCAGCGCAAACTCCACAACCCACGCAGCCATTTTTTATAAGTGGTAAATTTGTCTCGATCATTGCTATCGCACTATCGCCAACTGGGCAAAGTGTGACGCAAAGATCGCAAATTTGACCGATCTTGCCTTTTATCTTATCTTTTAACGCCTCTTCTCTGTCGTTATAGGCTTTGCGATCAAGCAGATGCTTAACGCCAGTTTCGCTTAAATTTTCTCTTTTCACGCTCAAACAGGCAGCCGTGTCACTTAAAACTGCAACGCCCATTTTGACGTCACCCACGACCTTTGTGGCGTGATCGAGCGCACCGCTAGGACAGGCTAGCACGCATGGGAAAAGGTCGCACAAGTAGCAGCCCCGCTCTTTGGCGTCGATGTGAGCTGAGCCACTTGAGTAGCCATCTTCTATATCAAGTAAATTTATACTGTGATATGGGCAGACTTGCACGCACTGACCGCATTTGACGCAAAGATCATCAAAGTCATCAACAGCACCTGGCGGTCTAAGATAGAGCTTATCGCCACTACTTTTTGGCAAAAACTTGCCTATGGCGTATCCAGCCACCGCTGCGGCTGAGCCAATTATCATAAAATTTCTTCTATCCACGTTTCGCCTTTAAAGCGTTGAAATTTGAAACATCAAGCGGTTTTATCCTAGGCGAACTATCTTCAAGTAGCTTTATCGGTTCAGAAAATGGAGCGAGTTTGGCTAAGAAATTTAAGACGCTAAAGACGCTTGAGCCATAGAAAAACTGCAAATTTGGATAGTACTGCCAGAGCTGATCGATGTATGAGAGGTGCAAAAATGGCGTGTCGCCGTAGCCATCTTTATCTCTATCAAAGCTCTCATACTCATCATAGTAGTTCTTGCTCCATCTGTTTAGTAGCATCTTTTCGCCTGGGGTATCGTTTACGACGATGTCCATGTTGCCGATAAAGTCGTTGTTTTCAAAGATGCTTGTGCCTTGCGTAGCGTGAAAATAGACACCAACTACGTTGTGTAAAATTTTATTGCCTATAAAATTTATAGTTGAGCCTGGCTGAAACGGCGAGTTATCAAGCAAGATGCCACGCGCGTTATAGACAAGGGTGTTGTTTTCTATCGTAAAGTCAGACACGTCCTTTAGTCCGATGCCGATGCCAAAAGCGCCGTCACTATCCATAACTAGGTTATTTTTTATATTTGAGCTAGCTGAATACATAAAAAACATACCGACAGCGTTGCCGATAAATTCGTTATTTTCAACTAAATTTTGATTAGCATACATGAAGTGAAGCGAATATCTGCTGCCAACTGCTTTGTTGCTTAGAAATTTGTTGTGACTTGCATACCATGCGACCATGTCACGGCTGTCGCGGATATTGTTGTGCTCGATCAAATTTTCATGGCTATACCAAAGTCTCACCGCATCGCCTCTAAAGCCAAGGCTAGCGCCTTTTTTTGAGGTGATGTTGTTTTCAGTGATCTTTGAGCTACTGCACTCTTTAAAGTCAATCCCAAAAAGCACGTCGCTTATGTCATTTTTAGAAATTTCAACATTATTTGCCTTGTCACAGCCTATGCCAGCATCAAGCTCGCCAAGGTCGTTGCCACTGCCACTTATCTTTAAATTTTTAAGTGTCACGTTTGAAGCGATGATCTTTATAACACTGCCCTTGCCGTCACCTTTTATGTGGGCATTTTTGCCTTCTCCTATGATGCTAAGAGGCTTATTTATCGTTATGCCCCCTTCATAAACAGCGTCGCCTAGCTTTATCACATCGCCAGGGCTAGCGTTGTTTATCGCATCTTGAAGGACGTTTGCAAAGCCAAGAAGTGGCAAAAAAACAAGGGCAAATTTAGAAAATTTACGCATTTAGCTCTTTTTTCTTTGAAAATACCGCAAGTATGCAAAGCACGCTCATCACCATCATCACCCAAAAGCCGATAGTTGGGTATGAGTGCGTTGTAAAGTGCGCCACACTACCATCGCCTAAAACGGTTGGCATAAATGGCTTGATTTTAAAGGCGCCCCACTCTTGCATATTGTGTCCATACCAGTATAGCCAGCCCACAAATGCGCTCATAAATAGCACAGGTGCAATGATGGTTGGCACCATGAGAAGTGAGTTAAATTTACCGTCATAGTATAAAAACGCAAGCATGCAAAGTGTGGCGATGAGTAGATAATAAGGTGCGATAGCTCGCTCTAAATTTCCGCCATGCTCCATAGGATACATGCCGATGTAGTGGTTTATCGTATTCATCTCGTGCACGTCGCCACTATATCCATCTACGTGAAAATATACTGGTATGCCATCTGGAAAGGCTGCCTTTGGATAGTTTGGTGCTTCAAGAGATACGTACCAGATAGGGAAAGATGGCGTACCGATCTCTGCTTTTTGCTCGATCATCTTATGAAGATCGCTTGCCACCTCTTTTGGCAAAAGGTGGTTTTTATACTGAAATGAGCTATAAAGATCGTAGATAGTGTAAGCATAAGAAGGTAGCTCGTCGCCATTAGCTATACGCTCCTTTGCTCCGTGCCAGCCAAGAACTGGCAGAGTAAAACAAACGCTCATGATGATAAGTGCAACAATGGTATAAATTTTATATTTACTCATAATCTCTCCTTTAAATTTTAAAATTTAGCCTAGCAAAAGTTAAATTTTAAAATTTAAAAGGGGCAAAAATGCCCCTTAAAACTACATGCCTGCGTTTTCGTCTATCCATTTTAGATACTGAATGATATTTTTGATCTCTTCATCACTCATGTGCTGATTTGGCATTCTAAGTTTAAAGAAATCAATCATCGCTTTAACGTAGTCGTCGTTATAGAATTTAGCAGGGTCTTTGATGAAGTCTGCTACCCATTTTTCGCCGTTTTCATGTCTTAGCAAGACACCAGTTAGGTCTGGACCTGAGCTTACTTGACCGATGACGTGGCAACCATTACATCCGCCTTTTAGATAAGCCTCTTCGCCTTTTGCAGCAGCTGGGCTCATCGGAGTTGCGATCTCTTTAGCTAGGTTGTTTTTAGCTCTTAGACCAACGTCGGCGGTTTTTACCATATATTGCCATACTTGGTACTCCCAAAGGATAGCGCCATTTACGTCGCCTTTTTTGTAAGCTTCGTCAGCTTTAGCTTTTACCTCTTTGATGTGGCCGTATTGATCAAGTGCGTCATCAACCAAAGCTTTTACTTTTGGATATTTCTCATAATGTTTCTCTTTTAGGTATTTAACAACCTCTTGGATAACATCATCAGTTGCTTTGTTAGTTGCGATTACTTTGTCATACTCAGCTTTTAGAGCCTCTGGACTTAGAGTTTTTAGCTTGCTATTTTTTGCAGATTCATATTTTTTATTTGGATCTTTAACAAGCAAGTAACCCATCATCTCTAGGTGAAGTGCTGAACAAAACTCGGTGCAGTAGTATGGGAAGACGCCTTCCATATCAGCTACGAAATTTACTGAAGCAGTTTTGCCAGGCTCAAGTGAAGCGTGGATGTTGTAAAGGTCGATGCCAAAGCCGTGAGTCTCATCTTGAGCGCGCTCTAGGTTTGTTAGGTGGATAGTTACGTTATCGCCTTTATTTACCTCGATGTGCTCTGGATTGATGTGGCTTCTGATCATTGTCGCATAGACAGTTACGTTTTTGCCGTTTCTCTCAACTCTTTCTTGACCAGCTAGGGTTGCGTATGGGCTAGCCTCGCCTGTTCTTGAGTTTGTACCCATGTTGTAAGTAAGCGCTGGAGTTAGCTTGCTAGCAGCGATTGAAACAACGTCGTGTGGCTCACCAAGTGGGATAGGCATATCATAGATTAGCTCCATTTTTGGACCATTGATGTCTATTAACTGGTGGTTTTGTGGATGGAGTGGGCCAACTGGGTTGAAGCGATCGATTGAAAGTTTATCAAGAGCGATTGCATATTTGCCAACTGGTTTTGCTGATTTGCCTTCCATTGTGTCAAGGTGACCGATGTTGTAATGAACATTTACTTTATCAAGCACTTTTAAATTTTTGTAGTCCCATTTTACGATTTGGCTATCAACGTAAAGTGAAGTATAGACTACGCCATCTTGTGAGTCAAATGATGTATGCAGTGGTCCAAGGCCAAGTTCTACTTGTCCGTGCATTGTCTTTTCTCTATCTAAGATAGGTATGCCGTATGGGTCGGTGCCAGCGTACTCTTTTTTGTCGATTAGCTCTTTGATCTTTTTAAAGTCATAAACTGATGCGTGAGTATCAAGCTTACCGCCAACGATGATGTATCTACCATCTGGTGTTACGTCACAACCATGTGGGCTCTTTGACTCTGGGATCAAAAATAGCGCGCCAGCTTTTACAGCAGCCTCTATTGTAACTACCCTGTGACCATTTACAACTTTGTAGTTTTTCTTATCCTGCGCAAGTTTTTCTAAAATTTGCCAGTTATAAACATGTAAGAAGTCGGTGTCATTTCTACTAGCACCTGCCTCAAATGGAGGAAGACCTTTTTCGATACCACCTGTATACATCTCGCTGTTTATTGAGTTTGTAAAGCCCCAGCCATAGCTCTCGCCCTTACCAGCGTCGCTTAGGTCTTGCCAGTATGGAGGAAGCTCAAGTGAGAAAGATGCTTTCTCGTCGATCTTGCCTTTTGGATAGTCAAATTTCCAAAATGTCACAGCGCCTCTATAAACGGCTTCGTAGTCATCTATTGAGTGGTAGTTGTCATCAAGTGGAGCTGCGTACTGGCTAGCTTCGATGACGTACTCGCTGTTTGGAGTGATGAAGCTACCGCCGTGCTCACTCTTCATGATAGGGTTTACGACCATTTGAGTTGTCTCAAAGTCTTTTAAATTTATAACAGCGATCCTTGGGTTTGCCTTGTCGTTGATAAATAGATAATCACCAACATACTCACCATTTTTCTCAGTGAAATTTGGGTGGTGTGTATCGCCCCAAGTTATCTCTTTGCCCCTGATGTTGCCTTGTTTTAAAACAGCTTTTGACTCATCGTCATAGCCATATCCTTGCCAAGGCTCTGGGGTGAAAACGCCGATGTATTTGTAAATTCTCATCGACGGAACGCCATAAACTAGCACTTGACCACTCTGCCCGCCAGATGAAAAGACGATGAAATCATCTTTTTTACCGCTTGGCTGGTAAGTCTTAGCAGCTGCAAGGACATCTTTTTCGCTTAGCCCGCGCTCTTTCATGACTTTTTCAAGGTCACTACTAGCAGCACAAGCAGCAGTTAAAGATAGCCCAAGCAGTGCAGCACTTGCGACACAAAATAACTTTTGCATTTACTCTCCTTTTTAAAATGAATTTATCTCTAAACTCTTTGTCTTATTACCTAGATCCACGCCAACAAGCACGTTTTTATCTATAAAAATTTCTTTTATCTCGCCGCCAAAAAGCTCTTTTTTACCCTTTAGCTTAAAGCTTTTGTCAAATTTATAGATCACTCCGTCCTCGCCAGCTACCAAAACCTCATCTCCCACGCACGCAAGAGCTGAAATTTTAGATCTTAAAACTTGCTTTTTAGCTCCACTTTTAAGATCTAAAATTTCTCCGTTTCTAAAGCCTATGAAAATTTCATCATCACTAAATTTACAAGCACTAATGGGCGCAAAGCCAACGCTTTTTTGCTCTTTTGCGTTAAGCTTGCTATCAAGCAAAAACGCCTTGCCATTAAAGCTAGTAAAAAATACTCCCTCGCCAAGCGATAAAAAGCTAGAAATTTTATAAACATTGTTAAAATTTTTTGATATAAATTTTTTAGAACTCTTGTCAAAAATGGCGATTGTTACGACATTTGCCATATCGCAAGCGACGTAAATTTTCTCTTTATCTAGCAAGATATTTGAAACCTTACAGCCAACATTTGGCAGTGCAAATAAAAATTCCTTCTCGCTAGCTACCTTTACGATCTCGTTGTTTAAATTTGCAACGTAAAAAGAGCTCTCATCAAAAGCACATCTTTGATCTTTGTAAATTTTCTCCTTTAGTCCTAGGCTTTTTGTCTCGCCATCTTTTACAAAGATGATGTTTTGACTATTTTCATCGACAAAACAGCCTTTATCCTCAGCAAAAAGCGCCATCAAAGATAAGCTAAGACATAGCAGAAATTTCATTATCTAGGTTGCTTTCATCGTAAATTTAAAATTTGTAAAAACTATACAAGCATAACTCTTAAAAGCAAATTAGCGATTAATTTACTTTTTTAAGCATTTAAAGAAAAATATCAATAATTTTTTTTAAATTTTGCCATTTACAATAAATAGACTTTGGAATTTAATGGATAGAAATATACTTTTGATAAAATTTATTATCTATAAAAATTCGTATTTTAGGCATCTTATGCATTAAAAATTTAAATTATAAATATTTTTTTAAAAAAATTATTTAAATTAGATAATTATATTAAGAAATGAAAAATCACTCTTGCGTTTTGAGCAAAGCTTAATTTTTAGATTTTTGATATTTTTTTGCTTAAATTTGCTGATAACTTAAATTTGCTTAAATAGGCTATAATCTGCCAAAAAAAGGAGAGATAATGCTAACACATTTAGATGAAAAAGACCGTCCAAAGATGGTCGATGTAAGCCCAAAAGATCCAACTAAAAGGGTAGCAACTGCTAGCGGGATCATCAAAATGAGTAAAGATGCTTTTAAGGCGATCAAAGAAAATACCGGCAAAAAAGGCCCAGTTATCCAAACAGCCGTTGTCGCTGCGATAATGGGCGCTAAAAAGACAAGCGAGCTAATACCTATGTGCCATCCACTAGCCATTTTGGGTGTGGATTGTGACATCGAGGAGCTACCTGAAATTTGCGCTTTTAAGCTTTTTGTAAGCGTAAAGATCGAGGGCAAAACAGGCGTTGAGATGGAGGCTCTAACAGGCGTGAGCGTGGGACTTTTAACCATTTACGATATGGTAAAAGCCATAGATAAGGGCATGCAGATAGATAACATCGTGCTAGAGAGCAAAACAGGAGGCAAAAGTGGCGAATATATGCGATCTAAATAATAAAAAGGCAAAAATCGACTACCCAACACACTGGGAGTATAAAATGATATTTGACGCTGGCGTAAATGCCGAAGAGAAGGTAAAAGAGATAGTAAAAGATAGAGAATTTAAGCTAGTTTTTTCAAAATTTAGCAAGGATAAAAAATACACTAGCTACGATCTAGCCGTGCTAGTTTTAAGCGAAGAAGAGAGGCTGGAGATTTTTTCAGCGCTAAAACACGAAGCAAAATACGTTTTATAAGGCAAAAATATGGATAAACTTGAGCAAAATTTACGTGATTATAAAGATAGTGAGGGGCTACTTACTAACATAAAAGCTCTTTGCAACGACTTTTTTAAGGATGTCTCAGACAAAGACGAAAACACACTGCCTGATCTTTTGAAACAAAAGATGAACGAGCTTTACGACAAGATGGATAAAGAGAGCCTCATAAATGCTAAAAACCTAAAAAGCGCTATGGAGGGGATAAATCAGGCCCTAGTTAGCGGCGAAGAGAAGGGGCTTTATGAGCTATTTGATAAAAGAGATGAGATAAATAGAGCGATCGAGACAAAGCGTGAAGAGATAAAAAATAGGCTAAAAATTTCATTTGAAGCGGCTGAAGAGGTCGTAAAAGATAGAGATTTTGGCGAAAAAGAAGAAATTTTAGAGCTTTTAAACAATGCGATCATTAGAGAAACAAGGATGCTTGGCATCTTAAAAGAGAGCGCTCAAATCGCCTTTTTAACAACACTTGAAGGCGCAAAAGATGTCGAAGAGACTGCTGGTGCGATAGCTAAAAATATGACCTACGCTGCGATAAGAGGTGGGGAGTTTAGCAAAGAGCGAATGTTTGAAATTTCAAAAAATATCATCAGTGCAGCGGGAAATTTAGCAAATGAGGGGCATATATTTGCAAAAGAGCTCATAAAAGGTGCAATAAATGGCACAAGAGATGGCATTTTAAGAGCTATTGAGAAGCTAAAAGATGAGGCGAAATTTGCTCCAGATGAGCTAAGGCTAAACTCACAGCTTTTAAATTTAAAAAACGTGGATGAAGAGTTTATAGCACTTCTTAAAGAGCTTGAAAATGAATTTGACGGCGTGGCTAAAAGCGAGATCGAAAGCGTGATAAATAGCGAGCTTGACACAAATCTAGCAAAATTTAAACGCATAAGCGATCAAGCGATCGAGCAGATCAGCTCAAGGCTTGAAGAGCTAAAATCAAACGGCGTTGCAAAGCTTATGAGCGAGGCGAACAATAAATTTGAAGCTCTAAAACAAGAGCTAAACGACAAGAGCAAAAAGCTAAAGCTAAATTTTGACGCAAACGATAAGCTTGAAGGCCTCAAACAAGATATCGCAGAGTTTGAGAAAAAGGCAAATGATAAGCTTGAAGATATCAAACAAATGGATATAAAATCAGAAGCTAAGAAATTTGGCGACAGAGCCTATCAAGCCGCAAAAGACTTCATAAACGTCATAAAAAAAGACAAAAAAGAGGAGTAAATTTGCCAAGCTTTTTGGCAAATTTATCATTTTGGCTAGGTCTTAACCTAGCCCTTTTACAACTTAAATTTATAAAAATAGATATAGTAAAAACGCACCCAAGATCAAGCGGTAGATGACAAAAGGTAGCATCCTGATCCTTGAGATGATCCCCATAAATAGCTTCACGCAGATATAAGCACTAACTGCACTTATGATGACGCCAAGGGCGATGTCGCTCCAAGGCAAGGCGTTTGGATCTTTTATAAGCTTGATACTCTCAAGTCCGCCAGCTAGGATGATGACAGGGATCGAAAGTAAAAATGAGAAATTTGCACTGCCTTTATGGCTAAAGCCCAAAAACAAGGCCGCTGTCATCGTTATGCCTGATCTTGAGACGCCAGGGATGAGCGCCACAGCCTGCGCTAAGCCTATGATGAGAGCAAATTTTATGGTCATTTCATATTCGCTTTTATTTGTTGAGCGAAGATCAGCAAAGTAAAGTGCGATGCCAAAGATGATAGTTGTAACTGCGATCACAACGCCGCTTCTTGCGTACTCTTCGATCACGTTGTTAAACAAAAGCCCAAAGATGCCAACTGGGATAGTGGCAAATCCCACACACCAGACAAGCAGGCTATCGCCCACCATCTTTCTTTGTGCTATCGAGGCAAAAAAGTCGCGAAATAGCTTAAAAATCGTATCTTTAAAATAAAAAAGTATCGCGCTTAGCGTACCAACATGCACTGCCACGTCAAAAGCAAGCCCTTGATCTGGCCAGCCAAGTAGCTTTGGCACCAAGATGAGATGAGCCGAGCTTGATATCGGCAAAAACTCGCTTATGCCTTGCACCAAGGCCAAAACGATAACGTGAGAAATTTCCATAAAATGCCTTTTTTTGATTTTAGATTGCAGCTGGGGATTTTACTCCCCAAAGTTAAATTTTATATAAGTTCGCTAGCAAAATTTGCAAGCTTTTGCGGAGTAAATCCGAAGTGATCAAATAGTTCATTTGCCTTGCCACTGGCGCCAAAGCTGTTCATACCATAAACTGCGTCGGCAAATTTATACCACTCATAGCCAGTTGCGGCCTCAACTGCGATGATGGTTGTGTTTTTATCTAAAATTCTAGCCACATACTCAGCTGGCTGCTCGCAAAGTAGATCAAAACAAGGCGCTGATACGATATTTGCGCCGATGCCTTGCTCAGCTAGAAGTGCGGCTGCTTTTACGCAGAGTGAAACCTCGCTACCGCTTGCTATAAATGTTATCTTCGCATCTTTTGCCGAGCTTAAAAGATATGCGCCGTTGCTAACCTCGCCAAATTCACCTTTTGCAAGTGGGTCAAGCCCTTGGCGGCTAAGCACAAATGCACTTGGAGCGTTTAAATTTAGCGCCGCGTGCCAGCTAGCTGCGTTTTCGTTGCCATCAGCTGGGCGGAAAGTGTAGAAATTTGGCATAGCTCTAAATGTGCTAAGCTGTTCTATTGGCTGGTGCGTCGGACCATCTTCGCCAACGCCTATACTATCGTGTGTGAAGACAAAAAAGTGCTTGATGCCCATTAGCGCTGCTATCCTCGCACTTGGCTTTAGATAGTCGCTGAAGATGAAAAATGTCGCTGAAAATGGCAAGAAAAGGCCGTATCTGACGATGCCGTTGTTGATAGCTGCCATGGCGTGCTCTCTGATGCCGTAGTGGATGTTTTTGCCATTTGGGAAGTCGCCCATGCCCTTTAGCTCGGTCTTGTTTGAAGGAGCAAGATCTGCACTACCGCCGATAAATCCAGGGAGTTTTTTAGCTATCTCATTTAAAATAACGTGGTTTGTATCTCTTGTGGCTAGCTTTTTGTCGCTAAAGTCTGGAAATTCGATCTTGCTAAAGTCTGGATTAAGAAGGGAATTTAGCAAATTTTTACCCTCAGCACTTAATGCCTCAACCTTTTTATTCCACATAGCCTCTTCAAGATCGCCCTTTTCTACCGCACCTCTAAACCTTAAAAGCACGTCCTCATCAATGGCAAATTTCTTCTCAGGGTCAAAGCCAGCTGCGGCCTTTGCCTTTTTGATGATCTCTTCGCCAAGTGGCGCTCCGTGGCTGTGGTGTGAGCCCTCAAGCTCCATTGCGCCGCGTGCTATGCGTGTGTTTGCGATTATAAGATATGGCGACTCTTTCTCGCTAGCTTGCTCAAGCGCAAATTCGATCTGGTTGAAGTCGTGTCCGTCGATGCGTGCGACCTCCCAGCCCTGCGCCTCAAACCTAGCCTTGACGTCCTCGCTAAATGCTATCGCTGTGTCGCCCTCGATCGTGATGTTGTTTGAGTCGTAGATGAGCACAAGGTTGTCTAGTCTTAAATTTCCTGCGATTGAACATGCCTCGTAGCTTATGCCCTCTTCAAGATCGCCGTCGCCGCAAAGGCAGTAAATTTTATGATCGATTATTTTATTATCTGGCTCATTTAGCACGTTTGCAGCGTATTTTTCTGCCATGGCAAGGCCAACTGCATTTGCTACGCCCTGACCAAGTGGGCCAGTAGCCACCTCAACGCCTGGAGTGTGAATTTCTGGGTGTCCTGGGGTGTTTGAGCCAAGTTGGCGGAAATTTTTAAGCTCGTCTAGGCTTAGATCGTAGCCGCTTAGGTGCAAAAAGCTATAAACCAAGCTTGATGCGTGACCACCGCTAAAAACGAGCCTATCCCTGTTTAGCCATTTTGGATTTTTAGGGTTGTGTTTTAAAAAGTTGCTTAAAACCACCATGATATCAGCTAGGCCCATAGGAGCACCTGGGTGTCCGCTGTTAGCGTTTTGCACCATATCAGCGCACAAAAATCTTATAGTATCGGCTTGTTTTTTTAGCATATGATCTCCTTTTATTGCGTCAGATTATACAAAAAAGTGATTAAAACTTGCCTTGCATTTTTGCCCAAAATGTCTAAAAAGTGATATAAATTTACGAAATTTACGCACTATCTTAGGTGCTTGTCTGTAAGCTCTAAGATCATTTTTGCAATGCTTGCATCTATCTGTTTTAGCGCCTCTTCTATCTCGCAAATAAGCTCATCTTTTTTCTTTTTTGCGCCAGATAGACCAAGTAAATTTGTAAATGAGTTTTTAGCTAGGTCGTTATGAACTGGCTTTCCAGCGGCTGCTTCGTCGCTTGTAAGGTCGATGATGTCATCTTGTATCTGAAAAGCAAGGCCGAGCTTTAAGCCGATATCATAAATTTTCTCGCACTCTTTTTCGTCTAAATTTGCTATCATAGCGCCCATTTTTAGGCTAGCAGCGATGAGCTTTGCGGTTTTGTGGATATGTAAAAATACTAGCTCATCAAGGCTTAGCATCTTGCCAGAGAGGCCAAATTTAGCCTTTGCTCTTTTGATGTCCTCTTTGTTTGTATTTTCAAAAAAACAATCAAGCGCCTGACCTAGCACCATGCCGCTAACGCCAGCATTTTCGCTTAAAATTTCCACGCATTTTATACGAGTGTCAGCTGGTAAATCGGCACGTGAAATTTCATAAAAAGCGTGCGTATTTAGCGCATCTCCTGCAAGTATAGCAGTTGTCTCGTCGTATGTGACGTGAAGCGTTGGTGTGCCACGTCTTAGGCTTGCGTTATCCATCGAAGGCAGATCATCATGTATGAGCGAATAGGTATGCATCATCTCAAGCCCCAAAGCCACTCTCATCGCCTTTTTCGTGAGGCTTTTATCCACATTTTCGACCACGCCAAGAAGCAAAAGTGCCCTAAAGTGCTTGCCTCCAGCCTTTAGCATAACGCCAAGCGCCTCCTCGTAGCAAGGGTGAAAGCTAGGCGCCTTTGGCAAATTTGCGTTTAGAAATTTTATAAACTCCTCAAGTAGGCTCATTTTGGCACTCTTGCAAAGAACTGAAAGTCATTTCTGGTAAATAAAAGCACGAAATTTTGCAGGTCGCCGATCTTTTCTAAAAGCTCCTCGCGGTTGCTTACGCTCTCTTTGTTGTAGCCTAAAATTTTATCGCCTATCTTGATGCCAAAAATGTCGGCATTTGACTTTGGCTCGACCTTAGTAACGACTAAATTTTTATCGACCGTGATACCATAATCCACCAAAATTTTATCATCAAGCAAGCTCTCAGGCGACTTTGGCATGACATTTAAATTTGGTAGATCAAGGCTTGAAGGGGCGTCTATATCAAGGCTTTGGTTAAATTTCACATCCCCACTTACTGGCACTTGAAAGAGTAGCTGCTCTCTGTCACGCTTCACGATGATGTCCAGTTTTGCGCCCTTTGGAGCAAAAAGCACCATCTCATTTAGCTCTCTTAGGCTCTTTGGCTTGATGCCATTTATCGTAACAAGCTCATCATCAACCATCATCATCTTGCCGCGACCCAGTGGATCAACAAGACCCACAAAAAATTTATCCTCTTTTTGCAAGAATTTCACGCCGATATCGCCGTAATATACGTCATCGTAAGATACAAAGTGCTTTAGATAGCGATTTGGTATAAATTTATCAGCTCCAACAGCTATGCCTATCATCTTACAACAAGGCGTGTTTATCTCCCCAGTTGCGTTGTACTCGAAGCTTAGCGTGTCAAAGTCGCCTAAATTTTGTCCCAAAGACTTGATGTGACCCATGACGGTGTTGTTAGAGTCATTTAAAATTCCAACCCAAGTGCTCTTTTTGATGCGCTCTTCATTAGTCTCATCAGCCATCACGACAGGGCTTAGCTCCTTGCTAGAGCGGACTAAGAAAAGCTGCAAATACGGGTCAAATTTGACATATTCTCCAAGTGGCGCTCCCTCGCTTTTTGGCACTGCGATCAAATTTTTCGTGATAGCCACGCCAAAGTGTTTATTTACTGATACGATTGAGTTTTTGTTCTTTTCAAAGCAGGCGTTAAAGTCCTCTTGCGTAGGCCTAGGATCGGCGTTTAGGCAAAGCGCTGATAGCAAAAAAGCAATGGCAAATTTATAATTTAGTCTCATTTTATCCCCATCGAAGCAAGACCGCCAAGCATCCTTGAAGCGGTGTTTTTCTTATCGGCCTCAACTGATTTTAGCACGTCATTTACGGCGCTTATTAGCAAAATTTGCATGCTCTCTTTATCTTCAAGCAAGCTATCATCTATGCTGATATCAAGTATCTCGCCGCTGCCGTTTGCTCTAACGCTTACTAGTCCGCCGCCGCTTTTTGCTCCAAATTCTTTATTTTTGCTCTCTTCTTCCATCTGCTTGGCCTGCTTTTGCACATCCTCAAGCATCTGCCCCATCTTTGAAAAGTCAAATCCCTCAAACATCGCCTACTCCTTTATGATCTCGTTTTTGTTATTTACGTGCACGATGGTTGGCTTAAATTTCTTAGCCTTTTTAAATTTCATACTAGCATACGCCACGATGATGACCACATCGCCTACGCAGACCTTTCTAGCAGCTGCGCCGTTTAGGCAAATTTCACCTTTTTTGCCCTTTATCACGTATGTGGCAAATCTCTCGCCGTTATTTACATCTAAAATTTCAACCTTTTGATTTTCTATCAAATTTGCAGCCTTCATCAGCTCCTCGCCGATACTGATCGAGCCAACATAGTTTAAATTTGCGTCTGTTACGACGGCTCTGTGGATCTTGCTAGCTAAAATTTCTATTGTCATTTTCCGCCTTGTTTAGTTTATTTGCACTCTATCACTGGTCTGTTTGCTAAAAATTTCTCGTTAAATTTCTCTGCCTTTAGCGTCTTTTCTAGATCGTCAAGAGTTTTGAAATTTCTGGCAAAAGATACGCCGACTAGCCCACACTCGCTCGTTTTTGTAACATCTAGCGTTATCTCGTAGCTGTTAAATTTTGGATTATTTGGCTCTGGATAGTAAATTTCCTCACGGTAAGAGCTGTCGCTACCTATCTTTTCTATCTTAAATTTGCCCTTTTTTGGATCTGTGGTTTTTTTTATCGCTGTTATAAAATCATCTATGTTTTTGATGCTTGGCGCATAGGTAACGCTGATTAGCTTACTCCATCCATAGCCGCCCTCATCTTCCAAATAATACTCCACCGTAAATTCATTTTGGTATTTTTGGTGATAAATTTGGCCGTCATACTCTATATTTTGAGGTAGGTTGCTCACCAGATAGCTCTTTTGGTTTGCGCTAGATTGTAGCTTTTGCGGCTCTTTTTGAGCAGTGGCACATCCTAGCAATAGTGCAACGCAAGTAGCCGTAAAGGCTAAATTTAAAATTTTCATCGTTTTTCCTTTCAAAAGTTATCTACATAAAATTTCAAGCACCACTTCTTTGTCGCTAAATGGGTGCTTGACGCCCTTTATCTCCTGATACGGCTCGTCGCCTTTGCCAAGTATGACAAGCGCCCAGCCAGGCTCTAGCTTGCTAATGGCTAGCGCGATCGCCTCCTTGCGGTTGGCGTTTCGTATCAAATTTTCATTTTGGCTCATGCCAGCGCAAATTTCGTCTATTATGCTCTCTGGCTCTTCGCTTCTTGGATTGTCGCTTGTGACGATACAAATTCTTGCGTATTTTTGGGCTATCGCTCCCATTTTAGGGCGCTTTGTCCTATCTCTATCGCCGCCTGCGCCAAAGACTGCGATCAAATTTAGATGTCTAAGCGAGTTTAGCACCTTTTCGATGCCATCTGGCGTATGGGCAAAGTCCACGATGACTAGCGGATCACTGCTAACGACCTCCATCCTGCCACTCACGCCTTTAAATTTACTTATCGCCTTTGAAAGTGCGGCTGCGTCTGGGCGCTCTAGTAAGCAAACTGCGCCAAGAGCTGCGATTAGGTTGTAAAGATTAAACTCGCCTTGAAGGCTTGAGTCTATCTCCACATCGCCATTTGGCGTCTTGATAACTGCGTCTATGCCGTCCTTTAGCCCATAAACTATCGGCGCAAAGCTGGCTGGCTTTTTGATCGCGTATGTGTAGGCGTTTTTTGGGTTAAATTTAACTCCGCCATCGTCAATGTTTATGAGCTTTACGCTCTCATCATCAAAAAAGCTTGATTTTACTCTCGCGTACTCCTCCATGCTCTTGTGGTAGTCTAGGTGATCTTGCGTTAGGTTTGTAAAAATTTTAAGAGCAAAATTTAAGCTCTCTATGCGTTTTTGAGCGATCGCGTGTGAGCTAACCTCCATCACGAAGTACTCACAGCCCTGCTCGCTTGCTGCTTTGAGATATGAGAGCGTCTTTAAAATGGCACTTGTCGTAAGTGCCTTGTCATCTATCTGCTCGCCCTCTATAAATGCTCCTCTGGTGCCACTTAGGCCGCATTTTTTACCTAAATTTCGCAGGGTCTCATATATAGCCGCAGCTGTCGTGGTCTTGCCATTTGTCCCTGTGATGCCAACTATTTTTAAATCTTCATCGATTTTTAAAAGCTTTTTGCACTCTTCAAGAGTGATTATCTTAGCGCCGTTTTTTGCCGCAGACTCTGCAAATTTCGCATTTGCAGTGGTTTGCACAAAGTATGCACCCTGTTCGCACTCGTTTGAGTCATCTGTTATGAAGCTATTTTCTACTGATATTTTCATCGTTTTGTCTTTTTTGTATCTCTTTAAAAAGCTGATCTATACGCTCGTCGCCGCCAAACATCACCGCCGCACTCTCAAGGTAGTTCATGCTCATATCGATGAAGTCATTTTTTATCAAATTTCCTAAAAATTCCAAAAAGTCGTCTTTGTTTGAGATCATCACCTTTGTTGAAAACATGATGTTTTCAAAGACCTTTTTAAAGCTGCCGTCCTTATAAACAGCCCTTTTAAAGTCCTCGTAGCTGATCGCGTCTTGCTCTTCAAAGTACTCGCTCTCCTCGTCTCTGGACTCTAAAATTTTTAAAATTTCCTCCACGCCCTCGTCGTCCTCGCCAGCTCTTACCTTCGCCATGTAGTAGTCAAACAAGAGCTTTGCCTCCTCGGCATTTTCCTCGCCAAGAGAGCAAATTTGTATCAAAAATAGCAGATCCTTCTCGCGTGTCTTCTCGTAGGCTAGCGAAAAGTAAAAGATCGCATCTTTAAATTTAGAGCGTTTAAAGTGCTTTATGCCTACTTTTTTATAATCCATCAATGTTAAATTCCTCGCCTATTGGGACGTTTATGACCTCAAGCTCTGGGTGAATGTCTATGCGAAGCTGCCTTTCGATGCCGTATTTTAGCGTGGTCGTGCTGGCCGCGCATCCGTGACAATGTCCTGTGAGTCTTACGTAAATTTTGCCGTTTTTTATGCCAAGTAGCTCCATGCCGCCGCCGTCATTTTCAAGCATAGGTAGCACCTTTTGCAAACTCGCAGTCACTGGTTTTAAAAGCTCTTCATCACTAAATGGGATCATATTTTTTCCTTAAATTTTTTAGCTATTATAGCAGATAAAGTGCAAACAAA
>CAUQCU010000017.1:0-21178 GCA_963516555.1 Campylobacter concisus | reverse complement strand
TTTTAATAACTTTTTGCGATCTCATCAGCGCTCGCTCCATTTCTAAATTTATACTGCAAAATTTGCATTTTTATGAGCGTTTTTATGGTGCCCTCGCGCCTAAATTTACGCGCGCTCGTCACTATATTTTGCCATAGCTGGCAAAATTTCACGCCAGATCTTTTTAGCTTCATGCTTAGCTTATAATCCTCCATAATAGCTAAATTTTCAAATCCGCCAACTGCATTAAAAAGGCCTTTTCGTATAAAAATCCCCTGATCGCCAAATGCGATATTTCTAAGCTTTACGCGTAAATTTGAGCCAAGCGCGATCAAATTTAAAAGCATTCCGCCATCATCAAATTTAAGCCTAAAGCAGCCAGCCTTGCAGCGATCAAGCGCCCTCTCAGCAGCCAAAATCGCCCTCTCATCGCAAAAGGCACTATCAGCGTGCAAAAAGAGAAGCTTCTCAAATTTAGTTACGCTAGCCCCAGCGTCTAGCTGCGTGCCTCTGCCTTTTTTGCAAGGTAAAATTTTAAATCTCTCAGGCGAGAAAATTTTGCTCAAATTTAGTGCTAAATCAAAATTTTTGCTCTCATAGAAATTTGGCTCGCTAGCATCAGCAAATATCACTTCAAATTCCCCTTTTTGAGCTGCCAAAATAGAGCAAAAACGCTCCAAATTTTCGCACGGCTCGTTATAGATCGGCGTTATTACCGAGATCGCCACGTCTTGCCCTTATCTTTTTTGCACCCCAGCTAGAAAGTACCACAAGCGCCGCCATCAAAACGCAGGCGATGATAAAGCCGTTTGAGCGCATATCAAGGGCTTTTTCGCCTAAATTTACCATTATAAATGTTGCCGGCACGATGCCTACAAAGGTCGCTACCACGTACTCACGCAGGCTCACGTTCATCACGCCGCATGCGTAGTTTAGAGCGTTATACGGCACAAGCGGCATTAGGCGAAGGATCAAAATCAGGCTAAATTTACCGCCAGGCTCGCCAAGTGTTTTTAAAATTTTGCTTTTTGAGTTTTGCGTGAAGTCGCTAACGGCGCGAAATCCCAAAAATCTTGCGATATAAAACATCAAAACGGAATTTATCATCGCGCCTATTATGGTGTATAAACTGCCGGCAAATAGCCCAAATGCCGTACCTGCAACGACTGCTAGGATAGGCACCGGAAATAAAAATATCGGCAAGATAGCAAAGCACAGAACGTAGATCATCGGAGCGAAAATCGCATGCTCGCCGATGAGCTCACGAAGCTCGCTAACGCCGATCTTTTGCATCAAAAATGCAGCCGCTAGTATGATCGCGGCGATGATAGTAAATTTAAGCAGCCTTGTTTGCTTCAAGCTGCGCCTTTTTCGCCTTTTTATCATCTAAAATTTTCTTTGCGACGTAGGCCACGATTGAGAAGGCAAATAGCATGGTAAGACCGATAAATAAAATTTTGCCACCGCCCATCAAACTGCCGCCAAAATACGAATATACAATGGTCGCAGGAAGCTGGCCGATACCAGTCGCCCAGAAAAATCCCCAAAATCTCATCGACGTAAGCCCTGCTGCGTAGCTCACTAGGTCAAAGCTCACAAACGGTAGCAAGCGGCAGACGATGATCGTGTGCTTGCCAAATCTGCTAAAAAACTCATCAGTTGCTGCAAGCGCTTTTTTGCCAGTTAGCTTTTCAACGACGTCGCGACCTAAAATGCGTGCTATGTAAAAGCAAAGCGCAGCGCCCACCATAGCCGAGCTCCACGATAGCACAGCGCCCCAGACCCAGCCAAATATCATCGCATTTGAAAGCGTGATGAGAAACGCAGGCACTGGCGCCATAATGCTTTGAAGCACCATCAAAAAAAAGCTCACGCAAGCTGCCGTAGTCTTGTCAAAGCTTTGCAAATAAGCATAGACTTCATTTAGGTCAAATTTGCTAAGCATCACGACTGAGTCGGTGATCTGCTTGTTTACCGCAGGGATAAAAAAGTATGCCAACGCGACTATCGCGACGGCGACTAGGAGAAAAATTTGGGATTTTTTCATCTAAATTCCTTAAAATATTGTTGTAAATTCGACAAAAACTTGTCGCTAAGATAGGCTTTTATCTTGTTAAAAGTGTATTCGTTTTTAATGGCTCTAGTACCGTTATACTCGACAAATGCCATCGCGCACCAGCTTGTTCCTCGCAAGCAAGTCATCGTAAAATACTCTTTAAATTTTTGCCTATCTACCATTTTTTTCGAGTAGTTTTCATATAAATTTATAAATTTTTCTATCTCATCAGCACTAAATATCACGTCCGTCTTCCAAAACGTGGTCGTTGGCACACTAAAATGTGCCAGATCTTGCTCACGCTCGCCAATTATCGGCTTTTCCCAGTCGATGATGTATGAGCTCTCTTTACCGATGATGAAATTTGAAGAGTTTAGCTCGGTATTTATGATACAAGGCTCCTCTATCTCGCGCTCAAGGTCAAATTTCTCTGCCGTTTTTAAAAAAAATTCGATCATCTCAGCGGTTTTTGGCTGGGCTAAATTTGAGTCAAGATAGACATTAGCCATATTTTCGCACTCTTCAAACATCGCTTTTAATGGCTTTTGCGCGGTGATTAGGCTGTGATTTGACGGGATCTTGACTGCGTGCACGCTAGCAAGCAAACTTGCCGCCGTCTCAAGATCGCTCTCGTATCTTAGCGCGCGCCCTTTTAAAAACTCCATACTCATCGCCCCTCGCGGTAAAAGCGGGCTTGGCTCGTAGTACTCTAACGGCGCTGGCGTGACCTTTGAGCTTTGTAAAATTTTAAGCGCATCAAATTCATATTTTATTTGATTTTCAAGCGCCATTTGCGACTTTGTATTTATGCGAAATACCTTTTGGCCGCCTTTGCGAAATTTGTAGTTTATGTTGTATTCGCCGCTAGCAAGGGGTTTTATAGCGCTTGGTCGCACGCCCAAGACGTAAGCGAAAATGTCCTCTTTCGTATCGATGTCGCGAAGCGGTTTAAATTTGACGTAGCTTAAATTTAGCTCTTCAAATTTAGCGCAAACTCCATCGCACACGCTCTGCCTTAAAGAATAATCGCTTGAGAAAATCTCATCTCTTAGGCTTGCGCTTCTTAGAGCGATCGCGCAGTATCCGCCGTCAAGCGTAGGGGCGATAGCGGCGCCATTTTTGCTAAGCGCTTTAAAATAGCTATTAAAGCCTTGGGTAGTGAAATTTACAATGTCGCTGCCGATTAGTAAAATTTGCTCATATCCAAGCGCCTTTACATGTTTAAAGGCATTAAGCATTCGCTCGCTTAGTGAGCCTCCACTTTGAGGGATAAACTCATACTTTTCGCCCAAAATTTGCTCTAAAATTTTAGCCTTATCGCTTGGCGTAAAAAAGATGAAAATTTTGACGTTTTTTAGCTTTTGAAGCTTGGAGTTTATACCTTTTAGTAAAAATTTATGCAAATTTGCCGCTTGTTGTGGCGTCAAAAAGTCAAGCAGCCTGGTTTTAGTCTTGCCAGCGATCGGAGCTCTGGTAAAAAGTATCAGCGCTTTTTTCAAATTTTACCCTTTGTGGCGGTAAATTTAAATAGAAAAAAGATATTTAGAAAGGTTAAAATTCCCAAAAATAGGTATTTTACTTGAGATAGAGTTAAAATTTCTAAATAGCTCTCTTTGATGAGATAAAAGAGTAGCTCTTGCTTGCCAAGCCAAAGCGTGACTAAAAAGAGCAAACTTTGGCTAAAAACTAGCGCAAAAATAGCCGTGCGCTTTTGAAAGAGCCCGTAAAGTAGCCCAGCCACGAAAAATCCAGCCACGATATAGCGGTTGTGCACGCGCATCTCGAGCCAAACTGATAGCGAGACTAAAAGCGCCGCGCTAAGCCCTAAAAGCAAAGCGCAAAACGCGTAATACAAGGCTCTAAAAGCTTGCATCAGTTTGCAACCCTAAAGCTGATCGCTACAAATGTGCCATCAGGCGGTAAAACGTCTTTGTTACCGTGAAATACGACTTCGTTGCGTTTTTCAACTGCGCCGTGAGTGTAGGTGTGGTTTGAGATGATACCGACTGAGCAGCTATCTAGGCAAGCGATGCAGCCGGTATTAAAGCTCTTTGCGGTCGCTTCGTTGCCGCCAAAACGCATGTCGATTGGTTTGCCGTTGCTATCTGTGATGACTTCGTTGATGTCGTAGCTTTTTGGCGCGCCGTTCCATGTCACTTCGATCTTGATCTTGTCGCCTTCGACGTGTGTTTCAGGGCCATTTTTTAGAGTCATATTGTTGCCTGGTTTGGCGCCTATTTTTTTCATAGCTTGGTAGAAATCGTTTTGATTTGCAAGTGCGATAAACACAGGCTTATCGCCAAATCTTCCATCTTTGAAAACTACTGCGTGGCGAGTGTTTTCAGTAAAATACTTGCCATTTACCTTGGCTAAAACAGTGATAGTTTTGGCGCTTTCATCTACTACCATCGGATTTTGAGCGCTTACTACGCCAACTTGATCGTCGCTAGCTTGAACGCTTGCGGCAAAAAACAGACTAAAAATAGCCATAAAAATAGCTTTTTTAAACATAAGAGTACCTTTCTAAAAGTGAATTTTGAAATTTGATTTACGAAACTTATAGAATTTGTAAATGTTGCAGGCGAACCTCACCCAAAAATATTTTTGAATTATATTTGTTTAAAATAAAAAAAAGTTTAAGTGACATTTTGTTCATAATGCGCAAAAATTAGTTTTTTCATTGTATTAGAAGTGTAAATGAGATATAATTTTGGAATTTTTAAGAGACTGTCCCACTTTTGTAACTAAGTGTTCCACTCTTAAAGGAAATTTTAAAGAAAGGGAAAGAACAAAAGCATCACTACTAGTGCCTAAAATAGGATGTTATGGTGTCACGGGGGAGACTTGAACTCCCGACCTCCGGCTTATGAGGATTTTTTATATGAGCTCCTGAAAGCCTGAAATACGCACTTTAGACGATTTTTACTTAGTAGTTACATAAAACTGTTCCATTTTTGACCGGTTGGCTATTAAATATGGGACAACACTTAAGGGAGCGAAACGGTATATATTACTACCGAGCCACACTTGCTCCAAGCATTAGAAAATTTTTTAACGAAAAGCGAGAAATTTGCTTCTCCACATCCACTAATCTCTTGGAAAAAGCTAGAAAAAGGGCTAAAATTCTAGATAATAATCTTTACCTGATAAAAAGGGCGGTTCACATGAATCTTAGTGATAGCATAATCCAATCTTTTGTAAATTCGTTTATGAAAGTAAAGCTTAGTAAGAGCATCAAAGAGCACTCTCTTCTTAATAAGAAGATGGATGTAGAATTTCTAAATGCGCTCAATGACTACTTTAAACAAAGTTTGATAGATGGCGATCTACCTCAAATTTTAATTAAGGATATAAGTAATATCACTAACACTGCTGGTGCTCTTTGCAGCAAGGATAAAGAGAACATAGGGCAAACTCTTTTAGAGAAAAACATACTAACACTTAACTATCTTGTATCAAAGCTTGAGAAGAGCAGCGTGCTCTTTGATGACAAGCGTGAGCACTTTTTCCTTGAAGATGGCTCTAATGATACTAAAGCCACGCCTAGTTCGTTTGATGCTAAGGATATAGATTCTTTTCAAGAAAATATAAAAGAGCTTGAAGATAGTGGTTGTTTGCCCATTACTGATGGGCAGCTTAAGGCTATGGCTCAGAGGATTAGCGAAACGGTTTATGCCATACTAGATCAAAAGTATGGCTCAACTTCAAATTTAAAGCTAGTAAGAACGAAGAATGACCATAGAAGCATGGAAGATATTATATTGGATCCAAATCCACCAAAAAATATCAAGATAAAATTAGATGACGATAGTAGCTTTAGTATTTTTAATCCTAGCGCCAAAATAACCAAAGAGTATGAGATCAGGCAAGTACTGCAAGCGACATCTGGCTCTAGCAATCAATTCTCAGCTTTAAATTTAGAAGATCAAAAGAGCTTAAAGGATGCATTCGAGATATTTGAGACAAACACTAAAAGAGCTGACAAGTGGTCGCCAGATACGCAAAGACTAGTTACTGGCGTAAAAAAGCTCTTATTTTTATACTTTAACGAAGATACGCCAGTTTATAGGATCACAAGAGATAACTTGCTTGAATTTAGAGATCTTCTTTATAAAATTCCAACTAAGCTAGCTCAAAAGAGCAGGTATAAAGATAAAAGTTTATCTCAGATACTTAAGCTAGGAGAAAATGACGATAAACTCTCTGAGCCTACTATCCAAAAATATATGATAAGGGTTATTCAGTTTTTTAACTACTGCTTTGATAGCGGCTATATAAGTAAAAGCATAACTGCAAAAATGAATGTCAAGATAGACATAGACCCTAGCGAAAGGGCAGTGCTTCCATACGAAGCATCAGAAGCTAGAAAGATCTTTGAGATAGTAACTAGTATCAAACAAAGTGGTAAATCACCAAGTTCAAGGATAGAGGCTAGTGAGCTCTACTACGTCACAATGATAGCTGCTTATAGTGGCATGAGGATAAAAGAGATCACACAGCTTCATAAGGAAGATATAGCTTTAAAAGATGGGATTTACTGCTTTAACATAAACACAAATGATGGTAAAACCACCAAGACCAAAAACAGCATTAGGTTTGTGCCTATCCATAGTAAGCTCATAGATCTAGGCCTGCTAGAATATGTTAATAGCAAGAAAAGCGGAAATATATTTAAGGTAAGCAATAAGGACTTCTCTGAAATTTTTAGAAGCCAGATCCAAAGAAAGTTTATAGACAAAGACTCTAAAAAGACCTTCTACTCTTTTAGACACTACTTTATAGACTATCTAGTGCAACGCGAGGTAGAAGCAAATCTTATAGCCCAGATAGTAGGACATGAAAAGCAGTATAAAATTTTGCTAAACACCTATGCTAAACCTATTAATGCAAACACACTAAAGGCTAAAGTAGAGATGGTATCGTATGATAATGAATAGGAGTAAATTTCAAAGCATAAACTTTTAAGACTATCTTTATATCTTATTTAGTATTATTTTAGGTATTAAATAAAGGATAAAAATGCAAACTATACAAGCAAATTTCACAGCTAGCATAAGCGAACTAAAAAAGTCTCCAGCTCAAATTTTAAAACAAGCTGGAGATAATGTCGTAGCCATACTAAATCACAATGTCCCTAGTGCCTATCTAGTACCTAGTGCTGTCTATGAAAAAATGACAGAGATAATAGAAGAGTATCATATAAGCAAAGCAGTAGATGCCGCTCTAGCAAGTGGTGAAAAACCAGTAAAAGTAAGCCTAGATGAGCTATGAGTTAGAATTTTTGCCAAGCGCTTTAAAAGAGTGGCAAAAGCTTGACAATAGCATAAAAGTGCAGTTTAAAAAGAAGCTAAGTGAGCGTCTAGAAAACCCAAAGGTTGCTAAAGACAAGCTACGAGGCTATGAAGATGTCTATAAGATCAAGCTAAGAGATGTCGGCTACCGCTTGGCGTATCAAGTCAAAGATGACGAGATCGTAGTATTGGTGCTAGTTGTCGGCAAAAGAGAGAACAACGAAGTATACGAGATGCTAAAGGATAAATTTAACTAAGCATAAAGCTAGACTTTAGTTATCTGTAATTTGCTAGTAACTAATTTTATGTTATTAGCTTGTCCTATCTAAAGTGCTATTTTATGATGAGTATAACCCCTATAAATTTATTATTTTATTTTCTTAATTTCATACCAGATTAAATTTCTAAGAGAAATTTAAAAGCTACAAAAATTATATTATATATTTCATAGTATTTTTAAAAAACACGCATTTTAGCGGCCTGAAGCCTACCGAATTCCTTGTTTTAGGCTGTGAAATTTTATAAAATAACCTTGAAAGATATTTAAAGAGCAAGTCTGCCAAAAATTTTATGACATAGGATTTTTGAGTGGCTTCTTCTTGGATTAGGAGTAAATTTACGTGAGTTCTGAAAAGATAAAAAAACGCAAGGTAACCAAAGTCATAACTAAAAGACTTAGGCTAAGTAATGCAGAATGGTTGGTGATTAATGATAAATTACAAGAAAGTGGCCTAACTTTCTCAAAATTTGCCCTAAGAGCTATGTTGTCTAAGTAGATTTATGCACCAATTATAAGGGAACTTCTAATTGAGCTATCTAGACAAGGACAAAACATGAACCAAATAGCCGCCAAATTAAATAGTGGGCAAAGCCTAGATAGAGTTGGTATCAAGATCATAGCAGACGATAATAAGATCTTACATAAAATTTATGAAGCATTGGGTAAATAATATGTTGCTTGATTTGCCTTGTATCAATACAAATAAAGGCACTAGTGATGCTAGTTAAATTCCTTCGTACTTATACTGGTGGTGGCCTTGGGAGTGTAAATTACCTTTTAAATGAGAGAAAGGCTGCTGGAACAGCAAAAGTTATAAAAGGTGATGAAAATTTAACTAGAGCCATTGTAAAAGGCATCACCTATAAACAAAAGACTTGTTTTGGTGTTTTATCATTTGAGGAGAAGTATGACTCTCTGACTGAGGAGCAGAAATTAAAAATTATCAAGGATTTTGAACGTGCTCTTTTGGGTGAATATATGCTTGAACGTACAAATGTATTATGGGTAGAACACTCAGATAAGGATGGTCGGCTTGAGTTAAATTTCCTTATCCCTAAGATCGATCTTAAAACAGGCAAATCATTTAATCCATATTTTGCCAAATATGATCAAACTAGAATAGATCTAATTAAAAAGACTATTAACGATGAGTATGGACTATCAAGTCCAGATGATCCAGCAAAAGAGCAAACTATATTGTCTAGTAAGAAAAACATCAATCATTATAAAAATTTGGAAGAGCTAGACCAAAAGCTGCACGATCTAGTTAAACAAGGATATATTAAAAATAGAGATCACATGATCGAACTTCTTGGTCAACAAGGTATTGAAGTAGCTAGATCTACCAGTAAAAGTATAACAATAATACTTCCTAATCAAAAAACAAAAAATCGTCTTAAAGGAGGAATATACGATGCAACTTTCACCAGTGCTCAAAGACTTGGAGAACTCAGCCAAAGCTCAAGCAGAAGAATTAGAGAATTCCATGATAGAAATACACAAACAGAGTGTAGAGAAAATAGGCGAAAACTTGAGGAGCTTATTGCTAAAAGAGATAGATTTAATCAAAAAAGATATGTCGAAAGAACTTCAAAAAGCAATATCTCTACACCACAAGGACAGATTGGTGATAATCTTGCTGTCAGTGGTTATCTCAATAATTTTTGGAGCAGTGGTTGGCTGGATGGTAAAAGGGAAGAAGTTAGAGGACGAAATAGTTTGGGCGATACCAAAACAGTGGAGATACAGCCAACCTGCTGCAGACAAGACCCAGAGGGAATATTACATATCGATTCCAAAAGACAAAGAGATAATAGAGAACGAGAGCAGGAAATTTATATTAATGAAAATGGAGTAGAGGATGACAGCATTAGAGAAAGCATTGCTAGAAGAGAACGAGCGCTTGACGAAGACGATCGAAGACGAAAGGAGCAAGCACGAATTAGAAACAATGAATTTGCAACAAGACTGCGAGAAGAAGCTCGCGATATTACAGACAAATGTGACAGAGCTAACAAAGAAAGTCAAGAGCTTGAACAAAGATTGCAACGACGCCTTAACGGAATCTTTGCAGCAACAAAGAGATATGTACGAGAGTTCAATATCTTGCTTGGAAGAAAAATTAGAAAATTTAGAAGAAAAATTCCAAAATTTGAGAGAAGAATACGAGAGCTTACAGATAGAGCACAAGATGCTACAAGAATATGTAGAGAATTTATAGAGGAGCGTGAATACTCCCAAAAAGCCAGCATATATCACCATGTGGGTGATGTATGCAAGGAAAAAACTCAAAGTCTAGATATGTTTTAAACGTAGAGACTCTACTAAGTTTATTACATAATCATCTCATTTATTACTTCCAAACATTATTTGTTACGTTGCCATTTTAAAAATATACTAAAATATATTTTGTAGATCATAAAAAATAATTTAGTCTAATTATTTTTGTTCTTATGGCTGCCTTTAATCAACTTAAGCTTTTATTAAAAAAAGCCTATCTTGCATGGCCACTTTAATAAAGAAAATATTTTTTAAGCGTGGGTCAAGGGAGCGGCAAGCTATCCTTGCGAGCCTCTATGGAGATGCAAATGGTAACATTTTGTAGCTACATAGAGTATGCTCGCCCTAATATCTGAATTGAATTTTGGCGCATACTGGAATTAAATCAGTCCCACCAAAGAATGACTTAGTAAAAGTAAATTTTTGTAATTTTTGTGATTGGCATATTTGTCACTTGTTTATTTTGACTGATAAATTTGGATAGTCAATTATTTTATGGTTACTTTAATTAAAACTTAAAAAGCAAGAAGCTAGGAGGCAAACCACGAATGATATTAGCATCTTAAGCACCAATATAAATTCATACACTAAGCAACAGCACAAACAAGGCAGGTCTGCAAATTTTAGTGATATTTTTAACCAAAAGACCAAAGAAAAGATTAGCGAGCCAAACCTGTAACAACTTGTCAAGGACTTTCTAATCATTTTTATCATTTTTTTGATGTTTTTCACTCTCAATTTCTCTAAGCATTATGCGTTTCAATTTGTCTTGCATTGTTTCAGTAGTATTTTTATTAAAATGTACAACAACTTCATAGGTAGTTTTTCCAATCTTCTTTATTGTTTTTGTTTCTGTATTATTTTTTTGCATATCATCATTCCTTTTCTTGCAATTAAAAAGCGATTAGAATTTTTTACTTTTCCAATCGCTCTCATTCATCTATTAAGTTTTGTGCTTTCTTCAGCTTTTCTTTGCTCTGTATTTTTCTTCTATCAAGTCCCGTTATCCTAAGAGGTAAACACATCTCGATTATCCTTGAATAAATCCTGCCAAGCATTATATCTTCCTGTTCTTTTTCTATATCTTTGAAATTAAGGTTAGTAGTTATAATGGTTGGTCTTGCCTTTAGGTATCTTGCATTGATTACATTGTAAATTTGCTCTAAGGCATATTCTGTATTTCTCTCTATTCCAAAATCATCAAGAATTAGTAGGGTAGGGCTTGTTATCTATTCGATATATTCGTTTCTATCAAGATTAAAGCCGCCTTTTTGTAAGTCGTTTAATATCTGTGCAAAGTTCCTCATTTTTACTGTATGGCTATATTCTGTAATTATAGCGTTGGCAATAGCACAAGCTACATAGGTCTTGCCACTTCCTACATTTCCGTAAAGTAACAGTCCAACATTATCTTTTCTCATTTCTTCAAAATGTTTTACATAGTTCTTTGCTTTTTTGATGATTTCCTTATCTGTATCTTCATCGGCATTTTTAAAGGTGTAGGCTATTTGATTTTTGGATATAAAGCAGCTTTGTCTCAACCTATCTTGTTTTAACAGTTTTTTCTTGTTCAGCTCTATCTCTATCACATTTACAAGCCGTTCTGATAATCATAGGCTTATCCAACATCGGAATTACCTTACCGTCTATTCTTTCATTACAAATCTTGCAATAGATATGTCCGTCTTCTTCATAGTGAGTATCTTTGTTGTAGATAAAATCTGTCCCTTGAATTTTTGTAGTAATCATATTTTCTTTATCATTCATAATTTTAGTCTCCTTTTCTACATCAGGCTCTATAATGCGTTTTTAAGGCTTATTTTTATCTTAACCATAGTCTGACACCTCTTTTATGATTAAACCCTTAAAAACACCTTTTATAGGCTGTCGCTGTCTTCATAGTTGGTTGAATAGGTTCTATGGCTTTTATTTTGATTATTTTTCTGTGATAGCTTTTCTTTATCCTGTTCATACCAATTCATACCAATTAAGGATTGTTACATAGTGGTCTTTGTAGTCTGTGCCTTTACTTTTGATATATCTTAATAGCTTTTCAGTCATTGTATCTGTATGACCTTTCAGCCTATCTTTTAGATTTTGGTATTTTTCATCGGTTAAATGAATATTTTGATACTCTCCATAAAGGGACACTGGGGCAACCTGTTCTATTCTCCTCTTATCTAATCTACCCTTAACTATACTATGCGGACAAACGGTTGACACTTGGTTGTCATTTGGTATACCAAGATTTTCAACCTTGATATATGCTCCATTTTCCGTTTGCGTTATACTTTGCTTTTCTTCAAGATACATCGTTTCTTTTCGTCTGTCATTTCTGATGTAGTTATTTATCTTCCAATAGGTAATGACTATAACCCCTCTTTAAAAGACAATTACAAAACCTTTTGTAATTAGAATTTTTAAGTCATCATCATCTGCCCTCATAGATAGATGAAAATACAGGCATTGGCTACTTAATGGCATATCCAAAAATAAGTCGCTATCCACTATCTTTATTGAAAACATCCTTTTATCTGCCATTTTTCTCTCCTATCTTTTGTTATGAAAATGTAGCAACAAATCGTTACTCCTTTTATCTTTTAAGGAAGTCGTGTTTCACTACCCCCTTTGATTAGTACTGTCTTTGATTTAGGTACACTCCCATTTTGGGAATGTGGCATTTGTCATCTTCTTATTTTTCTTTTGTTGTTTTAGATGTCGGTCTTAAAAATACTTTTGCTTTTCTATAAACTGAATGAGCGTTTTGAAACGGTACAATAGAAAAAGCCGACTTTTGTTGTTTCAGTATGTCGGCTTAATGTAAGCTATCTGTTTCAAATTTTTATTGTCAAGGGTGAGCGATAGTGAATGTGCTTTACCCTTGATGATAAAAAAGCGAATGAATTATATTCAGTTGTCTTTTGCCTTTAATACGGAAAAATGCTTCGGCTTTTTTCTTTGCTCCCCGCAAGGGTAAAAGCACCGCAGGTCGCAAGGACACCTAAAGGGTGTATAATTGCGCCCTTAGAAAATCTAAGGGAATTACAATTATACTATGTCCTTGCGTTTCTTAGTCTTTTTGAAATGCTCTTTGCAAAATAGCCTTTATTTCTTCATTACTTTTCTCGCTTGCTCCCTCAATTAAACTTTCTAAGATTGCTCCTCGCTCTATCAATCTATGGTTTCGCTTTTTTCTTTCTTCAAGGCTCGTTTGCTTTCTGATTTTCTTTTCCTGATTTTTAAGCTGAGATAGTTTCTTTTCATATTTTTTTTCTTCTTACTTGCTTTCAATCTTTTCTTTTACTTTTTCTAATTCTGTTTTTATTGTCCATAAATTTCATCTCCTTTCAAGTTTTTTTCATAAGAAAAGACGATAGATGTTTTACTTTCTATCGTCTTGAATCTGTATTATTCAGCTCGACAAACTGAAATTTGACTTACTTCTTGTATTTCTCAACGATTATGCCTGCTACAATACCTACAATAAATCCCGCCGTAGTAACAGCCGAAAACTTAAACTTACCCCAAAGAGAAGGAAGCGCAGAAATCGCAAGTGCATACCAAAACAGATTACTACTGAGCAACCAACCATATAAATAACTATGCTCACCAGTTGAAATATTAGTAAATAGCCAACCAATCAAGTTGCTCTCACCAATATATCACCAGATATACAGCTATGTATCCCAATGTTATATAAACATTTTTCTTTCTCAAGTATAATCACAATCCTTTGTCAAACGGGAATTTTATTTTCCTGTCACTCGTTTATAGGATCATAGTCGGAAGGGACAGGTGCTACTATACTTACAAAGATGATATCCTCATCTCCAGTATTTTTTGCTCCGTGGCAGGAGTCTTTCTTCGATACTATGACATGGCCTTTCTTGAATGGAACCTCTTCATTAGGCTGGGGGTAGAATATTCCCTCTCCCTGAAGGACGATCCATATATCGTCGGAATTGTGGTGATAGTGCTTTTGCAATGTCTGACCGGGTTTGATAACCCAGACCGATCCGCCTGTAGATTCTGTCTGATAAAACGGTGTTCTGACAGCCTTTTCCGGATCCTCTTTTTTTACAAGGTCCATGCAATAGATTCTCTGTTCGCTCATGATTATTTGCTCCTTTGTATTCCATAGTTTAATCGAAAAAATTCGATTTAATGATATACCGACAAATTCTAATTTGTCTACTTCTTTATGTTTTTTAATCGCTCATCATAATATTCTTCTACAAATTTATGATTTTGGTGTTTTTCAATTTGCTTAGTGATAAGCTCTATCATTGTTCGCTCATGATTATTTGCTCCTTTGTATTCCATAGTTTAATCGAAAAAATTCGATTTAATGATATACCGACAAATTCTAATTTGTCTACTTCTTTATGTTTTTTAATCGCTCATCATAATATTCTTCTACAAATTTATGATTTTGGTGTTTTTCAATTTGCTTAGTGATAAGCTCTATCATTTGCTCATTTTGTTCTACTGTGTAGTTGAAATTTTTCCAATGAGAAACATTGTCTAAACATATTTCAACCAACTTTTCAAAGGTTAATACCCTTTCATTATCGGAATAATATGTTTCTTTTATATTTTTTGTTGTTGTAACTTGTATATTAGCCTCATATAGAGTGTTCAATACATCAGAGCTAATAGAAGTATCAAGAGTTGCTAAAAACATTTCTCTTGCACCTGTTCTTCCCATTTCTTCAGGTACTTCTTGCCATCTTTCTCTTAATGTGGTTTTTGCACTAATTAAGACAGTATTTCTCTTATTTACAATGTATTCTAAAACACCCGGAGAAACTAAATCTACCAATTTACCAAGACCTTTATTGACAAACTCTTGTTTACCTATATTACCTTGACTGTCAAGTGGAATCCCTGCACCAATCAAAATGAGTTCTATAATACTTTCAAATTCTTTACCTGCTCTACTCCTCCTACTTTGAGTATTTGACAAAGTCAAAGCATATATATGTTCCGGAAATTCTTCCACAAACCAAGTAATTGCCTCTATTGGTGTAAGAGTTTTGATATACTCATCATCAACTAACTCTTTTAGCATTTTTGAAGTAAAGTCTTTTTCTAATGGCTGAAATTCACTCCAACAGCTATTTCTAAGTTTTTCAACAACTTCACTTGCATTACTTAAAAAGAATTCTTTAGGGACTTTGTCGTATCCTAATGTAATAAAATTATCATAAACTAAGTCATAAGGCTGTTTAAAGCCTTCTTTCCTTTTTTCTTTAACTAAGTTTTTATATTCATCAAGAGAAATATTTGCCATAACTCTTTTCCTTTCTTGAAAAATTTTCTTCTATATGGTACAATAGTGTCAAATAGAGGACAGTTAGTCCTTGAAATAACATATATAAAAAGGAGAATATATATGAATATTATACCACAAATCATAGATAATTCCCCTGCTATTTTAATAAAAAATAAGCGTATCAGATTACAAATGACTCAAAAAGAATTAGCTGATGCTGTTGGTATGTCCAAATTCGGAGATAGGACAATTCGCAGATGGGAAAATGGAGAAAGTCAGCCATCGTCCATTGAGCTGAAACATATTTTATCATTTCCTGAAAAAGTACCTTTCCCTAATAATGAAAATGCCCCCTATAAAATCATTGATTTATTTGCCGGAATTGGTGGTACAAGGCTTGGATTTTACCAAACAGGTAAAACAAATGTCGTATTCAGTAGTGAAATTGATAAATTTGCAGTAAAAACATATAAGGCAAATTTTGGTGAAACTCCTTTTGGAGATATTACAAAAATATCTGAAAAAGATATTCCTAATCATGATATTATTGTCGGTGGTTTTCCTTGTCAAGCATTTAGTCAAGCCGGTAAAAAGCTTGGTTTTGAAGATACTCGTGGAACATTATTTTTTGAAATTGCAAGAATTATTAAAGAGAAACGACCTAAGGCATTTCTTCTTGAAAATGTCAAAAACCTAAAATCTCACGATAAAGGTCGTACCTATAAAACAATAGAAAAAACATTAAAGGATTTAAACTACGATGTTCATTCTATTATACTTAAAGCAAAAGACTTCGGTGTTCCACAAAATAGAGAGCGTATTTACATTGTTGGATTTGATAAGGATAAAATAGATAACTATAAAGATTTTTCTTTTCCAATTCCTCCCTGCCCAGATGTTTCTGTGGGAAATATTTTAGAGCAAAATGTTGATACTAAATACACCATTTCAAATGCACTTTGGCAAGGTCATCAACGACGAAAGAAAGAACATAAAATAAAGGGAAATGGATTTGGTTACACATTGTTCAATGAAAACAGTCCTTATACAAATACATTATCTGCAAGATATTATAAAGACGGGAGTGAAATACTTATTGAGCAAAAAGGAAAAAATCCACGAAAACTAACACCTCGTGAAGCTGCAAGACTTCAAGGCTTCCCCGAAAACTATATCATTCCTGTAAGTGATACTCAAAGTTACAAACAGTTTGGTAATTCTGTTGCCGTTACTGTTATCCATGCAATTGCAAATAACATAATTGATATACTTGATACCTGTACTAAAAAAGAGATTGACTAACTTCAATCTCTTTTTTCTAACTTATTAACTTGTATACCTGCCCTTTTCAGAACCTTTAATTTTTCTTGTTTTCTCTGTTCTCTCCTTGCCTTATACCTTTCCTCATATTCCTGTTGTTTTCCATTTACTTTACGCTTTAAGTAGTTTTGATGAAGTCTATCTTTTCTTTCCTTGATTTTTCTCTCTTCTTCCTCAATTTTTAATCTTTCTTCTTCTTCTTCAGTCAATTCTTCTTTTGGTGGCTCATAGTTACCGATAAAATTAAAATATATCTCTATTTTTTGCTTTGATGTTTGACTACCTTTTCTATTCCTTTCATGAACAATAATCTTTTCTACAAACTCATTTATCATTGTAGTTGTAAGTTCATCAAAATTTTCATATCGGCTTATTAGAGATATAAACTTTTTCGCCTTATCTGTTTCTTTTTCATATCTTGATATTGCAAACTCTAAGTTTTTAATTTCTTTGCTTAAAGCTATTTGCTCTGTTTCATATTGACTGTTAAGTATCTCATATCTATTACTTGGTATTTTTTCAAGTATCATATCTTCGTAAATACGGCACATCAATCGTTCAAGTTCCTGAAGCCTGTTTTTACTTTCCATTAATCTTATTTTTTTCTTTTCTATCTCTACTTTTTCCTTTTCTTCCATTTCATTTTAAATGGAACGGATAAAGGCTTCGTGATCTTAATCAAGATATTTTTTAATGTCTTTTAAGGTTTCCTGTATAAGGTTTAAGACTGCTTCCGCTTTTATCCTGTGAGTAGATGGACAAAGCGTTCCACAGGGTACTTTCGTGTAAGCACTGCAAGTGTAATAGGGAATATTTTTGTAATTACTTGTTCTATGAACATACATTTTACTGCCACAATCTGCATAATACATAAGCCCAGTTAAAGGGTGATATTCTCCCCAACCATCGGGATACCTTTTTACATTTCCTCTTATCCTTTGCACATTATCAAAGGTTTCTTGGTCTATAATTGCCTCGTGGGTATTTTCAAATATCAGCCAGTTTTCTTCAGATACATATTTGCTTTTCTTATCCTTGAAATGCTTTCTTGTTTTGAAGTTTACAGTATGACCTAAATATTCCTGTTTCTTTAAGATACTTACAATTGTAGAACTGCACCAGCGATAAGGATGTTCAAACACTTTGCTTTGATGTAGTCCATATCCTAATTTTTGCTGATGGTAAGCAGGTATATCTACTTTTTCACTTTCCAATATCTTTGCTATTCGATACGGACCATTGCCTTGCATGGTCAGATTGAATATTCTCCTTACTATCTCCGCTGCTTTTTCATCTACAATCCACTTATCTTTGTCTTTTTCATCTTTGATATAACCATAAGGTGGAGAGCTTGCCGTATGCTTACCGCTTTCTCCTTTTGACCTGAATGTAGATTGTATTTTTCTTGAAGTATCTCTTGTATACCATTCATTCATAATATTTCTAAAAGGGGTAAAATCATCTTCTCTATAAAAGCTATCTACATTATCATTGATAGCAATGAGCCTAACTCCCTTTTGTCTTAAGATTTCCATACATTGACCGACTTTAAGATAGTCTCTGCCAAGTCTACTCATATCTTTTACGATTATACAACCTATTATATTACCTTGATTAACTCCGTTCATCATTGCCATAAAGCCCGGTCTATCAAACTGTGTTCCGCTTATTCCATCATCTGTAAAATGTATGATGTTGCTTAAATTATTTTTACCTGCATATTCTTCAAGGATTTTCTTTTGATTTACAATAGAATTGCTTTCTCCTTGAAGTTCATCATCACGACTTAATCTCTCATAGAGTGCTGTTATCTTTTCATAATTCCTCATTTTTACCCCCTTTCTCTTAGTTTCTTAAATAAAAAAGAATTAAGAAGTACATATTTCACTAATATAGTGATTAAGTGTTCTCCTTAATTCTATTACTCCAAGAACCAGCTAAATTTACTTATACCACTTCTTCACAAAATAGCCTTATCTCTTTAAATTTTAATGAGCTTCAAGCTTATGGCTACACAGTAGATAAGGCTGGCTTTATGGGAGCTGATTTTAATAAAGCAGCCAGCTTACCGCAGGACTTTAAAATCCACAAAAGCACACTTGATGAGCTTAGTAGATTTGCCGAGCGCAACCATGTGTTAAACCGCATCAAGAGCAAAGACGAGCAGATAAAGATCTTTGATAATATCGATATGGCTGATACCATAAAGCACTACTACAGACTATTTGACCAAATGACCTCTGCTTTAGGTGATGATAAAAAGAGCTACACCCTTGCAGATATAGGCAAACTACCAAAAGGCTACAGTACAAAAGGCACTCGCTATGATGCCAAAGGACATTTGCTAAAAGATCTATCAAACTCTACTATCTCAAATATCTACTCTAGCACTGATGAGCTAAATAGCGCTAAATCTCTTAGCAAAGAGCTTTCAAGTGCAGGCGTTAGGCTCATAGTAAAAGAGGTTAATTTTACGATGAGCGAAGCAGGCGATGAGTTTAGTTTTAACCCTGATATGTCGGTATATCAAGCAGATGAAGGTTACAGTAAAGAGGCTCTTTTTATGGGATTTTTACGTAGCTCTAGACCGCTACCAAGTGATAGTGCAAAGACTAAGCTAAGTAGCGCTGCCTTAAATGATATCTCAAGCACTGGAGAGCATAAAGAGTATTTTGTGGATTTTGAAAAAGTGGGTAAAGATAGTGAGAGCATAAAAGCGCTCATCAAAGAAAGGCTAAAAGAGCTAACTCTTTTAATGTATGCAAGATCAAAGAACACTAGCGCAGAAAGTGTTACCTCAAACGAATATGAGAAATTTAAGCCAGCTGGAGAGGATATAAATTCTCTAGCAAATTCTTGGAGTGAGAGGATAAGTTCTATTAGTAATACTTTTGTGTATGGATAAGTCATATATAAACTAAATCGCTAAAAGGTCGATTTAGTTATTGATTATACTCTAGCCCATAAAAGCATTAAACCCAAGTAGGTTGAATTTATATTCTTTAGCTGAATGTGTGTTAGTGTATAAAACAGCATTGCTGGATAGGTGGTAGCAAGATGCTCTAATGCAAATTAATACCATAAAAAAGAATTAAAACCTACGAAAGAGATGCTGGAATATCTAAATAAAGCGAGACCTTAACAATGCTTAATAATATAACCTATTCGCCAAATCTAAATAACAATTCACTATTTGAAGGAAAAGAATTTGCGAGTAGAGTTAATTATAAGAAAGTGATGGGTAATAGCACAAACTTTACTGGAGCTTTTAAATCCTACAATGATGATAAACAAACCATCTGGGGCAAAACGTCAGATAATGATCTAGAAGGACAAAAGATACGTCGAACTTTAGAAAGATTTGGTGTGTCTTTTAGTAATGAGGGTCGTGAGCTTCTCGAGTCGTCTAATATAAGTGTAGATGAATTTATTGAGAGATATTCTAAAGTTATAAATAGGAGTATGCCACAAGAGGTTGGTGACTATGGGCTAATGGATCAAAAAAACGATCATGAAGAACAAAACAATCAAACTGACACGCAAAAACAAGAAGCCTTTAAACCTATGCAAGTAACTAAGAAATTTAAAACTTATGATATGCAAGCCGATGAGAAATTTAAAGAATTTTACAAATTTATAAAAACTGAATTCGATAATGGCGAAAGCATATTTGAAATTTTAGAAAAAGTCGCAAATAAAAAAGTGGATAAAACCGTATAAAAGGACTAAATTTAGAGCAATCATTGCTTTCTACAATAAAACAAAGTAGCTATTTTTTATTCATCAAGCCATCTTATTTAAAATTTGCTTCTTATCTATCTTTTGCATAAGCTCTAAGACGTCTATGCCTCTTTTTTCTTTGAAATTTAAAAGCTCTCTTGCAAAGAGAAATTTTTGATCCTTGTTTATATCATAGGTCTCATACTTCTTCTTAACCTGCATAGGTTTAAATTTCTTCTCACTTTGCTCTTTGGCAAAATTTGCATTGTATTCTTGCTCTTCTTTGTGTAGTTTGGCCAGAAATTCTTTATGCTCTTTTGTAGTTTTTTCCACATCTTCTCTATAAAGCTTCTTAAACTCTTCTATGCTTAGATCTGCTCTAGCAAACAAAGCAGCACCATCATTGCTCATCATAGTGCCTTCTGGAAATGATTTTACAAAAGCTTCTAGTTCTGCTTCCTCTTCTGCTGTGCCAAGACCAATCATAAGGCCAATTATTGTTGGCTTGCCATCAACAGAGTTGGTAAGTAGCCAGTCCATGTGAGATTGTAATACATTGATCTCAAATTCCTCTAAGGTCTCTGGATATTTTGATAATAAAGCTCGCCTTTCATCAATGGTATAGCTATACTTTTTTGAAAGCATATTGTCTATCTTCTCTATGGTTTCTGTTATCCAGTTTTCACTACTTCTGTCTTCTTTGATGTATTTTTCAACATTATCAATTATTAAATTTTGCATATATGAATCAATTAAAGCCTTTTCTTGCTCCTTTGACATTTTTGCATTTTCTTTTTGGATAGTGGTTTCTTGTATCGATGTGTTGCTAAGTCCGTTTATGCTAGTTATCATTTTAACCCCCCCCCTTACGCCTTTATATCAACATCTCTTTTTATACCAAGCATATCTACTAGGTATTTTCCAGCTGGGTTTTCATTTAGCTCTTTTACTAAATTTAAAGGTGGCATGCTAAATTT
>CAUQCU010000016.1:0-21723 GCA_963516555.1 Campylobacter concisus | reverse complement strand
GGCATCTGGCGTAAAAACTCTAAGCTTTCTATGTGGATAAATTTAGGCGAAAGTCCGTCGCCACTGATCTCTAAGCTCTTTAAATTTTGCAAATTTGAAATCGCAGAGTAGTCACTTATCTTTTGAAAATTCTCCACCGCAAGGCTTTCAAGCCCAGTAAGTGTCGCGATCGGTGCGATGCTTTTTACGCTAGCGCCTGAGCCTATAAAGAGGCTCTTTAGACTAGAAAGATTTGCCAGCTCGTCAAGGCTCTCATACGAGCCCCATTTGATGTGAAGGCTCTTTAAATTTCTTTGGCAGCACACCGCATCAAAGAGCTCTTGAGGCATTTTGGTGCAAAAGTTAAGCTCATCAAATGCCTCTTGCTCGCTTCTTAAAAAGTCGCACCACTCATCAAGCACCGCTCTTTTTTGTTTGGCGGTTTTATACTGCGGCGTGAAGCTGTCCCCTAGCTGCGTGCAGTTTATCACAAGGCTCTTTTGCCCTTTATACTGGCTAACTTCTACGATGGTGTCAGGCATTTAAGGTCCAAATTTATAAGCCAAATTTAGGCTCAAGGGCTTAAATTTTGGCTATAAGTTTTAATTTTCAGAGATAAGTGTCTTTTTCTTGCACTTTGTGCACTCTATAAAAGTGCCTTTTTTAAGCTCTTTTTTGATCATATCGCCGCCGCAATCATCGCATTTTTGCGCGACTGGCTCGTAGTTTGAGATGAAGTCGCATTTTGGATAGTTGGCACATCCATAAAATTTGCCACGCCTGCTAAATCTCTCGACGATCTCGCCGCCACATTTTGGACATGGCACGTCAAGCTTTTTAAGCTCGCGTTTTGGCTTAGCAGCCGTTGTAGAGCCAGTTTCTGCACTCTTTTCATTATCTTTTGCGACGTTTCTTGAATATTTGCATTTTGGGAAATTTGAACAAGCGATAAACTCGCCATATCTGCCCTTTCTAAGCACTAGCTCGCTTCCGCACTCTGGGCATTTTTCTCCGATCGGAGTGGCTGTTTTTAGGCTTTTTATGCCAGTTTTGCCAGCGCTTATTTTTTCCATAAATGGATAGTAAAAGTCGCTTAGCACCTTTTGCCAGTCAGCCTTGTCAAGCGCGATCTCATCGAGCTTTTCTTCAAGATGTGAGGTAAATTCGCTATCGACGATGTTGCTAAAGTGCTCCTCCAAAACGCCTATCATGCTAAATGCGATCTCGTTTGGTATGAGCTGCTTTTTCTCGATCCTAACGTAGTCTCTTGATGTTAGCAGCGAGATGGTCGGTGCGTAGGTGCTTGGGCGGCCGATGCCTAGGCTCTCTAGCTTTTTAACAAGGCCAGCTTCAGAGTACCTGGCTGGTGGCTCGGTGAAGTTTTGCGTGCTTTTTATGCTTTGCAAACTCATCTCGTCGCCCTTTTTTAAATTTGGCAAAATTTTATCCTTATCAAGCTCGCCATAAACCTTGTAAAAGCCGTCAAATAGCACCTTTCTGCCACTTATCTTAAACTCGCCTTTTTCGCTTGCGACATAGACGTTTTGCGTTTGGCTCACACATGCGCTCATTTGGCAGGCTAAAAATCTATTGTAGATGAGCGTGTAGAGTTTGAGCGCATCCTTTTCTAGAAATTTAGCCGCGATTTGCGGTGTGAAGTTTAAATTTGTAGGGCGGATCGCTTCGTGGGCTTCTTGCGCACCTTTTGAGCTTGTCGTGTAGCTTATCGCTTTGGCTGGCAGATACTCTTTGCCGTAGTTTTGAAGGATGTGCTCTCTAGCTGCTGCGACGGCCTCTTTGGCTAAATTTAAGCTGTCCGTTCTCATATAAGTGATCGCACCCATGAAGCCCTCGTTTGTTTGCACGCCCTCATAAAGGCTTTGCGCGATCATCATCGTCTTTTTAGGGCTAAAGCCAAGGCGGTTGCTCGCACTTTGCTGAAGGGTCGAGGTCATAAATGGCGGACTTGGTTGGATCTTTCTATCCTTGCTCTCGATCTCACGGACGCTAAATTTCTCATTTTGTAAATTTTCAATGATGTATTTTGCGCGGTCTGGGTTTTGGATAGTGAGCTTTTCGATCTTTTGGTTTTCAAATTTAACTAGCTCAGCGTCTAGGTCTTTTTTAAAAACGGTGTCAATGGTGTAGTATTCAACCGGTTTAAACGCCTGAATTTCACGCTCGCGATCGACTATTATCTTTAGGGCTGCACTTTGCACACGGCCAGCACTTAAGCCTTTTTGTATCTTTAAATTTAAAAGCGGACTTAGTTTGTAGCCAACGATGCGGTCAAGCAAGCGCCTTGTTTGCTGGGCATTGACGCTGTTCATATCGACGTGTCTTGGGCTTTTTAGAGCGTTTTGTATGGCGCTTTTGGTGATCTCGTGAAAGACGATGCGAGGCAGGCTGGTTGGCTCTTTGCCGATAGCATTTGCGATGTGAAACGCGATCGCCTCACCCTCTCTATCCTCATCGGTCGCGAGGTAAATTTCATCTGCACCCTTGGCAAGCTCTTTTATCTCTTTTACGATGGCGGAGTGATCGCTGCTGATGCGATACTCTGGGGTAAATTTATCATCCTCTATCTTGATGCCAAAGCTCGTTTTTGGCAGGTCTCTGATGTGACCTTTTGAGGCGATGACGTTGTAGCTTTTATCTAAGAAATTTTTGATAGTCTTTGCTTTTGCGGGAGATTCCACGATGATTAAGCTTTTCATTTATATATAGCCTTTGAATTTTTTGGCGTAATTGTAGCAGAAATAATTTTTTAGAGTGTAACGTGTGAAAAATTTTTAGGTGGAGCGCGATTTTTGTTTTTTATAAAAAATTTTTATGCATAGCTCTAAACTTTTTTAAAAATTAATCGATATAGTTTTCGTGCGACATGAAGTCGTAACTTAAAACATAAAAGGATTTACAATGAGTTTTCGTATTAACACAAACGTAAACGCACTTAACACACACGCTAACGCAGTTAGCAACAACACTGACCTATCTAAGTCACTTAACAAACTTAGCTCAGGTCTTCGTATCCAAACAGCTGCGGATGACGCTTCAGGTCTATCTATCGCAGATAGCTTAAGAAGCCAAGCTTCAGCTCTAGGTCAAGCTATTGCAAACGGTAATGATGCTATTGGTATCATTCAAGTTGCCGACAAAGCTATGGACGAGCAGCTAAAAATTCTTGATACTATCAAGACTAAAGCTACTCAATCAGCTCAAGACGGTCAAACAACTCAATCACGCCAAGCATTGCAAGCTGATATCGTTCGTCTAATGGAGGAGCTTGACAATATCGGTAACACTACTTCATTTAACGGTCAGCAACTACTAAACGGAACATTCTCTAATAAAGAGTTCCAAATAGGTGCTTATTCAAACCAAACTGTTAAAGCAAGTATTGGTGCGACTACATCTGACAAGATCGGTCTTACACGTTTTGAGAGTTCAAAACTACTTACTGCTATGGGTGAAGTAAAACTTAAATTCCTTAACGTTGATGGCGTAAACGATGTAGGTGTTACATCTGCTGTTGTTTCAACAGGTATTGGTAAAGGTCTTGGTGCACTAGCAGAAAATATCAATAAAGTTGCTGATAAAACTGGTGTTAGAGCAACAGCTGATGTTACTTGGAGAGCAAGTGCCTCTATCGCTGGTGGTCAAATCAAGTCTTTAACAATAAATGGTGTTAAAATAGGTGACTTAGAAGTTCAAAAAAATGATGCTAATGGCGCACTAGTAAATGCTATCAATGCCGTAAAAGATCAAACAGGCGTTGAAGCTTCAGTTGATGCTGAAAGCGGCAAAATGGTCTTAACAAGCCGTGATGGTCGTGCTATTGTTGCAACTGGTGGAGATATCTCAAAAGGTCTTGGTGGCAAAGGTAGTGGTGCCAAAGGTACAGCTATTAGTGGCTTTGTTGGAAGACTAAACCTAGTTCGCCTTGATGGTAGAGATATCAAGCTAGATGCTGGCGGCGTTGCAAAACTATCAGTAGCATTCTCAGCAAATGGTGGCGCTCAACAATCTATCTCTTTAAGAGATGTAAGAGGCCAAATAAAAGGTGAATTGGCAACAGCTATGGGCTTCCAAAGAATGAGTGGGGCTTTAACAGTAAATCAATCTGCAGGTGTTATGACACTTCGCGGTGCGATGGCTGTTATGAGTATCGCTGAGTCAGCTCAAAAAACACTTGATCAAGTTCGTTCAGACCTTGGTTCAGTTCAAAACCAACTTCAAGCTACAGTTAATAACATAACTGTAACTCAAGTTAACGTAAAATCAGCAGAATCACAAATCAGGGACGTAGATTTTGCTAGCGAGTCTGCTAACTTCTCAAAACATAACATCCTAGCTCAATCAGGTGCTTATGCTATGAGTCAAGCAAACAGCGTTCAACAAAACGTAATGAAGTTATTACAATAGGTAATAACTGAATGAAGTTTCTTTGAAAACGTAATGAAGCTTCTACAGTAACGTAGCTGGCTAAATTAAGTTTTCAATTAAGGCTTTGTTGCAGTAGCAAAGCCCTAATGTGTTAATGCTTTTACAATACGCAAACCCCCAGCCCCAAAGCTAGTCTTTGGGGTTTTCTAATTCAAAAAAATAAAAGTTAAATTTGCAGTTGTTGTTTTTAGCTAGTTTCTTAAAGGGTTAGTATTTTCAAATTTAAATATTAATAACATTTGTAGAAGCAAATAAATTTGATAAAAATTTGCAAGTAAAATTTCTTTTACTTGCAAACTAATTTATATACTTAGCTTAAAATTCTCTTTTGTGCTTCCTATCTCGTTTTTGGTGATGAGATTTCTCTTTTTAAGCTCAGCAAGAAGTGGCTTTGAAGCTTTTTTCGTTACTTCTATATCAGCATTTAGACCACCAGCTGCAGAGAACATCCAGTATTTATGCATCTCAACCCATTCAAGTAGTTTATTTACTTTTTGCATAGTTGTATCACTAGGGGCTACTGAAATTTTAGCTAGCTCAAGTTCTTGATAATAAACTGAAATTTGTATAACATTTTCTATATATTTTTGGTAACTTTTTTTTGCAATTACATCTTTGAGCTTATCTATTTTTTTAGTTATTTTAAGAAGCTCATTAAAATGCTTTTCTGTTATTTTATTTTCATCGTTGAGTTTGAGTAGCTTATCTATGCTAGGCACTACATCTAAAAAGACTTTTTCTATTTGGTGTTTTACTTGGCTTTGGATTTTTATCTTTGTCTTTATTACTTCATAGGCTTTTAGTAAATTTTTATTTATAGTAGTTTCACTATCTTTTCTGATGTTAGGCAGCGTCTTTGCCTTTTTGCCTTTGCAGAGCTCTTCCATAACATCTAAAAATGGTCTTTCTATGGTTCCTTCTATTCTAGCACCACCTTCTGTGCAATTATAAGACTTAATGCTTTCTAAACTTGATTGCGCAATGTCATTTTCAAACTGATTTTTGAATAATGTCCAGACATATGTTGTTCTAACTTCTCCAACTCCTCCATAAGCCTTAACAAATATATTCTCATCAGCTTGCGCAAAAGCATGTCCAGTAGCATGACTCTTGCCATCTGGTGCAAAAGCTAAGTCTTGCCCTATAAAAACAATATTTTTGTGACCTAAAACATATGCTAATTGATATGCCATATTGGCACAACTATGCCCAATTCCCAAATATCCATATCTTTTCATACCAAACATTTGCTCTTCTTGCTGAGGTCTCATGGTTAAAACCAGTCTTCTTGGCAATATGTTTTTTATAGTTTGTTTGTGTGTAACAGAAGCTACAACAAAATATATATCTTTATCAATATTTGGATGCACTTTCTCAAAAAAAGTCGAAGTAGGCAATACTCTTTCCATAGACATTACATAGTCAGGAGCTATATCATGTTTTGCTAATATAGGGTAAGATGCATCAACACTTATAACTGTAGCATATGGTGCAAATTTTTTAAGCGTATCAAGTTGTTTATCAAGACTCGGACCAGTTGAGACTATAATAGCTGTATCCATAAGGCCATATCTTTTTTTAACAAGGCTTGTATAACAGTAGTTTTTAATCATAGATGCTAGATTTTCGCAGTTTTGTTTCGTGCCAAGCAAAAGATCATCAATACTATTGCCATGAGACACTACTATCTGAGAAAATGCCCTTGTAATCTCTTTATTTATCCTTATATAATCTTCTTCATATTGATCATAAAAAGGCGCATGAACCTTGAGATCGTAAGTTTTGGCATATGAATTGAGCTTAGCTTCTGTCACTAGGTAATAAAAATGCGTATATGTTGCAAATTTTGAGTAAAAAAGTATTATCTGCCCGCTTGCTAGCTCATTTGAAAGATCAACGACATTTAAAACAAGATATAGAATTTCAATCTCTGGTTCTATAACCACTATTTTTTGATGAGTTTCATTTTTTGCTAGTGCTTTATAAAGTATGCCATTGCCCAGACCGTAAAAAAATAGCATCGGATAACGCTTATAGCCCTTCTCTGTATCTTCAAGTAGTTTTAGGATATCAGTAGCTGGATTATCATATATATATTTAAAAGTATGTTTGTTTATTAAATTTATATCAATAGGATCTTTTCCTATAAAAATTTCATAATCTTTATTACCAACAATAGACCAAAGCCTAGCTGCTAAAATTTCATCTTGTTGAAAAAGCGCTTGAAGGTTTTTTTGAAATATTGGATTTTGAACTTTTGCTCCGCCATTATCAGATAATTTAGTTTTATCACTAATTTGGTTACTATTTTTTTTACTCATTTTAAATCCTCTATCGTTAATCTTTCAGCAAACTTTATATCTCTTTTTGCTTTTTTGCCTAGTAATTCATGTTTAAATTTCGGATGCAACCCCAAAAAAGGTCGAATACTCCTTACATTTTTCTCACTAAAAATTTCACCTTTTTTTATATCTGCGCTTGCATAAAGTGAGCGAGCGCCATATCGATTTAATGCTGCTTTTTGATCTAGCTCATAGGTCACACTTCCTAGTAGTTTTTCAGTATCTCTTACGGCATCTGCCATCTGTCTAAATTCAGTCTCATCAAGGCTAAATGCCTCATCTACACTTTTTACTTCTTTGCTTAGGATAAAGTGCTTTTCAACTATCCTTGCACCTAGGCTAACGGCTACAACAGGTGCCACAATCCCTAAAGTATGATCTGAAAAACCAGGTGTAACATTAAATTTAGCCTTCATATCTGCAATAGTGCGTAAATTCATATCTTCAAGTGGTGCCGGATAGCTTGATGTGCATTTTAAAAGAGCGACATCTTCATTGCCACAATCTCTACAAATTTTTACCACATCATAAATTTCCTCTTCTGTGGCTATACCAGTAGAGATGATCACTGGCTTGCCTTTTTTGGCTATATGTTCTACAAAATCATAATCTGTCACTTCAAAACTAGCGATCTTATATGCTGGCGGGTTAAATTGCTCTAGAAAATCAGCATCGTCGTTACAAAATGGACTTGAAAAACAAATAAGCCCCTCTTCTTTTGCCACTTGAAAAAGTTTTTCATGCCACTCTCTTGGAGTTAGAGCTTCTTCATAAAGACTATATAGGTCATAGCCGTCCCAAAGTCCGCCTTTTATCATAAAGTCATCATTTTTTGAATTTAAAGTAAGACTATCAGCGGTATAAGTTTGTAGTTTTATCGCATCCGCTCCAGCTCTTTTTGCTGCCTTAATAGTCTCAATAGCAAGCTCTAAACTACCAGAATGGTTTGCTGAAAGTTCGGCAATCAAAAGGACGCTTTTATCGGTATCAAAATTTGCTATTTTCATATATTTTACTCCGTAATTTTAGTTTGATTTTATCATAAAATTTTACTTGCTAGGCTATAATCAGCCAAAAACATAAGGTAAAAAATGCAAGAAAAAACGATAGCCATTATCCCGGCACGTGGCGGCAGCAAAAGGATACCTAGAAAAAATATCAAACCATTTTTTGGTAAGCCTATGATCGCATATAGCATCGAGGCTGCGATCAACGCAAAGCTATTTGATGAGATCATCGTTTCAACAGACGATGATGAGATAGCGGACATTGCTCAAAAGTTTGGTGCAAGTGTCCCATTTATGCGTCCAAAAGAGCTAAGCGATGACTTTACCACAACAGGTGCCGTCATAGAACACGCCATAAATTTTTTAAAAAATCGTGGAGAGAAAATAAAATTTGTTTGCACCATTTACGCTACTGCTCCGCTAATCGATGAAAAATACCTAAGGCTAGGGTTTGAAAAACTATCTAACTCAAATGCAAAATACGCTTTTTCTTGCACATCTATGCCTTTTCCTATTTGGCGAACATTTAAAATTACAGATAACGGCAGATGCGAGATGTTTTGGAAAGAAAATTTTGTCAAGAGAAGTCAAGATCTAGAAGAGGCCTATCAAGACGCAGGACAATTTTATTGGGCAAATTTAGACATCTCATCAAGTGATGATGTTTTTTTTGGACAAGATAGTATTCCTATCATTTTACCACGCCATTTAGTGCAGGATATAGACACACTGGATGACTGGCAAAGGGCTGAATTTTTGTATGAGGCACTGCAAAGATCAAAAGGTAAAAAATGAAAAAAAAAGAGCTAAGGATCATAAATTTCTTAAATTTATCTCATGAAAAATATATGCAAATTCTAAAATATCGTAATCAAGAATTCGTTAGAGTTGTTTCAAATTCGACTGAGCTTATAACTACCAAGCAGCACAACGACTATCATAAACTGCTAGAGAAAAAGGATATCTTTTTTGCCTTTTTAATAACATGTGATGATAAAGACTACGCCGTAATAAATTTTAAAAAACTTGAAGACGGATCATTTTATGTTGGGTATTATTTAGTAGATGAGCTATATAAATTTGAAGGTGGCGGAGTAGTACTTCATAACTGCATGATGTTTATATGTTGGAAACTTGGGATAAAACTCATATCTTATGAAGTTAGATATACAAACAGTAGGGGTTTTAGAGTTGGACAGGGTGGTATTTTAATATCCTCTAGAAACGAAGAAAATTATTTTTACCACACCTCAAAACTATATGACTACGATAGCAAAATTTTAAAAGAGACAAAATCAAGAAAGCTTTTTGATAAGCTTTACGAGATAAAAGAGATACAGATATAAATTCTAAAAATAGGTGGTTTTTAAAATTTCGTTACAACCATCTCGCAAAAATCAAATTTACCAAGCTCCATCACTATGCCTGCATAGTTTAATCCTGCACCAAATCCAGCTAGCATGCAAAGACGTTTTTCTCCCAAAAGCTCATCCTTTGCATTATGTGCCATACACACAGGGATGGTTGAGCTATTTGAGTTGCCATAAAATGTAACAACATTGTTTGGAACCTTTTGGCTTGAAACTCCTAGCTTTTGCGCTAGTTTATCTACCATAAATTTATTTGGCTGATGAAAGAAATAATATGCCATTTCATCTTTATCTTTTTTTGAAAATTCCAAGGTTTCGTTTATATATTTTGGGACATCCTGCATAACATATTGAAATACCGCTTGCCCATCCATATGGATACAGTCTAAATAATCATAACCACCATATTTAGAGCTTGCAAATTTTGCCCTCTCTTCGTCAGTAACACGTCTATAGCCCATTGACGGAAAGATAAGAGCATCATAACCTTCTGTATTTACCACAGAGTGAAAATAAGCAGGAGAGTTATCATCATCATTTTCTACTATCGTTATGCACACTGCATCACCTGCTAAAGGATAACTACTTGTATTACTTCTATCTGGATTTTTACACAAAACATCGCCAGTTATCAACACTACTTTTTTAGCATCATCGTTATTTAAGAGCATAAAAGCCTCAAACAAACCATTTACAAAACCGGCACATTGTTGATTTGTATCCATACAAAAGGTTTCACTATTTAAATTTGCTGAGGCCATTATCAAATTTGATGTAGATGGCATCAGGAAATCAGGTGTTGTAGTGGCGACAACAAGAGCTGAGATATCATCTCTTTTTAATAAACCATTTTCAAAAAGATAATTTAGTCCATAAGTCGCTATCTGAGATAGATAAGAATCGTCTTTAAAGAACCTATGGCGATCATAACCCATAGTATTTTTAAGCTTTAAATTTTGCTTTTCAGAGAGTGAGTTAAATTTCATATCCTCTTCAAAAGTAAATTCATTCTCTGGTAGCAAAACCAACATACCTGAAATTTTTTTACCATAAAATCTAGTTTTCATTTTTTACTCTTATAAATAAAAATATTATTTGTCAGTCCATCTGTAGGAACATTTTGCAACTTAGACATTTTATATACTTTACTTTCTTTATTCATCCAGTAATAGTATCTAATATGTTTATCTTTTATTATATTTTGGATAAAAGCATCCGCAGCACTATATATCTCAACCGCAAACTTAGGCTTCCTAAAATTTTTATCTATCCATGCAAGCCTAGAATATAATGCATTTTGTGTCAGTTGATATATGTTGATATAAATTATTTTTCCGAGTTCTTTTTTTATAAGCACAGTGCCATTTTCTATTAACTTTAACAGTTCATCTCTCGTTGTCATATCATCTTTTAACTTGTCAAATTCGCTATGCATTATTTCAAGTATTTCTTCAGCATCACTAGGCTCGGCAAATTTTAAAAGCTTAAAATAGTCAATATTATCATCAACCAAAATGCTGGATTTAGTGTCAGAAAACCTTGCAAATTCTGCATAAAATTTAAAACCAATAGGATAAATAGCCTCTTTTAATTCTTCTAAAAAACGATCATTTTTTGTGATGAAATCAAGTGAGACATCATTTATTTTGTGGTATTCATCAAGCAATGGCTTTGCTAAAGCTATATCTTTAAAATCATTCACAAAATAATAAAATTTAAAGTATCCATTAGTATTTAAAAACATGAATACACTATTTTCATCTTTTAGATAAAAGTCGGCTTTATGAGTATCCATAAGCTCACAAATTTCATTAAAAAAAAGAAAGCAGTTTGTTTTTGGCGGACGAGAAGAGAGTATTTTTTTTATACTCTCTAAATTTTGCTCACTCATTCTTACTCCCGCTTTTAACAAGAAGTGCTTTTATGGCTTCTAAGTTACCAAAATTTTCAGGCACTATATCTCCACCATCTATTTTGACACCAAAAGCTGCCTCTAAATCTGTTACTAGCGTGAGTATATCGAAGCTATCTAACATACCAGTTTCTATAAAATCATCTTGACTTAAAAAATCATACTCAGGTCTAATGTCTATTAGTATATTTCTTATTTTTTCTAACATGTTCTTCCTTGTTATCTAAAATTTCCACCATCTATAAAATAATTTTCACCAACTATATATCTAGCAGTATCACTTAATAAAAATATTGCCATACTAGACACTTCACATGGCTCCAGTGCCCTACATATATCAGATGTAGTATATGGATCTTTTTCATGGTCTTTTAAGTCTCTAAAAACCTGTGTGTCTTTTACCATTTTAGTTAAGACCCCTCCTATTATAATTGTGTTTATGCGAATTTTTCTTTTAGATAATTCCAAAGATAATGGTTTAGCTATCGCATCAAGTGATGCTTTGCTTATAATGTATGGAATTTGCCCTTTTGAAAAAATCTTTGTTAAAATTGATGAGAAAAATACGACAGATGCACCATCGTTAGAGTTCATTTTTTTTGATAAGTGCCTTACTATTTCAAGAGCCGATGAAGTATTTACCTTAAAAATTTTCTCATTTGTTTCATAATTAAGCATTTTAAACGGATATATAGATGCTATACCGGCAGCATGGACACACCCATCAAATTTGATCCCATCACAACTAACACATTTTGATATCAACTCTTCAATGCCTTCTATGTTTTGCAAATCATAAATAAAAATTTTGTGTTTAGTAGATTCTTTCATCATAGACAAGGTCTCTTTTGATCTTGTCTCATCTCTTGCTATTAGCACCACACTAGCACCTAGTTCGCTTAGTTGGATTGCTATTTGTCTTCCTATGCCAGAGCTTGCACCAGTTACTAAAATTTTTTTATTTTTAAAATTCATCATACCAGATAGCCTCTAACATCAAAATGCCTGCCATAAACGCCACTTGATGCATCACTTAGTAAAAAAGCTATCTGCTGGGCTAAAATTTTAGGATCGATCGAACCAGTTTGCATCATAGCAACCAGTTCTTTTTCTCGCTCACTAAGTTGCTTATCGCTTTGCACTATAGCTGGTCGTATAGAATTTATTCTTATGCCTTTGTGGTAAATTTCTTTTGCGATCGCAGGCATACTATTATCCATCGCTGCTTTTGATGCGCCGTAAGCTATTTGCCCTTTATCAGCCCCTAGTGATGCATAGTTTGAAACTGCCACTATGCTACTATTTGGGTTATAAACTTCTTCGCCAATAAAAGCCTTAACCACCTCAATAAAAGCAAAGAAATTTACCATCATAACATCTTGTAAAAGTTCTAATGAAGTATTCATTAAGGGTGCAGTTAAATTTTTATCTACAGCATAGACTAATCCATCAAGCTTAGTATTATCAAATTTAACAATATCTTCTATAAAATTTTTGATTTTATCTATCTGCGTAATATCAAATAATGCTTTTCGATGCTTGCTGCCACTCAATTTTAAAAAAGTTCTATCCAATGCAAGTTTATTCGTATCGCTTATAACAACCTTGCTTCCAAACTCACTTAAAATTTGTGCTGTGGCATCACCTATGGTACCACAGCCTATTATTAGTATTTTTTTATTTTTTAAATTTAGCATCGTTTTTGTTTTATGCTAATATGTGCTAAAAAGATATGACAATAAAAATTATTTCATACTATCTAAGATGTCTTGAATAGTATGAAAATTTTTAATATCGCTTGGTTTTGCCACTACACCAAATTTTTCATCCATCATAACTACATAAGAGATAGCTGCTAAAGAATCCCATTCTTCCAAATCGTCCAAATTTGTTTCAGGAGTAAAATCACTCACCTCTAATTCTAGCAACTCGGCGATAAGTTCCATTTTTTGTTCTAAATTCATAAAACTAGTCCTTGTCTTTAAAATAAATTTTAGTAGTATCTTAGCTTACTTGTAATAAAATGAAGCTAAATTTATGACATAGGAGGTCGTGTCTTGCAAAAAGATGTTTTATGCTACTTAGAGAGAACTGCCAAACGCTATCCTAATAATATTGCAGTAACAGATCAAGATTCATCAATAAATTTTGATACTCTTCTAAAAAATTCTTTGGCTTTTGCAGCACATTTGCAAAGTATTGGGGTTTCACGTCTCGTCCCTATTGGGGTTTTTTTACCAAAAACAGCTAGATGCATAGTTAGTTTTACAGGGATAATGCAAAATGGATGTTTTTATGTTCCTATCGATATCAAAAATCCAGTTTCAAGGGTCGATGCTATAGTAAAAAATTTAGGTATCAAATTTATCGTAACAGACGAGACACACTTTGATACATTACGTGAGTTAAGTGATGTACAACTAATTAAATTTGAGGATATAAATTTAGATGATAGCTCTAAATTTAATCCCAAAAATAGAAATCTACTCATAGACACTGATCCCCTTTATATATTAAACACATCTGGTTCTACTGGTGTGCCAAAAGGCGTGACTGTGCCTCACCGAGCCATTATAGACTATATTGACTGGGTTATTGAAGAGTATAAATTTGATGAAAATTTAATAATTGGCAACCAAACTCCATTTCATTTTGATTTTTCAGCATCCGATATCTATATCGCACTGGCAACTGGTTCAACACTGGTAATAATCCCAGAAAATCTCTTTATGTTTCCAGCCAAACTGGTTGAATTCCTCAAAGATAAAAAGATAAATTTTATCCACTGGGTGCCTTCTGCTTTGACATCTGTTTCAAAACTTGATGTTTTAGGTGGCGTTAAACTAGATATAAAGACTGTGTTTTACGGTGGAGAGCTAATGCCGACAAAACATTTGATGTATTGGAAACGGTATATCCCAGATGCAGTTTTTTCGAATTTTTATGGACCAACAGAAACTGCCGTAATCTCTACACATTATAGATTAGATAGAGATTTTGCAGACGATGAGCCACTACCTATTGGATATCCATGCAAAAATACTGATGTGTTAGTGCTTGATGAAAACGACAAGCTTGTTACCGATAAAAACATTTTAGGAGAGCTTTGCATAAGGGGTAGCTCTTTAGCACATGGATATTATAATAATCCAGAAAAAACAAATGCTGCTTTTACCCAAAATCCTCTAAATAATGCATATCCTGAAAAAATTTATCGTACTGGGGACGTAGTTTATTATAATGAATATGGCGAGCTAATGTATAAAGGCAGGAAAGATTTTCAGATCAAGCATCAAGGCTACCGCATAGAATTAGGCGAGATAGAGACCGCTGTTTTAGCAATAGATGGGATATTTAATGCTTGTGTTTTATATGATGATGAAAATAAAAACATTGTCTTAATTTACGAGGGCAACATCGAACAAAGGGAAATATTGCTGGCACTAAGAGATAAGCTACCAAAATATATGCTACCTAGCAAATTTATAAAGCTATCTGAAATGCCTCTAAACATAAATGGCAAAATAGATCGAGTTAAATTACGAAAACTTTTTTAAGGAGAGAAGTATGGATATCAAAGACGCTGAATTTAAACAGATTGTTGATGCTCTTTTTAATACTCAGGATGGGAAATTTGAGAGCATTTTTGAGAAACAAAAAGCAGAGCATTTTAAAGAGCTTTGTAAAAATAAAAAGCTCATCGTTCTTGGCACTGGTTACTATCTCAAAGTGCTTCCTAAATTTTTAAAGCTAACATACGATGTAGATATATATGGCGTATATGATTGGGTAGCTGAGAGAGAAAGTGGCGATGGGATTTTTGCAAATTGCAAAGACTATAACTACATAGATTTGCAAAGATATAACAAATACAAAGATAAAGCAAGGTTGTTATCAAAAGAAGAATTTTATAAAGATCCAGAAAATACAGTCATCTTTATGAACAATGAAGCATTTGCACATATGCCACACATCCTTTATGATGGTGGGTTCAAACACTACTACAGTATGAGAAGTCTTGGTAAAAGCCTAATATCAGATGGTGTAATGAATAAAAAAACACTAAATGACTTTAAAGAATACGACCTTAATGAACTAAATCACGTCTTTACCACTCCAGAAATTTCACGTATCGTTACACTTTATAATCTACTTAGTGATGAAAAATCAAAAGAAGTTTATAAGGCTGCATTAAAATTTAAACTCACTGAAGACTATCACTATCTTTTAGATGTAAAAGATGATCTTAAAAAGCAATACTTCGATGATGTAGTTAAATTTAGTGATGAAGAAGTTTTTGTTGATTGCGGTGGCTATACTGGAGATACGATAGAGGCTTTTATAAAGGCTGTAAATGGCAAATTTAAGCAAATTTATAGTTTTGAACCAGATGGCAAAAACTATAAAATTTTGACTGAATATATAAATACACTTGAACAAAAAGATAAGATAAAAGCTATAGATGCTGGAGTTTATTATAAAACTAAAAGCTTTTATATAAGAAGCAACGATGCATGCTCTACATTGCAAGAAAGCGCAGATGGTGGCGAGGGTGAAGAGGTCAAAGTAGCTGCCATAAGTGACGTAATAGATCAAGCTCCAACTTATATAAAAATGGACGTTCAAACTTTTGAAACATATGCACTACTTGGCGTTATGGATGATATCATTAAACATAAACCAAAATTAGCCATTTGCATCTATCATAAATTTAGTGACCTTTGGGATCTGCCTTTACTACTAAAACTATGGGTTCCAGAGTATGAACTTTTTATGCGTCATTACGACTGCACACAAGAAGAAACTGTTATTTATGCGCTACCAAAGGGCTCAAAGTAATTTCTTAAGCTAAGCGGACAAAATCCGCTTAGCCTTTTATCCTGCTTTTCTTAAATCTCTCCGTAAATTCAGTTTTTTGCACGACATTAACCCTTGTTGGGATTTTAAAATTATCTAGCTTATCCTTACAAAATTTTCTAACTAAAATCTTAAATCCACTATCATCAATACCATGCTTTAAAACTACGTCACAAGAGACACTTTGTCCAGTGATCGCATTTTGCTCACCATAAACTAAGCAATCCTCGATCTCATCCATGCCAAGTAGCACAGACTCAACCTCGCTTGGTAAAACTTTTTGTCCTCCTACGTTTATGATCTCTTTATTTCTGCCAATTATCTTTATAAAACCTTCATTATCAAGCTCTACCAAGTCACCAGTTTTAAACCAGCCATCATTAGTAAAGCTCTCCATCGACCTATTTAGATAGCCTAAAATTTGCGTTTTACTTCTTAGCCACAGCTCATTATCTACGATCTTATACTCTAAATTTTCATCGTCTATTTTCATAAAAGTAGAGCTAGAAGACTTTGATGATGTTGCTGCTATACCTGTTTCGCTTGTACCAAATGTTTGTAAAAATTTCACTTTTGAAAAGACTGCCTTAAGTCTGTTTAAAAGACCTTCAGGCATAGTCTCAGTGCCATAAGTTATCATCCTGAGCGAGCTTAGGTCATATTTTTCATAAGATCTATTTATAAGGATCAAATTTAAAAATGTCGGACTAGATGGTAAAACAGCTATCTTATACTCTTCTATAAGCTTGCAAATGTCATCAGCATTTCTGTTTTGCGGTATTATCATCGTTGCATTCATAGATAAGATGTTTAACATCGTATTTATGCCACCGATATGGTCAAACATCAAAAAGACTAGCATATTTATCTGCTTTTGCTTTTTATCACCATAACTATCCACCAAAGTGTCCAAATTATGTATCATTGCCTTAGGAGCACCTGTGCTACCGCTTGAAAATAGTATCAAGCCAGCACATTTTGAAGTTTGTAAGTCATTTATGATTTTATGACTTGCTTCACTTTTTATATTTGTAATTACTAATTTTTCATTTTCTAAATTTATTATCTTTGTGCCAAATGACTCTTTTATTTTTCCATCTATCTCTTTTTGTGATGTTGAAGTTATGGGTGCGATTATATTTTTATTCTCATAAAGTGCAAAAAATAGCGCAATGCTAACAAATGAATAATCTGCCAAAATAGCAACCACTTCGCCGCTTTTTATCTTGTCTTTTATAAAGCTTTCTATCTCTTTTATCTTTATGTATAGCTCATTGTAACTATATTTTTTGCCATCATAGATTATTGCTGTTTGATCATTATCTTTAAATTTATCAATCATCTTATTCATTAGCCATTAACTCCGCCTAAATACAAAATCTGTCCAGTTATAAATTCGCTCTTTTCATCTATGTAAAAATCAATCACATTTTTTATATCTTCAAAATTTCCAAGTCTTTTTATCGCTTGTTTTTCTAGCAATGCATCAATCTTATCTTGTGGCACAGCTTTGATGAGATCAGTTTTTACAGGAGTTGGACCGATGGCATTGACTGTAATATTAAATGGCGCAAGTTCTTTTGAGAGAGTTTGAGTTAAATTTTCTATTGCACTTTTACTAGCAGCATAGATCGCTTCGCCTTCTAGTCTCAACGCGCTAGCCACAGTTGTATAATTTACAATGCGGCCAAATTTTTGCCTCATCATAATCTTTCCTACTTCTCTACTAAATAAAAATGTGCCGAGGAAATTTGTAGAAAATACCTTTTTCACACTTTCAAAAGAGGTAGTTAGAAAATGGTTCATCGAAGCTATACCCGCGTTATTTATAAGTATATCTATCTTATTAAACTCTGTTTTTACTTCCCTTATCATATCGACAACTGCTCTCTCGTCGCTCACATCAAGAACAAAATGCCTATAATTCTTATCTTTTATATTATTTTGACTTCTAGCACAACCGACAACCATATCGCCTTTTTGTAAGTAATATTTCGCTAACTCAAGCCCAATACCCTTTGATGTGCCAGTTATAACTATTACTCTAACCATTTTATTCTTCTAAGAGATTTTGTATATAGTTGGCTAGTGTTTCTACGCTTCTAAAAGGTGATGTCTTTTGGCTCATAGCTCTTTCATCTGCTAAGACAATGCTTTTGTGAAAGTTTTTATAAATTTTATCTTCTAAATCGCCTATTACATAAACCAAACCAAGACTATCTAATGCGCTAGAAGCACCATAAAGCCTAGTGTTTATTGTTGGATTTTCTAGCTCTTTGCTTTCTAACTCCTGGTTATATTCCTTTAGCGTTTCAATAACTAAATTTTGTATGACTTCTAAACTCATCCATTATCCTTTTTTATAAAAATATAGTCTTTTAAACCATCTGGCTTATACCCTAGTGCTTGATTTAGCCTAATTGCTTCACTATTTTCATCATGCATCCATGCATAAAAAACCTGAGCTTCTTGCATTTGCTCTGGAGCTGATGCCAAAGCATACCCAATAAGCCCATTTTGAAAATCTTGTCTAACACAATTTAGTCTAAAATAACAAATTTTTTGTTTGAGCTCATATATAGCCACGCCAGCTACTACATTTTCAAGCCTAACAACAAATACTGCCTGCTTTAATATTAGCTCCTTTAACTCATCAAAATTTGGTAAATAATCACTCAATGGATCAAACGTTTTATTAATAAGCTCCAAAATTTCATCTATATCATCTAAAGTTGCGTTTTGCACATTTTTAAAGCTTCTATTTTTTTTTGTTGATTTGTATCTAGAGTAAATTTTATAATCTTTAAAACCTATATCGCAAAAGAAATCACTCTTAATCGCTTCTTTTGAGACGATTTCGGCTATAATAGGTTCATTTATAAGCCTAAAAAAAGCATCTAAATTTTTTAAATTAGCCAAACTATCAACCAAATAATAAAATTTATAAAAACCGTTATGTTTAATGAGTAAAAAACAGTTATTGCCACGCACTAGAATTTGTGCCTCGTTTATTATTTTATTAAATTCATCAAAACTAACAAAAAGATTTGTAAATTTCGGACGATTTTTAAAAATCTCAATCGCTCTTTGTATGGCATTTAGTTTATCACCCAAGATAAAGCTCTCGCCATGCCCAGCATAAACGTGCAAATCTGGATCTAGCGATCTAAAAAATGGTAGAGAAATTTCATCATATCTTGCTTTTGCTTTTGATCCACCTAAAAATGAGGTTTGCGTGGCTTCAAATAAACTATCACCGCAAAATAGCCACCTATCAACCCTTATGCAGCAACTCCCCTCGGTGTGTCCTGGCGTATGAGTAAGTAAAAGCGTATGATCTTGCCACAAGAGTTCGTAACTTTCATCAAATTCTATATCAGCTTTTTGTGCATTAAACTCCACAATATTTTGTCTCTTTGCGACCTTCATAACATCATAGATCATATCGCTAAATCTAGATAAATTCTTGCTTGATGTTGTGATGTTCTGGCTTGCCATCCTTTGTGCGATCACCTTAGCGCCAAAAAGATCCCTTAACTCATTTAGTGCAAATATATGGTCAAAATGCTCATGTGTGATAATGATATACTCAAGTCTTTTACCTTGCAAAACTTTAGCTATCTGTTTAAAATCCCCTGGATCGATCACGATCGCACTATCTTTACTCATAAGAATATAAGAATTTACACCAAGATCACCACCTTTACAAATTTTAAGGCTGATTTCACTCATCTATAAATCCTTCTAAAACTTTTGTTATATTTGCTAGCGCATTACCATCTATCTTGAGATAGGCATTTTGACAAATTTCATTAACTTTATCAATGTTTAAATTTAATAAATTTACATAGGCATCACTGATATTTCCTAAGTCATTCATCATCTTTAACTCGCCAAAACTCTTCACTACATAAGCAAGATACTCCCACCGCACCCCACAAACTGGCACTCCAAGCGTCATAGCCTCATATCCGCTCATGCCGCCTAGAGTAAGAAGGATATCATGCTTTTTTAGTAACTCTATCAGATCAGCTGGGCTATCGATAAAGTCCAAATTTGTTTTTTTAATGCTTTTAATTCTTATTTTTCGCTCTTCACTCATGGCAGGACCGAGCACAAGCGTGTAGTGATGTTTGTCGTTTTCTTTAATAACATCTGCAAAATACTCACTAAACATCGCTGGATCAGAGCCACCAAAGGAGAGTAAAACATTTTCTAACTGCTTTTTTGGTATAAATTTTGTTCGGTTTTTTAAAACATCCTCGCCAACTATATAATAATTAAACGAACGAAAAACTTTAAATTTGCCATGTGGTGCTGGATAGTTAAACTCATCAGCTATGATTAGTACATCGGGTTCAAAGCCATATTCAAGAGTGTTAAAACTCACTATCTTTTGTGTGCCAACACTTCTTACATAATCACTCAAGTTTTTATCGGCATCTAGCAAATCATTGATATAAATTTTAGGTTCTAATCTGGCTATCAACTCTTTTGAGTGCTTCAAACTTTCGCTTCTAAAAGCATTTTGACTAAACCTAGAAAATAACTTTTCATCACATTCAAAAATAGCTCTTACCTCATGCTCTTTAGCAAGAAATTTCACAAGTTCATAGCATCTAGCAAGATTGCCTATGCCTATCTTTTCATTTCCTCGTGCATGAATTACAATCATTTTTTAACTTTAAAATTAAACATTGCTTAACACATCAAAAAGCGTGCTTGCTACAAATTTAGCATCATCTACGCTCATTCCGTGATGGCATGGGATGCTAAGCTCGGCGCTATAAAATTTCTCCGCATTTGGCAGTGAAATTTCGCCAAGTAGTGCTTTATAAAAGCTAAATTTATATGTTGGCTTATAATGCACCTGCACGCCAACGCCTTTTTGCAAGAGTGCTTCAAAAATTTGCTCTTTTTTATCCCAAAATTTCTCATCCAAAAGCAATGGATATAGGTGTCTTGAGCTAGTTGTATTTGCTGGAATTTTTATGATTTTAAAATATTCACACTCGCTAAATTTCTCATCATAAAATTTAGCTATCTCGTTTCTTTTAGCGATAAAGCTATCCAGCCTTTTTAGCTGGCTAAGCCCCAAAGCACAGGCCACGTCTGTTATCCTGTAGTTGTATCCAAGCAGGCTCATGTCGCTATCCCAAAGCTTTGTTTTAGCGATGCCGTGGCTTCTATATAGCCTTGCTAGCCTTGCAAGCTCATCGTCGTTTGTAGCAAGCGCGCCGCCCTCAAGCGTGGTGATAGGCTTTACTGGGTGAAAGCTAAATATGCTAATATCAGCCTTAACGCCCACTTTGACGCCGTTTTGCACGCTACCAAGGGCATGAGAGGCGTCGTCTATAACTTTTATGCCGTGTTTTTTGGCTAAATTTATGATCTTATCTAGCTCCACTGGGTTACCACCGTAATCAACCGCAGTTATCACCTTTGTTTTTGGTGTGATTAGAGCTGGAATTTTCTCTTCATTGATGTTGCCATTTGCTTTTACGTCACAAAATTTGACCTGCGCTCCTGCCATCAAAGCTGCATTTGCAGTGGCTGCAAAGGTGATAGGTGTCGTGATCACTTCATCGCCAGCCTTTACGCCAAGGCTAAGATAGGCTACGTGTAGGGCTGAAGTGGCTGAGTTCATAGCAATCACGTGCTTTACACCAATATACTTTGCCAGCTCCTCTTCAAATTTACTGACCTTTTGGCCACCTGTTAAGATGTCATCTTTTAAGGCATCTGTGACTACCTTTATGTCCTCTTCTGTGATCTGCTGACGGCTGTAAGGGATCATTTAGCATCTCCTA
>CAUQCU010000015.1:0-22683 GCA_963516555.1 Campylobacter concisus | reverse complement strand
GCTTACGGCAAAACTACGCCAAATTTCATAGCCACGCCATATATCATCGCGCTAATAATGCCAGCGAAAAATCCAGCAACCATATCATCGCCCATAACGCCAAGTCCGCCCTTTACGTTGCGGTCGATCCTGCCAATGATCGATGGCTTTTTGATGTCAAGTACTCTAAAAAGCACGAGCGAAAGCACTAGCTGAGAGATCGTCGCTCCGCTAATGGCGATAGCAAGCCAAACGCCAGCAACCTCGTCGATCACGATAAAGCTCTCGTCGTGTGAATTTACCTTTTTTTCAAAATCATCAATGACGCTAATGCTCACCAAAAATAGCAAAATGCTAGCTAGCAAAAGCGTGGTAGATGAGAAAAAATATAACACAAAATAAGCTGCCACAGCTCCAGCCACCGAGCCCCAAGTGCCAGGTGCCTTTGGTAAAAGTCCAAATCCAAAAAATGTCAAAAATAGTTTTTGCATAAATTTCCTTAAGTGAGTGATGATGTCTGGTAGAGCTTCATGAGCTCCTCGTAAAAGTCGCGGTCAGTCTTGTTTTCAAGCAGTCCAGAATTTACAAAGAGATCGTCGCAGAGCTTTTGTATATCTTTGAAGCGATTTACATAAAGCTTGCTTAAGATGAGCGCTGAAATTTCAGGCCTTACTAGTATGGCTGGTGGCATTATGCCGTTAAATAGCAGCTCTTTGATCACGTCTGGGTGGTATTTGATCTGGTGGTGCTGTCCGTGCGGGCAGCTTTTGGTGCTAACTAGCGTCTTGCACTTGTTGCAATAAACTAGCTCAGGCAGGACGATCACGTCTAAATTTAGATCATTTTTGTAGATATCAAGTATCGTATGAACTTCGTTGTGATCAAAAAACATGCCAATGCCAGAGTGGTTTTGCCCGATGACTAGCTTGTTTGCGCCAAGTCTTGAAGCTGCAATGCACTCAAGCGTTGGGTTGGCGTGCGAGCTAAAAAGGGTTGTGTTTTTCAGTGCAAAGACAAAGACCTTTTTTGTCGGCAGGTAGTTTTGGTTGAAATAATCAAGCACTTGCTTTCTGATCTCGTAATCAATATGCCTCTCTTCACGCGTTCTTATTAGAAAAACGACCACGAGATCGGCCTTGTCGATAGTCATCCTAACTAGGCGTTCATGCGCGCGGTTAAAAGGATCAGCCGTTAAAAAAACAGCCGTTATCTTCTTGGCACCACTCTCTTTTATCAGCTCATTTAGCGCATCTTTGCTTATCTGTAAGCTCTCATCATATAGCTCAAACTCGCCGCTTATGCCGTATTTGCCTAAATTTAGTGACATTTCGCTGTTTGACTCATTTGCTAAAAATATATTTTTAGCTCGCATGCTCTCGTCAAATTTAAAGACCTTTGCCACGTCGATGTGCCCAACGATCTTGCCGTCCATATTTAAATTTACTCTTTGTCCAGCATGCAGCTTGCTAGCGATATTTTGATTGACCTCGCCAAATGGAGCAAAGCCAAAAGAGTAGGGCATCGGCTCGCCGTTAAAGTAGCCCTTTTTTGCCACCTCTTTGATCTGCTCGTCGTCCATCAGAGCGCTAAAATTTGAGAGAATTTTGTTTTTGATAAGCTCTAAGGCGCCATAAACTTCGGTATTTATAGAAATTTCACTATTTTTTCTTGCTGACGTCATATTTCTTTCTCTTTTCCCAAAGTGATTTTCTAGAAATTCCAAGCTTTTTGCTTAGCTCGGTGTCGGGGAATTTATCTTGATAATTAACGATGATATATTTTATATATTCATCGATTGTGACGATCTCGCCGATGTCAAAGTTTTTATCTCGGATGGATAGTTCAAGCTCGTCAAATGGCGCACTTTGCGCAAAATCGCTAGTTTGGATAGCTACTTTTTTCTTTTTGCAAAGCTCTAAAATTTTCTCTTTTTCATCATCTTTTAGCTCTTCAAGATTCGTGATGTATATTAGCTCGTTGCCACTTTGAGAAAGTGCTTTTTCAAGCTCGCTAAAACAGGCTTTGCCCAAAAACAAAAATGGCGTTTTGTTTGCCTTTACATAGTTAAAGATAAATTTATCGCTATATCCGCTCTTGCTTGATTTTAAAAGAAGTGGAAATTTGATCTTTTTAGCTTCAAAACAAGGTATCTCGTAATCTTTTAGGGCGAAATTTATATAGTTTTCATAGTTTTTGATCTCATTTTTAAAGCCTCTAAACTCTTCAAAATGTCTTATCTTTCTAACAAGCTCTTCTATCATAAATGGCTTTTGGATGTAATCCACCGCGCCCGCTTGTATCGGTTTTAGCACGGTATCGCTGTTGATGTAGGCGATGAGTAAGATGATGATAGAGCTTTTAAATTTCTCTATGACTGGGTAGAAGTCCTGCCCTGGGAGTGTGGTAGAAAGTAACACTACGTCAAAATTTTCAAATTTCAAAGCCTCTTTGACGCTCTTTGCGATCTCACAGTCGTAGCCAAAGTCAGCTAGTTTGCTAGCCATCGAGCCAGCTAGGTAAATTTCGTTTTCTACTATTAAAATTTTCATATTTGTGTCCAGTTGTAAAATTTAAGGCTAGCACTTGCCATGACAGCGATCCCTTCGCATCTACCGACAAAGCCAAGCCCCTCAGTCGTCGTTGCCTTTACATTTATGCGGCTGCTGCTTAAATTTAGAGCCTGCGCGATGTTTGCCTCCATTTTTGATTTTAGCCTTGAGATTTTTGGCTTTTGAGCCATTATCGTGATATCAGCGTTTGTTAGCACAAAGCCCACGCTTTGCACTCTTTTATAGGCCTCTTGTAGCAAGTAAATAGAGCTAATATCTTTAAATTTATCGTCCGTATCAGGAAATAGTTCGCCTATGTCGCCAAGCCCAGCAGCTCCCAAGATGGCGTCTGTTAGCGCATGAAGTGCCACATCGCCGTCGCTGTGAGCCTTTAGTCCAAACTCATAGTCGATCTTTTCGCCACAAAGCACAAGCGGACGGCCCTTTTCAAACTCATGCACGTCAAAGCCGTTGCCGACAAATACCTCGTTTTCTGGTGCTTTTAGGGCTGAAATTTTGGCAAGGTCCTCTTTAAAAGTGATCTTTCTAGCCATCTCATCGCCCAAAATGTGCCAAACACTTGCGCCAATGGCCCTCATAGCCGAGCTATCATCTGTGTAAATTTCACCGCTGCTAAGAGCTTTTTTAAGAAGTGCTGTGCGCGAGAGCTGCGGCGTTTGGATGAGTTTTACCTTTTCTCTGTCGATAGCATTTTCGCCAAGATAGGCAGTGTCAGCGATCTTTAGTGCAGGGACCACGCAGTCAGCCTGAGCGGCCGCCTCGATGATCTTGTGAAAGAGTTCGCTTGATATGCAAGGGCGCGCGATGTCGCTAACTAGGACAAATTCACTACTTACTAGCTCGAGTGCGTTTTTTAGGCTATCTTGCCTTGTCTCGCCGCCATCAATAAATTTATAATTTGGAGCAAATTTAGACATGTATTTGCACTCTTTGCTAACGACGATGATCTCTTTAAATGTGTAAAAGTTACTCAAATTTTTAGTGGCAAATAGCCAAAGTGGGTCGCTGCCGATGCGAAGCCATTGCTTCTTTACAGGTAGCTCAAAACGGCTAGAATTTCCGGCTCCAAGCATTATAAGTGATATATCAAGCAAGGTAGCTCCTTTAAAGATTGTTACGGAATTATACATTCTAAAACTTGAAAAAATCTTTTTAAAAAAGAGTAGAAATTTAGATTTATTTAGTTAGTTCAAATATAAAAAGGACTAAAATTAGCTTTTTTATAAATTTAAAAAGGCTACTCATGAGAGAAAAGACGCAGATGTATTATGCTAGGCGTGGTGAGCTCACAAAGGAGATGAGCTATGTGGCAAAGGTCGAGGGAGTGAGCGAAAATTTAGTGATGGACGAGGTGGCAAAAGGCAGCATCATCATCCCAGCAAATGTAAATCACATAAATTTAAAGCCAATGGGCATAGGCAGAAAACTAAAGACAAAAATCAATGCAAATATCGGCAACTCAAGCCTAAGCAGTGACATTTGCGCAGAGCTTAGAAAGCTTGAAATTTGCTTAGAGTTTGGCGCTGATACGGTTATGGATCTAAGCACGGATGGCGATTTGGATGCCATTAGAAGCGCTATCATCGAGCACTCAAGCGTGCCAGTTGGCACGGTGCCAATGTATGAAATTTTAAAAGAGGCAAAAGAGGTTACAAATATCACAAATGAGCTAATTTTAAGCGTGCTAGAGAAGCAAGCAAGGCAAGGAGTTAGTTACTTTACGATACACGCTGGCTTTTTGCGTGAGTTTTTGCCGCTTGTTAAAAAGCGTAAAATGGGCATAGTTAGCCGCGGCGGCAGTTTGAGTGCGAGCTACATGTCAAAGCTAAATAGGCAAAATCCATTTTACGAAATTTTTGATCAAATTTTAGAAATTTGCGCTAGATATGACGTCTCGCTCTCACTTGGCGATGGACTTCGCCCAGGATGTCTTTATGACGCGACAGACGAGGCGCAGCTTAGCGAGCTAAAGGTGCTTGGAGAGCTAACACTTCGTGCGTGGCAAAAAGATGTGCAGGTGATGATAGAGGGCCCTGGTCATGTGCCATTAAGTCAAATTGAGTATAATATGAAAATCGAACAAGAGCTCTGCCATGACGCCCCATTTTACGTGCTTGGGCCGCTTGTTAGCGATATCGGCGCGGGGTATGATCATATCACTTCAGCGATAGGTGGTACGATGGCAGCATATCACGGCGCTAGCATGCTTTGTTATGTAACGCAAAAAGAGCACCTTGGCTTGCCAAATGAAAATGACGTAAGAGAGGGCATCGTAGCTCACAAGATAGCAGCTCATGCCGCAGACGTCGCACTTGGCAAGGCTGGAGCTATCGAAAAAGACCATGCGATGAGTGATGCGAGATATGCATTTGACTGGAACAAGCAGTTTGAGCTTAGCTTTGATCCAAAAAAGGCTAGAGAGCTTCACGACGAGAGCTTGCCAGAAGATGCGTTTAAGAGCGCTCATTTTTGTTCGATGTGCGGACCAAAATTTTGTGCATATAAAATTTCAAAAGATCTAGAAAAAGGAGAAAAATGTTAAATACAGAAGAGGTCTTAAACAGACTAAAAGGCGTCATATATCCGGGCTTTGAGAAGGATATAGTTAGCTTTGGCTTTGTAAAAAATGTAGAAATCGGCGATAAAATTTTAATCGAAGTCGAGATCGTTAGCTCAAGCCCAGAGGTAGCAAACGAGCTAAAAACAGACATCAAACGTGTCATGGGCTCAAACGAGTACGTGCTAAATTTGATCCAGCCAAAGATACCTGAGGAGAAAAGTAACACTCAAAGTGGCAAAAATATCGCGCCTCAAGTTAAAAATTTCGTAATGGTAAGCTCTGGCAAAGGCGGCGTTGGTAAATCAACCACGACGCTAAATTTAGCCATCTCAATGGCAAAACTAGGCAAAAAAGTAGGAATTTTGGACGCTGACATCTACGGACCAAATATCCCAAGAATGCTTGGCGAAGTAAATACCCAGCCACAAGTCGTTGGCAACAAGCTAAAACCGATACTTAGCCATGGTGTGGAGATGATGAGTATGGGCGTTTTGATGGAGGAGGGCATGAGCCTTATCTGGCGTGGCTCGATGATCATGAAAGCGATCGAGCAGCTGCTAAGAGATGTGCTTTGGAGCGAGCTTGATGTATTGTTTCTCGACATGCCTCCAGGAACGGGCGACGCGCAGCTAACTCTAGCTCAAAGCGTGCCAGTAACAGCAGGTGTCTGCGTCACAACGCCTCAAGTAGTAGCCCTTGATGATAGCAAACGTGCGCTTGATATGTTTGAGAAGCTTCACATCCCAATCGCTGGCGTCATCGAAAATATGAGTGGCTTCATCTGCCCAGATAATGGCAAAGAGTATGACATCTTTGGCAAAGGCACGACTGAAGAGGTGGCAAAGGCTTATAACACTCAAATTTTAGCTGAAATTCCTATCGAGCCAGCTGTTAGAGTGGGTGGCGATAGTGGCAAACCAGTTAGCTTCTATGAGCCAAACTCAGTCACTGCAAAACGCTACGAGAGCGCAGCTGCAAGGCTTTGGGAGATAATAGAAAATATAAATAACGGCGGTGGGGCTGATAACTCAGCGATCCAGCCAGTAAATGACGGCAAGAGTGCTTGCTCGAAGTAAATTTACAAAAGATAAAATTTAGAGCAAATTTTAATTAAATTTGGCTACAAAAATTTGGCTTTGCTTGTTGCATGGTTTAAATTTTGTAGCCAAAATGCAATCATTAAAGAAAATTTAACAGGAGAAAAGATGAAAGCGATCGTAACCGTAGTCGGAAAAGATAGAGTTGGTATCGTTGCTGGCGTCTCAGCAAAGCTTAGCGAGCTAGGTCTAAACATAGATGATATAAGTCAGACTATTTTGAGTGACTTTTTCACGATGATGGCGGTGGTTTCAAGCGATGAAAATAAGGACTTTACAGCCTTAAGAGCGGAGCTAGATAAACTTGGAGAGAGCCTAAAAGTAAAGATAAATATCCAAAGCTCAGCCATTTTTGATGCTATGCACAAAATTTAAGGACAAAAGATGGATATCAAAAACGTAACCGAAACTATCTCGATGATCGAGGAGCAAAATTTTGACATCAGAACGATCACGATGGGCATTAGTTTGCTCGACTGCATCGACCCTGACATTAATAAAGCCTGCGACAAAATTTACGCAAAAATCACCACTAAAGCCAAAGACCTAGTTAGAGTAGGCAACGAAATTTCTGCTGAGCTAGGCATACCAATCGTCAATAAAAGAGTGAGCGTGACGCCTATCTCGATAATCGGCGCCGCAACAGACGCAAAAGACTACGTGATGATCGCAAAGACGCTTGATAGGGCGGCCATTGAAGTTGGTATTGATTTTATAGGTGGTTTTTCGGCTTTGGTTCAAAAGGGCTATCAAAAGGGCGATGAAATTTTGATAAATTCTATCCCGCAAGCACTAGCACAAACCGCAAAAGTGTGCTCAAGTGTCAATGTCGGCTCAACAAAAAGTGGCATAAACATGAGCGCAGTGCGTGACATGGGACGCATCATAAAAGAGACGGCGGCGGCATCAGAGATGGGCTGTGCGAAACTTGTTGTCTTTGCAAACGCAGTCGAGGACAATCCTTTCATGGCTGGTGCATTTCACGGCGTGGGCGAGGCTGATGTGGTGATAAATGTCGGCGTTTCAGGCCCAGGCGTCGTCAAAAGAGCCCTTGAAAAGGTGCGTGGCGAGAGCTTTGACGTGGTGGCTGAGACTGTGAAAAAGACGGCATTTAAGATCACTCGTATCGGTCAGCTCGTTGGTCAAATGGCGAGCGAGCGCCTTGGGGTTAAATTTGGTATCGTTGATCTCTCTCTTGCTCCAACGCCAGCTGTGGGTGACTCGGTGGCTAGAGTGCTTGAGGAGATGGGGCTTGAGGCTGTCGGTACGCACGGCACGACTGCGGCACTTGCCCTGCTAAATGACGCGGTCAAAAAAGGTGGCGTCATGGCGTGCAACCAAGTTGGCGGCTTAAGTGGTGCGTTTATCCCAGTCTCAGAAGATGAGGGTATGATAGCTGCGGTGCGCGCGGGATCGCTAAATTTAGAAAAGCTTGAAGCGATGACGGCGATATGCTCGGTGGGACTTGATATGATCGCCATACCTGCTGACACGCCAAGCGAGAGTATAGCTGCGATGATCGCTGATGAGGCGGCTATCGGCGTGATAAATCAAAAAACAACGGCCGTTCGTATCATACCTCTTGGACGTGAGGGCGATATGATCGAGTTTGGCGGCCTTTTAGGAAGAGCGCCTGTGATGAAGATAAATAAGGCCTCAAGTGCTGACTTCATCGCTCGTGGCGGACAAATTCCAGCGCCTATTCATAGTTTTAAAAACTAATCTTCAAAGTCCGCTTTAAATTTGCGGACTTTACATAATTTATTTTAATCGTTTAAAAACAATTAATTCTTGAGTTTTTTGTTATAATTCAACTTTTTATAAATTACGATATATAAAGGGTTTTTTATGCCACGTATTCGAACAGATAGGGTAGGTCAATCAGTAATAATCTCGACTCCAGTAGTTAAGATGCTTATTTTGTTTTTTCTCTCGCCAATAATATTACTGATAGAGCTTTATCTTCAAAATAAAATATTAAAAATAAAGTGGCGTATAAAAGATATCGTATGGGCGTTAAATTCAACATATTCATTCTGGTTTCTTGCCCTTGGCGTGCTTGCAATTTGCATATTTAAAATATTTGATAGATATAGCCCTACTATTAACGACTATATTCCATTGATAGTGGTAATCTTGCTCTTGGCACCGCACTTCTACTTTTCATTTAAATATAAAAGTAAATTTAATAGATTTGCTAGATTAAAAGCAAAAAAAAGAAGGATGGAATTGCGTGAAAAAGCAGACATCATTATAAAAAAAGAAAAAGAAGAAGATAGGCTAAAAAGAGAAATTAATAAAACTACTCGTTAGAAAGTTTTATGCAATTTTACTCCTTGTGTTTGTTAAAAAAACATAGTTTATCTCTTAAATTTATCCTAATCTTTTCAACTGCTTTTAGTTAAAATAATAAAAATTTTAAACCAAGGAGCTAAAATGAAAATTTTATCACTGCTTTCGATGCTACTTTTTACAGCGGTATGTGGCTTTGCAAACGATGGCAAAGTAAGAAGTATCGACATCTACGTCACGCCTTACTACTCAGCAAACGCTGGCAAGGTGGAATATGTCAAGGTCTATGACAAGATAGATGAGCTTTTAAAAAGTGGCAAAGTAGAGGACTTTAAAAAGGCTGAAAAGATCGTGCAGGACGCTTCGCAGCTAGTTAGTCCGATAACTCTTTTTGTTCTATCAGCTCGCGCTTATGATCTTGGACTTCGCGATGATGCGGTATTTTGGTTTTACGTGGCAAAAAACCGTGCGATCTTGCTAAGAGGCGTTATAGACATGGAGGGCGAGAAATTTACTGACGTGGTGGCTGCGATAGGGGCGTTTATGAAGCTTGTTGGCGACGTGGTCAATCCTTATGCATTTTGCGATATCAAAAAGCAACAAGAGATCGCTGACAAAGCGCTTGAATGGACTAAGAAAAATGCCTATGAAGCGATGTTTTCGCCAGAATTTAGCTCGCCTCACGAAGATAGAAAAGCAGCCCTTGCAAAAGGCATAGATAAGCTTGAAGCCCGCAATAAAAAAGAGAAAGATTACTTTTTAGACAAAGACAATCTTGCTAACTTTAAAGCTATACGCAAGCAAAATGGCACCGACGAGAAATTTTGCTTTTAAGCGGCGAGCTAAATTTAGTTGCTGTTTTAGGTTTTGTGCCTAAGACAGCAAATTTAAAGATAGTATTTAGCTCTAACTCGCAAGTGTTGGGCGCTTGAGCCCTTTTGCCTACGACAAACATACTTAAAATTTAGCCTTTTGCATAAGAGCTGGCGAAAAGACAATACAAAATGAGAATAAAAAATGACTTTGAAATTTGGCGAACTTGAAAAAGTCGCGGTAGATGATGGTTTTATTTGGTACGCGCAGCTGGAGCTAAAAAGCGAGAGCTTTGGAGAAGTGCCTTTTTGCCTTGTCTGTAAAGACGAGACTGGCGCAGACGATGAGACTATTTTGCTAGCAGAGCGAATTGCCAAGAATATCGACCAACGCATAAAAGAGGCGCTTGTCTTTTTAAAAGATGAGCTTAAGCAAAAGTATCAATTGGGCGAGGACGAGCTAAAATTGCTTGACGTGCCAGTTTGCGAACTGCCCTTTAGCTCGCCTCAATGCACCTTTTATGCGCGTGATAAGCAGTGGCTGATGAGATTTTCTGAGGGCGAGCTTGATATCTGTGAGCCTTATGGTATAGGGGTGATTTTTGAGGATGAAAAGCCGCTTAGTTTAGAAAATTTAGAGCTTAGTAGTGAGTGCTAAGTGCTTAAATTTTTAAATTTATGCATTAAAAGCTATATAAATTTAAGTTTTTCAAGCTTTGAAAAAAATGATGAAAATTTTGTTTTTAGGTATTGGCTGCGATCTAAGAGGCACTAGAGTTTTTTAAATGATTAAATTTTGCTGTCTTAGGTTTTTGCGCCCAAAACAGCAAATTTATAAACTATGCGCTGCAGTAGTCACTTGGATCTTTTTCTTTTGTGATCCTAGCTCTTAGGTCGTGGCGGATGATCTCTATGGACCAAAACCAGACCATGTGACCTACAAGCTCAGAGACATACTCATACCAAGGAAGTGTCCAAAATGGCGGAGTGAGGCCAAGAAGCGGCAGTGAGATGCCGTGAACTGCGATAGTTGCTAAGATATACCAGCCATCACGCCTTGCCACATCGTGATCTTTGGAAATTTCTCAGCCACGAGGCAGTAACCAACGGCAAAAACGACTGAAAATATGATGTGTGTTAGCATCACGTAGTTAAAGGCATGCCCTGCAAACTCGTAGATAGCAGCGTTTGGATCGGTGATACCGACATAATCTCTTAAAAATACATAAGGCGGGTTTAAGAAATTTCTCGAGCAGTCGATCGTATCAGCTGCTCTGATGGCACTTTCTGGCTCACAAGCAGCGTTAAACATATCCATAGGGCTTCTTGGTGGAAGCGGCACTTCTGCGCCCCATTTAACAAAAGCTGAAACTACGCCAGCGATTAAACCGATCAGCGCAGCTAAAGCAAATTTTGGTTTGGTAGCTAAATTTGACATTTTATTTCTATTTTTTATGATAAGTCTAATCATTATTGCAATTTATAAATTTATCAAAACTCAAATGCTTTAAAATCATAAAATTTTTAGCCATTTTTGGCTAGACTAAGATAAAAATTAAAGGAGAATATATGTCTAAAGAGTTCAAAGACGCAAACGAATTTAAGGAATTTTTTGAAGAATTTAGAAAAAAAGATGGTTACAAAGACCCGCTCGCTTTTGGCATCGCAAGAGTCGATCGCGGACAAAAAAATGCAGATAAAATTTTGCAAGCAAGTTACGCCGTTGTAAATTATAAAGAGAGCTTTTTAAGCGCAGCTGCATTTATTTATGCTTTGCAAAAGTGCGATGTTGAGGTTGATTTTAGCGCTCACGAGTTCGTAGCCGATCTCACACCAAAGGTAGCAAAAAAGGCTAGCAAGCTCTTTAGCGTCTTTGAAAAAGATATAAAATCACACAAAAACGTGGAGAATTTACACGCTGTAAAGATGGCGTTTGATGACGATCTTGAGCTAAATGAGAATAAATTTAAACTTGTATTTTTGTTTGAAGACGCAAAGCCACTTAGCGTGGAGGCCGTCTATCTCAAGCTTTACTTGATCTCACTTGGCAAGGTCGCACCTAGGACGATCGTGCTTGACGGAGCTTTTGGTGTGTTACCAAATGTCGCATGGACTAGCCAAAACATACCGATCGAGCTTGAGTGGCTAAGAGAAAATGAAATTTCTCTAAAGATGTTTGGCGAGTACCCAGCGATCGTGAGTGTGGATAAATTCCCAAGATTTTTAAGTCACATCATCCCAGCTGACAATACGAGAATTTTAGACGCTGCCAAAGTCCGCATGGGTGCTGCTGTGCATCCTGGCACAGTCGTCATGCCGGGCGCTGCTTACATCAACTTTAACGCAGGTACGACTGGTGGTGTCATGGTCGAGGGCAGGGTCAGCAGCTCTGTCGTCGTGGGCGAGGGTAGTGACATTGGCGGCGGAGCTAGCATACTTGGCGTGCTAAGCGGTACAAACGGCAACCCTGTAAGCATCGGCAAACACTGCTTGCTCGGCGCAAACTCAGTCACTGGCGTACCACTTGGTGATAACTGCATCGTGGATGCTGGCATAGCGGTGCTTGAGGGCACAAAGGTCTATATCTCGGCCAGCGAGCGCGAAAAACTAGCTAAGATAAATCCAGAGTTTAAATTTGAGGCTGAAATTTACAAAGCGCTTGAGCTTGGCGGACTAAACGGACTTCATTTTAGGCAAAATAGCCAAACAGGGCAGATCACTGCGAGTGCGAGCAAAAGGGCGATCAAACTAAATGAGGCACTTCATTAAAAGGAGCTAACATGAAAGTTGGCATTTTGATGTTTGACAAGATAAATTTGTTAAGCTTTGCCAAAATTTATGATTTTTTGCATAAATTTGAAGGTTTTAACATCAAAACCTACGCTCTAAAGCCTGAGATAGTCGATGAATTTGGTATTAGACTTCATCCTGAAATTTACGCTGAAAGCCTTTATGGCGTGGATATCTTGGTCGTACCAGATGGCGTTGGTGCGCTTGGACTTAGGTACGATGAGATATTTTTAAGCTGGATAAAAAGCTCAGCGAGCGCGAAATTTAAGATCGGCTTTGACCTTGGCGTGCTCATCCTTGGTGGGGCTGGATTTTTAGAGGATAGAGAGGCTTGCATAAGGGGTGGATACAAAAACGCGCTAAGTGGCTACTGCGAAGTAAATGACGCTAAGATGTGCGAGAGCAGAGGTATGATAAGTGTTAGTGAATTTGATGACGAGATCAAAGAGCAGCTCGCAAAAATCCTAACTAAAGATAAAATTTAAGGGCTTTGGCTCTTAAATTTTGATAGAAATTTTATCTTTTTAATGAGCTTATAGCTTGACTTATGGCTCTATTTACCACCTCTAAATGCCACTTTATCCATGCCGTAAAGTCAAAATTTGAATTATTTTCAAGTTTTGTTGTCTGCTCTAAAATTTCATAATAAACTTTTTTATTTGCGTAAATAATGCTCGAGATAGAAAACGACTTAATGCTTTCACTAGCCAAGCAGTAGTGTGTCAAAGCCCTTGCCATGCGTCCGTTGCCATCATCATAAGGATGGATGATCACAAACCAAAGGTGCGTTAAGGCGCTTTTTATATAGGCGTTTTCGGAGCTTTTATTGATAAAATTTAAAAAATTTCTCATTTCATTTTCTACGCGCTATGCTGGCAAGGCTTCATAGTGGATTTGCACATTTTTTGAAGGAGCTGAGACGACACTCATCTCATCATCTCTAAATTTAGCTCTTTTTATCTTGTAAGCTTTGCTTTGGCTATATTCAAACAAGGCATTGTGCCAGCCATGTAGCCGCTCGAAGTTCATAGGAGCTTTGTTTAAATTTGCATCAAGCAAAAGCGAGACTAGATTATCGCTATGTCTAGTCGCATGAGTGTCAGCTAGCCAGTCAAAATTTTCATCTAGTCTCTTTTTTACCGATGAGCGAATGCTTGATCTATTAAGTTTCTCGCCCTCTATGAGAGATGAGCTTATTATTTCATCTTCAAGCGCGCTAATTTGCGCCTTTAAAAGATCGTTTCTGTTGATTTTATTTGTTATATCTTTTAAAATTTCGTGATTTTGCTCTAGCCTATTTGCAAGGGTGTCTATTGCACTTTTGTCGAAAGAGAAATTTGGGTAGTTAGGATGTTGCCATATCCACAGGTTTTGCATTATTCTCCTAAAAGTAGAGTATTTTTTTAATCAATGTATTGAACTTATTTATAGCAGTAAAATTTGATATATGCATTGCTTTTGATTTGCTATTTGTAAAAATCGTTTTTTATTATAAAAGAGAGCTAAGGAAAGTTAAGGCTAGATAAGATTATCTACCTAGCCTATAATCTCTTCTGGCATCCTTATAACCACGTCTATAACCACGATCAAAACCATCATCATAGTCGTCATCATTATAGTAGCCTCCGCGATAATCACGCTGGAATCTATCATATCCATTTTGATAGTATGGACGGTAGTTAGGAGGATATGGTGCATAGTTTGGATCAACAGGATAGTAGCCATTTGCACGACAACTATCCTCGTCAAATTTTTCTATTCCGTTGCGAAATTTATAGCTTTCTATTTTTTTATCAAAGCTATCAATACTTCTTATGTCGCCATAAATTTTAGCCATTTCTCTTTGATTTATAAGACCACAAAGCCTAGCTTCAACTTTTTTTTCGTAACTCATAGAAAACAAAAAAGTTAATGAACAAAATAAAATGGCTATAAATTTCATATTAATCTCCTACTTTTAGGCTTCCACCTTTGCCAAGACCACCCTTTACGGTTTGTGCCTTGTAGTCTTTTAGAGCGATAACTAATTGATTCATCGAATCAAGGAAAGCATTTACAAGTGTTTTTCCCTCAGGTGTTCTTGAATATGCACCAAGTCCAGCACCAAGAGAAGCGCCAGCGCCGCCACCCATGCCAAAGAAGTCAGTGCTAGAAGCTGAGCCAATAGCCGCTGCTAATTGAACGCCTGAACGGTTTTCTATAAGAACCAATGTGGTTTGTGTCTCTTTTGTTGAAAAACCACCAGCGATAGCACCTGCTGCACTACCAAAAAGTGCTCCAACAACACCGCCTACGCCACCGGTATCTTCGTTGCTAAAGAAAATTTCAGGACGAATAGTATAATCAGCCGCTACCATTTTGCCTTTGCCAAAGCCAGAACCGCTACGTAGTTCGCCTGATCTATCAAGCGCACGCTCTTGCATCATATTATCCATCATAGCACCACGCTCAACTATAACAAAGCAGCCAGTTTGTTGTGCAAGAAGACGCAAAACGGGAATAGTTGATGTGAGCTTGTAGTTGTGTGTTAAATATGAATACCAGTCTGAATTTTGGTCTTCATAAAATGCAAGTGTTCCAAGGGTTCTACTGCACTTTTCTATTTTTGTATTAGCATTATTGTTGTTGCTTCCAGCAGCACTGCCAGTTACGCCATTGCTATTGCCAGTTGCACAACCACTTAAAAGTAAAACTCCAAGACCTACGCTTAGTAAAGATGAACTTAACTTCATTTTTATCCTTAATGTTTAAGTTAGTTTTAGAATTATATATGAGTAAATATTATAAAAATATTAATATAAAATTTATGTTTAATAACATAATTCAAAATTATTTTTATGAAAATTTAAGCGGCCAGCAAGATGCCAGCCACATAAATTATTCGACAGTTACGCTTTTTGCGAGGTTTCTTGGCATATCGACGTTGTTGCCAAGTCTAACGGAAATTTCAAGTGCAAGCAGCTGAAGCACTAGCATCATCTCGAAAAATTCGCTCATATAGTGATCTTGAACACTCGTTTTTACGTAGTCATCGCTTAGCTCAAGCTCAAGCGGACTTATCGCTAGGATATATGCATCTCTTGCAGCAAGCTCTTCGACATTGCTCTTTGTTTTTTCATATAACAAATTTTGAGGCATTAAAGCGATCGTAAATAGCTTCTCATCTGCAAGTGCGATAGGGCCGTGCTTCATCTCGCCTGATGGATAACCCTCGGCGTGAAGATATGAAATCTCTTTAAGTTTTAACGCACCTTCAAGTGCTAGCGGATAGAAGATGTCTCTACCGATGAAGAAGAAGCCATGACCGTGCAAATAGTGCTTGCTTAGGCGGTGAAGCTTCTCTTGCAAAGTGTTATCTATATTTAAAATTTGTGGGATGTGAAGAAGCGTTTTGATCTCATGGTCGAGCTCTTTTTTGCTTATAGATCCCTTTGCAGATGCCATTTGAAGTACAAGCATCCAAAGTACGATGATCTGCGTTGCAAATGCCTTTGTACTTGCCACACCTTTTTCGATGCCAGCGCGAGTTAGAAGCGTATTATCAGCTAGTCTAACGATAGATGAGTTATCGACATTGCAAATCGCAAGTGTCTTTAGCCCAGCCTCTTTTGCGATCCTAAGTGCCTCGAGAGTATCAGCTGTCTCGCCACTTTGTGAGATGACGATGAAGAGCGAGTTTTTGTTTAGATAAGGCTTTCTATATCTAAATTCGCTTGCCACTTCGACCTTTGTCCTGACTTTAGCAAGTCTTTCAAAAAGATAGCTTGCAGTTAGCGCTGCATGATAGCTAGTGCCGCACGCACAAAGCACGACATCATCGATGCCTTTTAGGTATTCATCGTCTAAATTTTCAAGGGTGACTTTGTGGTTTTTAACTCTGCCCATAATGGTTTCAGATACAACTGCGCCTTGCTCGTAAATTTCTTTCTCCATAAAAAATGTATAACCCTCTTTTTGGGCATAGCTCTTATCTTTTGGCAAAGCGTTAAAGGTTATGCTAGCTTTTTTGCCTTGTTTAAAAACAGCTATCTCGTCTAAGCTCACATAGCCGTAGTTGTTATCATCTAAGTAGGCTACTTCGGTTGCGTTGCCGATAAGCGGCGCATCTGATGAGGCAAAATATACCTCTTTTTTGTCGCTTTTGCCTATCGCCATAGGAGCGGCATCTTTTGCAAAAAATATCTTATCAGGTGCAGTTTTTGTGATAAGTAGCGTCGCATATGCACCTCTTAGCTTCGCGATAGTCGCCTCATAAGCCTTAAATGGATCTTTTTTCTCTTTTAAAATTTCTTCAAAAAGATGCACGATCACTTCGGTGTCGGTTTGGCTGACAAATTTCACGCCCTTTGCCTCAAGCTCATCTTTAAGCTCTTTGTAGTTTTCGATGATGCCGTTATGAACGACAAATGAGTGCTCGCCAAGGTGTGGGTGAGCGTTTATCTCGGTTGGTTTGCCGTGAGTTGCCCAGCGTGTGTGACCTATCGCCACGCCAAAGCCCTCTGATGTAAAGTCCTTTGTCTTTAAGGCTAAATTTTCAAGCTTGCCGACCGCTTTGAAAAAGTCGATCTTGCCATCACTCATCACAGCCATGCCAGCGCTGTCGTATCCGCGATACTCAAGCTCTTTTAGACCGCTTAAAATGACCTCTTTTTTCTCTTTATCTCCGATGTATCCTACGATTCCACACATGTTTTACTCGCTTATTAATAAATTTAATATCTCTTCGCCTTTACTCTCAAGTCGCTCGTTTTTCTCGATTAAAAAGAGATTTCTCGTTCTATTTTTAACCGTCTGAATTCTAGCACTCGTGACTTGAAAATGAAGCCTGTCAAAAACACTCATCACATAAGCCATTAGCCCGCGCTGATCTTTTGCGTTGATGCTAAGTTTGGCGTAATCTTTTGAGTGATTTAGCTCGAAGTTTATCTCATCTTTGTTAATATTTGGTTTCAAAGGCTCTCTTAAAACCTCGCTATTTAGGGATTTTAGGGCTAAAATTTTAGTATTTTCAAGCTCATGATTTTTTACATTTTGGTTAAAGTCAAGCCTGATATAAAATTTCTTCTCAAATAGCTCAAATATCTCCATATACGCAAGGTCAAATTTGGCAAATTCATAGAGCAGGGCGCTTAAATTTAGGCTTTTGTTTGTATAAATTTGAATGCTTAAATTTTTAGTATTGTTTATGAAAATTTCGGTTTCGTTTAAGCTATCGGCCACTTTGCTTAAATTTATGATCTCGCTCGCGCTATATTTTGTAAAGACCAAATTTGATGTGATCTTAAAAATTTTCTCTTGCAGCTTTGGCTCAAGCGCCAAAAACTCGCTATTTCGTTTTATAGACTGCTCTTTTTTTACCCGCCTTGTCGCTTCATCTAGTAAATTTTCATCGCTAAATGCGCTAAGAGAAATTTCATAAAGCTCTCTTAAAAGCTTTGCTGTGTAGGCGTTGTAAAGCCTCTCGTTTGTAGCGTTTATCACGCAGTAGCTAAGGATGTAAAGTAGCTTTAAAACCTGCTTGTCGCCTAGCTTTGATATGAAGGCAAAGATGACGCGCTGTGAGTAGATGTCCTCTCTGTTTGAGACGTTGCTCATTAGGGTGTGGTATTTTATCAAGATAACACCGATGTTAATAGCTTTTTGGCTTAAATTTAGCTTGTTTGCATAGGCTCTAAAGATGTTTGCGCCGATGTTTGCGTGATCTTTTCCGCCAAGTCCTTTTCCAACGTCATGCATAAGCGTCACGATCTTAAGCATCGTTTTGCCCTCCAAGCAAAGCTCAGTGTAGAGATTTTTTATAAATTTATCTTTTATATTTTCAAGAAATTTGACACTTAAGATGCTATGCTCATCAACCGTAAATTCGTGATAGCCGTCATATTCTGCTAGCTGAGAGATATGCTCCATCGGTTTTATCAAAATTTGTATCATCTGCGCATCGAGCAAGGATTTTAAGATAGCGTAGGAATTTTCTCTTAAAAATATCTTCTTAAACTCGCTTATAGCGCGCTCTAAGCCATCTTTTGTGATGATGGCTCGCTTGATATAAAAGATCGCGCTTATATCAAATTTATAATCCACATCTTTTAGCTCTAAAAGCTCATTTATGAGATCCTCGATGAGTGCTGGCTTTTTGTGAAGTGGTACGTAGATGACGCCATTTATCTCATAAAAGCCATTTTTTAGCCTAGCAAATTTTCTCTGCTCGAAGCTTAGCTCGCTTTTGAAAAATGGCCTGCAAAGCGAAGCTGCGATAAATCTTGAATAAATGGCTACATTATTCATCGAGCTTAGCATCTTTTGGCTGATGACGCTCTCGTTGTCTTGAAGCTTTTTAGACTTTGTCTGCATGAAATTTGTCGTGATCTCGACACTTGAAGCACTGAAAGTATCGGTGTTTTGGGTTAAATTTAAAGCACTTAGCAAGCTTAGTAAAAAATCCACATTTAGATTAAAACTCGCAATCTCTTTTTCATTCATCACTTTAAGGGCTTGCGATCTAACTGAAACGTCGCTATCTAGGCAGTTTAGTATGCAGTTTAAGCGGTAAATTTCATCGATCCCGCCAAAGCCACTTTTTAAATTTGGCTCTTGTGCCAAGTAGCTTATGCTAGAAAATGGCAAAAATGCCTTTAAATGGTAGTTTAAAAAGGCTTTTTTATCAAATTCTTTTATCTTTACGATCTCGCTTTTTACTAAGCGGTAGAGGCTTTTTGAGCCGCAAATGTAGCGAAGTTGCGAGGTTTCGCTTTTAAATTTAAGGTCATCTTTGAAATTTATAAAAATTTCATCCACTTCGGCAATTTTTATCACAAATTTCATGCCAGAGCTATCTAAAATTTCAGAAAATTCTTTTAAGAAATTTTTTATATTATAACCCTTTAAATTTTTATAAACTAGTAAAATTTCAAGTTCGCTATTTGCGCTAAGCAGCGTTTGAGCGTATTTGCCAGTGGCTAGAACGCTAAAGGCAAAGCTGTCATTTTGTGGCACAAACTCATCAAAAAATTCTCGCATAGTTTCATTTAAATAAGTTTTTATAAAATCATCATACTCTTTAGCTAAGAAATTTGTGAAATTTCTGCCTTGGTTTTTTTGAAAATGTTTTGGCAAATTTGCCTTAAAATCAAGAAATTTCTCTTTGATCTTTGAATAATTGTCGCTATTTTTGGCACTTTTATCAGCTAGCATTTAGTGTTTCCATTGTTAAAAATATCTTGGCAAATGTTACATAATTTTTGCAAAAACAAAGCTTTATTTGCTTATAATGAAGCCTTAAGTTCAGCTTTAGGACGATATAAATAATGAATCTATTACAAAAACTAGAAAGTGGCGAGAGATTAAGCAAACAAGAGGCTTTTTCGCTTTATGAGCTTGATCTTTTTACCTTGGCTAAATTTGCCGACAAAAAGCGCAGAAAACTGCACGGCAACAAGGTCTTTTTTAATGTAAATCGCCATATCAATCCAACAAATATCTGTGCTGACATCTGTAAATTTTGCGCATTTTCAGCCCACAGAAAAAACCCAAATCCATACCTAATGAGCCACGAAGAAATTTTAAAGATCGTTGATGAGAGCGTGAGCCACGGCGTAAAAGAGATACACATCGTCTCCGCCCACAACGCAACTAGCGGTTGGCAGTGGTATTTAGAAATTTTTAAAAAGATAAAGGCAGCTCATCCAGAGATTCACGTAAAGGCGATGACGGCGGCTGAGATTGATTTTTTATCAAGGCATTACGGCTTAAGCTACGATGAGGTGATAGACAAGATGCTTGAATACGGCGTCGATAGCATGCCAGGGGGTGGGGCTGAAATTTTTGACGAAGAGGTAAGGGCTAAAATTTGCAAAGGCAAGGTAAGTAGTGAAAACTGGCTAAAGATCCACAAAATGTGGCACGATAAAGGCAAGCAAAGTAACGCTACAATGCTTTTTGGCCACATAGAAAGCCGTGAAAATAGGATCGATCACATGCTAAGGATCAGGGACTTGCAGGATGAAACTGGCGGATTTAATGCATTTATCCCACTTGTCTATCAAAGAGAAAATAACTACTTAAAAGATGTGAAATTTCTAGGATCAGCTGAAATTTTAAAGACTATGGCGATATCTCGCTTGGTGCTTGATAACGTCCCACACATAAAGGCGTACTGGGCTACATCGACCTTAAATTTAGCGATGATAGCGCAGGAATTTGGCGCTGATGATCTTGATGGCACGATAGAAAAAGAGAGCATACAAAGTGCAGCTGGTGCAAATAGCGCAAATGGCGTCACACTAAAGACATTTTGCGATCTTATTAAAACATCTGGTTTTACGCCGGTTGAGCGTGATAGCTTATATAACGAACTTAAAATTTACTAAAGGAGCTTGGGGTGAAATTTTTTGACTTAGCACAAAACAAAACGAGTGTGAAGCAGGAATTTGGAGCGGGACTTACGACATTTTTGGCGATGATGTATATCGTGCCGGTAAATGCGATCATTATGAGCAAAACTGGCATGCCTTATGAGGCGCTAATCACTGCAACTGCGCTAATTACCATATTTTCTACTGTATTAAATGGTCTTTGGGCAAACACACCAGTTGCGATGAGCGTTGGCATGGGGCTTAACGCTTATTTTACATTTGGTCTTTGCATCGGCATGAAAGTGCCTTGGCAAACGGCTCTTGGCGTTGTTTTCTTAAGTGGCGTGATATTTGTCGTCTTATCTTTTACAAATTTTAGAATGTGGATAATAAGATCCATCCCGCTTGATCTAAGAAGGGCGATAAGTGCGGGCATAGGCACGTTTATTAGCTTTGTTGCATTTCAGCAAATGGGCTTTATCGTAAATAACGATGCGGTTTTAGTTGGCATAGGAAATTTCAAAGATTCAAACGTACTTCTTGGCGTTTTGGGGTTATTTTTGGTTATCTGCTTTTGGGCATGGAAGATAAAGGGCGCATTTATCCTAGCTGTGCTTGCTACTTCAGTGATAGCTTGGGTGCTTGGCATCGCTCCTCATCCAACAGAAATTTTCTCAACTCCAGCCTCTATCTCACCGATATTTTTAGAGCTTGATATAAAAGGTGCGTTTAGCCTAGCCTTACTACCAGTTGTTATCACGTTTTTTGTGACTGATCTTTTTGACTCGATAGGCACGCTAGCTGGCGTTGGCACGAGGGCAGGGATATTTGACGAAAACAAAAAAGATGGCGTCGTAAAACTTGAAAAAACTCTTGAAGCTGACGCTGTTGCTACTGCAGCTGGCTCGCTTGTAGGTGTAAGTACGACCACATCGTTTGTAGAAAGCGCTAGCGGCGTAGAAGAGGGCGGTAGGACTGGCTTAACGGCTGTATTTTGCGGACTTTTATTTATACTTACATTATTTATGTTGCCACTTTTTAAAGCGATCCCTGGTAACGCCATCTATCCGATCCTCGTAATGGTTGGCGTGCTTATGTTTGCTGAGCTTGCTAGTATAAACTTCAAAGATCCAGCCATCGCCGTTGCGACATTTTTCATAGTTGTGCTCATCCCACTTACTTACTCGATCACAAATGGCCTTGCATTTGGCTTTATGTCATACGTCATAGTTAAGCTAATAAAGAGAGAATTTAGCGATATAAATTTAGGGGTAGTTGTGCTAGCGCTCATTAGTTTTATCGTATTTTTAGTGCATTGATAAGGATGAAAGATGATATTTTATAGCTACGATGAATTTGCTGTTGATGCCAAAAAGATGGCAAAACAGATAAAAGATGAGTTTGATCCAGAGGTGATACTAGCTGTGGCAAGAGGCGGTCTAACGCTTGGCCACTCGCTAGCTGTTGCGCTTGAAAATAGAAATTTATTTACATTAAATTCTATCCACTATGAAGATACAAACAAGCTTGATACGATACAAATTTTTAATGTGCCAGATCTTAGCAAATACACTAAAATTTTGCTTGTTGATGACATCATCGATAGCGGCGAGAGCATGGTCGAGATAAAAAGAGAGCTGCTTAAACGCTATCCAAATTTAGATATAAAGATAGCTACTGTATTTTATAAAGAAAAGGCTCTACTTTTGCCTGAATTTAAGGTGAAAGAGGCTCATGACTGGGTTGAGTTTTTCTGGGATATACATATTTAAGGGCAAAATTTGTTAGAAAGAGTTAGAGAATTTGCTAGCAGGCACATTGCTTTTAGCGTATTTTTGATATGTTTGATTGATTTTGTATTTCTACTTTATGCGGCAAATTCTCTTAGCATAAGCTACAATGAGGCTGAAATTTTCTTTCAAAAGCATAGCCTTCTTGGCTACATCTTAAAACTAAGCGCCCATTTTTTTGGCCAAAATGACCTTGCTGTGCGAGGCGTGATGATCTTTTTTCACATCGCAAGCGTGGTTTTGATGTATAAGGTGAGCAAATTTTACATCAAGCTTGAGTTTGATAGGATCGTAGCGGTCCTACTTTTTGTGCTGCTTCCTGGCACGCTGGCTTCAGCCCTTATCATAAATAACGCTGGAATTTGCATCACTTTAGCGCTTTTGTGTATATATCTTTTTCATATTAAAAAGAAAATTTTATTTGGCATCTTTTTCTGCCTAG
>CAUQCU010000014.1:0-22692 GCA_963516555.1 Campylobacter concisus | reverse complement strand
CTTTCATAGCTTACTCCTTGAAATTTACTTCAAAGAGTAAGCAAAAGTTGTGCCGTAAATTTCTATCAACAGAGGAGCATTTTGTGTAGAGATAAGTTATATATAAACTAAATTGTTGAAAGGTCGATTTAGAAACCAAGAAAATTTCACTCAAACAAATTTTGAAAAATCGTTGAGTAGTTTAAAATTTACTAAGGATAGTAAAATGCAAATTTCTAGCTCGCCTTATCCTTATCTGTCTAGAGAACACATAGCTAGTGAGATGGGGTTTAAATTTAATGATATAAACGAGATCCTTGATAACAATATGGGATATGGTATGAGCTTTCCTGAATACGCAAGGCTAGATAGAAAAGCTCAAGCTGCGGCTTATGATAGACACATATATCCACTATCTGGCTTTACAAAAGGCGATGAAGCAAAAGTCACTATCATAGGAAAGCTTAGAGGCTATGATCCTGATTTTACAAGCGAGCAGCTATCAGATCTTAAAAATTTCATAAATGAAAGCAAGGGTTTGTTTGTAGAGTATATACAAGGTCAGCAAGCAAAACCAGACAATGATAAGCCAAAAATTTTAAGAGATACCCCATACACTGTAAATGAATTTTTAAATGAATATCGTGGCAATCGCCAGCTGCTATTTATGCAAAACTCAAGGACTATTGATCTGCTTGATAGTGATATGAGCGTTGATGAGTTTAAAGAGGAGTGGGCTAAATATGCACTAAAAGAGCGGTTTAACATAACTTTATCTGGCGAAGATGCCAAAAATGCTGTCAATATACTAAAAGAGATGAATGAAAAAGGTCTTCAGGATATAGAGAGCGTTGAAGAAGAAAAAGACGACACCAAAGAGAAAAAATTTACTCCCATCCAAGCTGAAAGCAAAAACACTGAAACTTATGACATTGCTAAGGATGAGAAATTTTCATATTTGCTCAAGCTTCAAGAACTTGAGAGAGAACGAGGTATCGATGTGCTTCGTATCATGCAAAAACTTGAAGAAAATGGTAAAAAGGTTGTCGATAAAAAGGTTTAAATTTATCTTTGTATTTAGCGCAAGCCGCCACTAAGTTACCCTATGACAAGGTCGTTCTGCTTTATTTATTAAGCCATCTTATTTAAAATTTGCTTCTTATCTATCTTTTGCATAAGCTCTAAGACATCTATGCCTCTTTTTTCTTTGAAATTTAAAAGCTCTCTTGCATAGAGAAATTTTTGATCCTTATTTATATCATAGGTCTCATACTTCTTCTTAACCTGCATAGGTTTAAATTTCTTTTCATTTTGCTCTTTGGCAAAATTTGCATTATATTCTTGCTCTTCTTTGATTATCTGCTTTCTTTGTTCTGCAACATCCTTTGTCGCTTTCTCTCTTGCTTTGGCAAATAAAGTCTTAAATTCATCTATGCTTAGATCGGTTCTATTTAAAAGACTAAGCGACTCGTCATTATTATTTGGATAAAGAGACGACATAGTTTCCATAAAAGCATCTAGTTCATCTTCTTCTTCTTTTGTGCCGATACCTATTAATTTTCCTAACATGGTTGGCTTGCCATCAACAGAGTTGGTAAGTAGCCAATCCATATAGCTTTGTAACTCTCCAACTCTAAATTCTTCCATAGTTTCTGGATATTTTGATGCTAAAGCTCTTCTTTCTTTCATGGGGTAATCAGACAGCATACTATCTATTCGATTTATAGTATCTGTTATCCAGCCCTCTTTACTTTGGTCTATATCAATAAATTCTTTTACATTATCAGTCCAGGGTCTAAACATATACTTTGAGTAATCAAATTTTTCTTCGATGACGCTTTTATCTTGCTTGCCTTCTTTGGCTACATTTTCTATTGCCTTTTCTTTTTGGATAGTATTATCTTGCATTGTTGTATTACTAATTCCGTTTATGTTAGCGATCATTTCAGTTCCTTTGAAAATGGTAGCCTACGAATTTTATGTAGGCTACTTAAATTTTTACCAACCACCTAGGTCGGATTCCATTCTTCTTTTAAAAGCGTCTCGTAATTGTCTAACAACGGTAAAGAACATCTCATGCTAATTAATTTTTTAATAGCCTTTTTTATTCAGCCCTCTGTAAATAACACATCCTGACTGAAGTCCTAAATCACAAGCCTTGCCATAATATTGTTTTGCAGTGGAAAAATTTTGTTTTACACCTTTACCGTCTTGGTAAAAAACCCCTAAGATAGCGCAACAATCAGCATTTCCACTATCACAAGCTTTTTGAAATAGCTGGGCTGCTTTTTGGTAATCTTGATTTACACCTTGACCGTCTTTGTATAAAACACCTAAGCCTAAGCAACTCATAGACCATCCACCATCACAAGCTTTTTGATAAAGCTCAGTAGCTTTTTGGTAATCTTGATTTACACCGTAACCGTCTTCATAAAAAACCCCTAAGTTAAAGCAACCCTCAGCATTTCCACCATCACAAGTTTTTTGAAAAAGCTGGGTTGCTTTTTGGTAATCTCGATTTACACCTTTACCTTCGCCGTATAAAGACCCTAAGCTATTGCAACCCCCAGCCACTCCACTATCACAAGCTTTTTGATAAAGCTGGGCTGCTTTTTGGTAGTCACCTTTAACGTAAGCTTCGTATCCCAATTCAGTAAGATCTTTGGAAAATCCAATAGAAAATAAAACTACAAGTAAAACTAAAATTCTTTTCATGTTTTTACCTCCTTAATGTAAACTATATAGACGATATTTTGTCTTTCTTAAACTTAAATTATTATTAATTATATATTTACTTTTGTGATAAAATATCATATATAAGCTTACCTACCATTTCCTATACTTTTTTCCTATACTTTTCTAAAAAATAAACTCTGGTTTTGGTTTATATTTTTTTAGGAGAAATGGGTCAAATTTCAAGCATAAATTTACTCCTAAACTCTCGTATCTACCTTTTTATAAAGCCTATCTTTGCTAGATAGTTCTTTAAATTTGATGCGAGCTTCATTTCATCTTCGCTACTAAAGATGTTTGTCACGACCTCGTTTTTGCGACTATTTAAAAAGTCAATATTTGATCTATCGCTCAAATCTGCGTTAAAATCAATGCCTTTCATCCCTTGTGAGATGTAGCCTTTTGGCAGGCTTGCTAGGTCGCTATCTGTAAAACTATCTTTGTTTAAACTCTTACCCATTACTTGAGAAAAGATAGCGTAATACTGACCTATCGTGTCTGCAATGTCGATATTTTCAAAGACGTCATTGTCAAAAAGCTTGCCGCTTGCGTTGCTGTAAAGGACGCTATTTATGTTATTTTGCTTTGTTACGAAGTTTAGAAACTCTTTCAACGTGCTTTTGTGAAGCTTAAAGTCCTGTGGCAAGCTGGCTGCTTTATTAAAGCTAGCGTCCATAAAGCCAGCCTTGTCGCTTTGATAAGCTAGCTCGTTTTTGTCTTTAAATTTCACGCTATAAATGCTTTGTTGTGTATCTTTTGTAAGCTCAAGTCTTTGTAAATTTTGTGCAATGTCTTTTGTTTTTTCATTATTTGCAAGAGCGTTTTGAAATTTGGCACTTTCAGACTGCTCTTTTTGAAGTTTCCTTGCTTTTGCCTCAGTAGCTACTGAGCTATACTTTTGCGTGCTAACACTAAAAATGCTCATTTACGATCCTTGCTTATCAAATTTATATTTAGTAAGCAAGGAGTGTTCTCACTTTAAAATGAGTTTTGCTTTTTGGATAGTTGTAAGAAATTTGGTTTTAAATTTAGCTTTAAGGGCAGAAACGAAGAGTTAAATTTACTCTTCACTGCCTTCGTTGATACCAAAAAATGTATCTGTGTGGATATTTTCAAATGCTGCTTTAAGCGATGTAAAGAGCTTTGGATTTTCTTTTTCTAAATTTGCCAAAAGCTGCTTGGTCTCATATCTAGCGTGTGGCATCTTCACGTCAAATCTCATCGCAGGACACGCCTCATCGCCAACAACTCTTAGCTCATTTTTGATCGCATTTTCGCGAAGCTGTCTCTCACGCACAAAGATAAATGGTCTGATCACGACGATGCCATTTTTAGCTCTGTATTTTGGAGCAAGCGTCCTTAGCGCGCCATTATAGGTGAAATTCATAAAAAAGCTCTCAGCTGCGTCGTCCAAGTGGTGAGCGATCGCAAGCTTGTTAAAGCCATGCTTTAGCGCATAGGTGTAGAGATAGCCTCTTCTCATACGCGAGAAAAAGCTGCAAAAGCTAGAATTTTTGCGGATCTTCTCCTTTGATATCTCAAATATCGAGCTATCGATCACCTCGTGCTCTATGCCGTGCTCGTTACAGTGCTCGGTCAAATAAGCGTAATCTTCGCCCATGCCGTAGCTTAGCGTCACAGCCTTAAACTCAAATTTCTCAGGCGTGACGTTTTGGATGTGCTTTAGTACGTGAGCGAGTGCGAGGCTGTCTTTGCCGCCACTAAGGCCAAGCAATATCTTATCTCCGCCCTCTATCATCTTATATCTAGCGTTTGTCTGACCAACTTGCCTAAGCAGTCTCTTGCTAAGCTCTATCATAAGCTCTCCACCATTTCTAGGATAAATTTAGCGCTGACGTTTGCTGAGTCTTGCAAGAATTTATCAAAGTCAAATTCAGCCTCATTGCCAGCTCCGTCGCTGATGGCTCTAAGGATGAAAAACGGCACGCCAAGCGTCTCGCAAACTAGCGCAACGCTCGCACCTTCCATCTCGGTAGCACTCGCGTTAAATATCTTTTTGATCCACTCTTTTTTCTCGTTGTCACAGATAAACTGATCGCCAGTTGCGATGATGCCTGAATTTAAGCTCATGCCCTTTCTGCTAGCGACATTTTTAGCTAGCTCATTTAGACCCTCATCGCTTTTTACAAATATGCTAGTCCCTGGCACAAAGCCGTATGGATGACCAAACGCCGTGATGTCAAGGTCGTGCTGCACAAGGCTAGTGGCATATAGCATATCGCCTATCTTTAAGCTCTCATCAAGTGAGCCAGCAACACCAGTAAAAAGCAGTTTTGAAGCCTTAAATTTCTCTATCATCAAGGTCGCAGTGATCGCCGCATTTACCTTGCCGATCTTCGAGTAGGCGATGACTAGGTCTTTGCCTTTGTAGTTTGCCTCATAAAATTTATTATTTGCATATTCGGTAGTTTTATACTCGCCAACCATCTCAAGGATCGGCGTTATCTCCTCTTGCATCGCTCCAAGTATCGCTATCATCTCTCCTCCAAAATCTTCACAACCTCTTCAAGGCTCGCCATGTCAGTGACGCTATATGTCGGTTTTTCCGTGATCTTTTTGTTTATGCCTTTTAGTGTCGCAGCACCAAGCTCGATAAAGCAATCAACCTCGTTTTCATAGTTTTTAATGCTTTGCTTGTAACGAACTGGATGCGTTAGTTGCTCTTTTAAAAGCACTAAAGCTTCGTTTTTATCAGTGTAAATTTTTGCATTTACGTTTGAAACGACTGGGGCAAAATTCTCAGCCAAAACGCCCTCAAGCTCGTTTGCTAGTTTCACGCTAGCTGGCTCAAGTATCGGGCAGTGGCTAGCTACTGACATATTTAAAAGCATCGCTCTTTTTGCACCTGCTTCTTTAAATTTTGCCTCGTATTTAGCAAGGTCAGCCCTCACGCCAGCTACAACTATCTGACCATCGCAGTTGTAGTTTGCAGCGTAAATTTGCAGTCCCTCATTCTGTGCGTTTTTGCAAATTTCCTCAACGACCTCGTCGCTAAGACCTAGCACTACCATCATGCCAGCGTCTTTGCCAACGCAGGCATCTTGCATAAATTTACCACGTAAATTTACAAGTCTAATCGCTTCAATAAAGCTAAATGCGCCACTAACCGCAAGGGCTGTAAATTCTCCTAGAGAGTGACCTAGGCTAAACTCTGGCTTAGCTTTTATGCGCTCACTAAAAGCTAGATAGCTCATAAGCGAGTTTAAAACGATGGCAGGCTGAGTAAATTCTGTTTTATCTAGCTTGTCGTTTTGAGTAAATAAAAGCTCTTCAAAGTCAATGCCTGTGTCGTTGCAAGCGTCATTTAAAAGAAGTTTTGCCGAAGAGAAATTTTCATAAAAGTCTTTCCCCATGCCAACACTTTGCGAGCCTTGACCCGCAAAAATAAAAGCAAATTTTTTCATTTTGGCTTCTTAGTGGTGGTGATGTCCGTGACCGCCACAACCGCAACCGCCTTCACCATGTCCGTGACCGCCGCAGCACTCATGCTCGTGATCATGATCATGTCCGCCACAACCGCAAGTGTGAGCGCCTGCTACCATGCCAGTTGCTTTTTCATCTTCAGTCGCGTCTCTAACTTCTAAAATTTCAACATTAAATAGCAAGTCTTTGCCAGCGTATGGGTGGTTAAAATCAACTGTCACTTCGTCATCTTTGATCTCTTTAACGATGACACGAACACTTGAGCCATCTTCATTTTGACCAAAAAGCTCCATGCCTTCATGTAGATCTATACCAGCAAATTGCTCTTTTGGAAGTGATTGGATGGCGTCTTTATTGTATTCGCCACAACCCTCAGCTGCTTTAATGTTTATAGTAGCTTTGTCGCCTGATTTTAGTTTGCTAACTTCTTCTTCAAGCTTTTCTATAATGTGGCCATGTCCTGTAATAAAAGAAATTTGACCACCTTCTTGCATATTTGACTCTAAAATTTCACCACTATTGGCATCTTTTAGCTCATAAAACATAGTTATAACTTGATCTTTACTCACAATAATCTCCTTGGAATTTAGTTTTGATTAATGCGAGATTATATCTAAAAAAGAGTAAATTTTAGTTTCTGTTAGGAGCGGCTTTGGCTTCTTTGCTATCTGGATAGCCTACTTTTAAAGCCTTATAAAATCTATTTGCGCTTTGAGTATCACCTATCTTATCAAAGCTTATAGCTGTGTGATACAAAAGTTTTGGAGTGTAGTCAGCCTTATCTTCACTTTGTATACTTTTTTTATAGTATTGTATGGCTGTGCTGTATGATTTTTGACTATATGCAACTTCACCTAGATAATAATTTGAAGCACCAGTTTTATAGCCTTTTTTATTTAAGTATTCAAAATATTCAGCTGCTTCTGTGCTATTGCCAGAATTTAAAAGCTTAATGCCATCAGCTAAAATATCTTTGTCGCTTTTGCCACTAAAATTTGAAGTTGGCTTATTTTGTTGTTTTGGATTTGCATTTTGCTTTGGTTGAGCAGCATTTTTATCCATTATCGCACCTAATTTATTTAAGGCAGCAGTAATATTTTTATAGTTTTTATCTTGTATATCCCTAGTCTCATCAACATAAGCTTTTAATGATGTCAAACTTACACCAGAATCGCTTATACCACCATTGACTTTGGTTTCGATATCGTTCATTCTTTGCTCAAGCTTGTTCATCCTAGCACTCATGCTCTCGATCAAGCTTTGCAAACCTTGAAGTTGTTCTGAAACATTATCCATGTTTTCTTCAATATTTTGAACGCTTCTTTTGTTGCTTAGAGTTGCCTTTTCATCATCTGTTAGTCCATATGGATTTGCGCTATCCATATTACCTGCGTCAAATGCTGAAACTTCTTGAGCTGAACCTATAGAGAAAGCGGCTCCAAGAAGAGCCGCAATGATTATTTTTTTATTCATTATTACTTACAGATTAAGGAAGTACTTTGAAATCTGCACGTCTGTTTTGAGCGTCGCAAGCTTTTGTTTTGTCTGTACAAACTGGGTTGCTTTCGCCAAAGCTTACTACAGCGATTCTATCAGCGCTAACGCCATTTCTTACAAGAGCGTCTTTAGCACTTTTAGCACGTTTTAGACCAAGAGCATAGTTATACTCATCTGTGCCCCACTCGTCGCAGTTACCTTCTACTTTTATAGAAAGAGCTTGAGCGTCAGCTTGGTTGAATACTGATGCATTTGAGCTAACAACACCTTGTTGATCAGCTTTGATGTTAAATTTATCAAAGTCAAAGTATACACTTTTAACTTGGCTCTCGATGTTAGCGATAAGAGCTGCTAACCTATCAGCATCACTCATGCTACCTGAGTTATCTGCAGATTGATTTGAATTTGAATTCATATCAACTTCAGGGTTTTTAGAGCTACAACCGCTCAACAATAAAGTTGCAACTGCAACACTTGCTAGAACTACTTTTTTCATTCCTTATCCTTTTTGAAAAATTTGGTCGAATTATAACATATTTTTTTTAAATATTATCAGAATATTACCAATCAATAGATTGAATTTTACCTACTTTTAGTGGAAATTGGAAACTTCTGTTCTCATTTAATCTAACAACGCCAAGCGAGCTTTGACCGCCAAGTTCTTTGATAAAAACAACACTTTGACCATCACTTGAAAATCTTGGATAGTTATTTTTACCATTTGCTGTAAGCTGGCGGATAAAATCTGTTTGAGTTGAGATCAGATAGATGTTAAAACCACCACTAGCCTCTCTACTTGAATAAACTACATAGTTTTCAAAAGTGCTTACTGAGTTGTTGTTTTTACCATGAAATACCATTTGCTCAACACTTCCGCCTGAAGTTGCAGGTGTTGCGAAGATGTTTGGATATCCAAGTCTATCTGAGACAAAAACTATTCTGCTGTCATTATCTACAAAATTTCCATTTACATCAATGCCTGGATAGTTTGTTATCTGAGTTAAATTCTTACTACCTGTGTTGTAGATAAAAATATCTGGCTGATCTTTTGGCGCCATAGTTAATAAAATTTTGCTTCCATCTTTGCTAACGTCTGAAGCTATAAGCATACCAACGCTGTCGATTATCTTCGTTTTTGTGCCTGAATTTAGGTCATATCTAAACAAAGTTGGTTTGTTATTCACATAAGATGTATAGTAAAATTTACTTTGATCAGCGCCTGCCCATTTAGGGAAGATATTTAGACCACCGCTTACGATTGTCTTTTGATATGTAAGTGTGTAATCAGCCACTATAATAGAGCTTTGGCGAGCTGAAGTATATTTTGCTAGGATGATAAATTTCTCCATCCAGCCAACTGGTGGTAAATTTAGCTCATTTGTTAGCTCAACTATACTTTTATGTGCTAAAAACGGATACTTCGCACCATCAGGCATGTTATATACTCTCTCATACCTTGTAGTTGCAGTCTTTGCATCGATGAGTTTTACTCTTAAAGTAAGAGGTGAGCCCATAGAACCCTCAAGAGCATATCTAAAGATAAGCTCAACACCTTTGTCGCTCATTGTATTTGTAGCTGCTGTTCCTTCGTAGGTTGAAGGCACATGATCTTCGATAACCTCAAAGTCAGAACTAACTTTCAAGTCGCCTAGCATGATCTTAAAGAATTTATCTCTAAAGCCTGCATCACTAACAGCTGTAGTTGCATCTTGCAAAGCTATCTTTGGCAAAGCAACACCTTGGTTTATAACAGATATCGTCGCATCAGCAGCATAAAGCCCTAGAGCAACGCACAAAAAAAGAAAAATTTTCTTCATCTCTACTCCGTAAATTTATAAATTTTAGTTTATTTTATCTTCTAAATTTAAATTAAAAGTAGTACTTTTGTCTGGATTAAATGGAAATTTCTCTGCAGTAAGCTTTTCCAGGCACTCTTTTACCTTTGCATTAAACTCTTCATTATATGATAGCTCTAAAATTTCATAGCTAAAATTTCCACTTTGATCTATCATGACTTTTACTTTGGCAAGGTTTGCAGAGTCAGCTTTATAGCTTTGCCATCTTCTTTGAATTTGCTTTGTTATGGCTCCCATCAATGGATCATAAGTGCCGGTCATTTGTGACTTTGGAGCTGTTGGGTTTTGATCTATCTTTAGGCTTTTAATGATGTCGCTAGCCTCTTTTGCAGCTTTTGAGCTAGAAGCCTCGCTTTTTTTGCGACTTTGTACTTTATTTTCAGCCTTTTTTATGCCATCATCTTTTTTAAGCTTAGTCGAGTCTATGTCGCTAAAGAGATCTTTTATATTTGGCTCTTTTGGTTTTGGCTTTTCAACTGGCTTTGGCGTAGGTTTAGGCTCTGGCTTGACATCCTCTTTAGGCTCTTCACTAGGTTTTGGGATTTCAGGCTTTGGTTCTGGTTTCTTAGGCTCAGGCTTTGGCTCTTCTTTTGGAGGAGTTGGCAAGCTTGGGGTTGGCAATGGCTCATCTGGCACAACAGGCTTATTTGTGGTCTCTTGTTTATCTTCTTCTGACTCTTTTTTTGGTTCTGGTTTGGTCTCTTTTACAACTTCTTTTGCTTGTTTTGGCGCTTTTATGGTTTGATCAACTTCTCTATCAACCATAACTACATCCATAATAGCATCTTTGTCATCAGTATATTTTTTAGGAGGTTCGCTAAAAAAAGTAAGCTTTATAAACAAAGCAAGCACAATGATAATGTAAATACAAAACGCTACAAAAAACGAACTAAGCGTTGGAAATTTAACTTTATTTGGCATCTTAACCGTTTGTCTCTAAAGCTACTTTATTAAAACCAGCACCTTTTAAAGTCTTTAATACAAACATAACATCATCGTATTTTAAATTTTTATCAGCCTTTATGTATATAGGCGAGGTTTTGTCATATTTTGCACTCATTAGCGCAATGTTATCTGGGAGTTCAGCGAGGCTCATTATACTTTGATCTATCCTAACTTGTCCTTGTGCATTTATAGAGACTATAAGATCTTTTTGTTTGGATGTAGATGTCTTTGCCTTTGAGCCATCTGGCAATGTTATATCTTCTTGATATGTTATAGTTGGCATTGTAACCATTAAAATAGCCAACAAAACAAGCATGATATCAACAAGAGGCGTTATGTTTAGCTCTGGTGTTTCGTCGTCAAATTTAAGAGCCATCTATAACGTCTCATCATCTTTTTTAAGTGCTATCATAACGTCAGCTTGACGCTCGATAACGCTCATTAGTTCATAAGCTTTTCTTTTTATAAGCAAGTTAAATGTATACGCTGGGATGGCAACAAAAATTCCACAACCTGTTGCAACAAGTGCTTCAGAGATAGCTGGGGCTATCACTCCAAGAGATGAGCCTGCACCATTTCCTAGCTGTGAAAATGTCTCCAAGATAGATACTACTGTTCCAAAAAGACCGATAAATGGAGAAGTAGAAGCTATTACACTAAGCCATGTAAGCCCACTTGTAGCATTCTTTTCGGCAATGCTTATGCAGACATTTAGCTTTTCTTTTGAAATTCTACCACTTGCACATTTCTTTAAAGACGAGTCATTTGGTATATTCTTAGCGCCCATAAGTAGTGCTTCAAGCGCATTTTGCTCGCGTTTTTGCCAAGCTCCTATGCCAGCCATTCTTGAAAAAAGAATTGTAAAACTAACTATAAAATATATTGACAACCAAGTTAAAACTATAATTGTAATAAAACTACTTCTTTGAATGTAATTTAAAAATATATCTATTCCGCCCACTTATCTTGCTCTCACTACATTTTCCATTTTTGATATAGTTGCTGCAAAAGCATTTGTATCACTGCTCATACTCTCTATCAAATTTCTAGCAGCTTCTAATGAATTTGCAAGCTCGCTTTCACTATTGCCAGAGACATAGACCGCACCGTCAGCTAGTATAACTACTTTGCCCTCATCGATCTTTGCATAGCCCCAGTTAATAGCAACTACATCATGCTTTTTATGCTTATCTTCTATATCTATAATACCTGCTTTTAAAAGAGATATTAATGAGGCGTGGTTTGGCAAAACACCAAACTCACCCTCACTACCTGGAAGCACTACACTACTCACGTCATCATTAAATATCTGACCTTGAGGAGTTACGATCTCTAAATGTAATTTATCCATTACGCTTCCTTTTTAAATTTAAGCCTTAAGTTTCTCAGCTTTAGCTAAAGCCTCATCTATATTTCCAACCATATAAAATGCTGCTTCTGGTAGATGATCATATTTACCTTCTAAAATTCCCTTAAAGCCAGCGATATTTTCGTCAAGACTTACATATTTACCAGGGCTGCCAGTAAATACTTCAGCAACGAAGAATGGCTGAGACAAGAATCTTTCTATCTTTCTTGCTCTATCGACTGTTAGCTTATCTTCTTCGCTAAGCTCGTCCATACCAAGGATAGCGATGATATCTTGAAGGTCTTTATATTTTTGAAGCACAGCTTGAACGCCACGAGCTACCTTATAGTGATCTGCTCCTAAAATTTGAGGATCGAGCATTCTTGATGTTGAATCAAGTGGATCAACAGCTGGATAGATACCTTTTTCTGCGATCGATCTGTTAAGAACTGTCGTAGCGTCAAGGTGAGCAAAAACAGTTGCAGGAGCTGGATCTGTAAGGTCATCAGCTGGAACATAAACAGCTTGAACAGAGGTGATCGAACCTTTTTTAGTTGATGTAATTCTCTCTTGGAATTTACCCATCTCACTTGCAAGAGTTGGCTGATAACCAACAGCTGACGGGATACGCCCAAGTAGAGCTGACATCTCTGCACCTGATTGAGAAAAACGGAAGATGTTATCAATAAACATCAAAACGTCAAGTCCCATCTCATCACGGAAGTACTCAGCCATTGTAAGACCAGTTAGCGCGATACGGTTTCTTGCTCCTGGTGGCTCGTTCATTTGGCCATAGCACAAGGCAACTTTATCCAAAACGTTACTTTCTTTCATTTCGTGATAAAGGTCGTTTCCTTCACGAGTTCTCTCGCCAACGCCTGCAAATACAGAGTAACCGCTATGTTTAAACGCAACGTTGTGGATAAGCTCCATAATAATAACTGTTTTACCAACACCAGCACCACCAAATAGACCAACTTTACCACCCTTGGCATAAGGAGCTAGAAGATCAACTACCTTGATACCAGTTTCGAAAATTTCACTCTTTGTACTTTGCTCTTCAAATGGAGGAGGATCGCGGTGGATAGACCAGTGCTTATCAAAATTTATACCCTCGCCCTCGTCGATCAAATCGCCAACTACGTTAAAAATTCTACCCAAAACTTTTTCGCCAACTGGCACACTTATAGGTGCACCAAGCGCTTTAGCCTCTAAGCCACGAGTCAAACCCTCACTCATATCCATAGCAATAGTTCTAACTCTATTATCACCTAGGTGAGCAGCAACTTCTAATATTAGTTTATGTTTCTTGCCCTCAACCTCAAAGAAAACTTCGATAGCTTCATTGATCTTCGGCAAGTAGTCATTAAAGTCAACATCGACCACAGGGCCCATAACTTGACTAATAACACCCTTCATTCATACTCCTTTTATTTCATTGATTCAACACCACTGATAATCTCGATAAGCTCAGTGGTAATAGACTCTTGTCTTGCTTTATTGTAAGCAAGATTTAACTGTTTTACGCGTTGTTTAGCATTGTTTGTTGCATTATCCATAGCTTGCATTCTAGCGCTGTGCTCAGCCGCCAAAGAATCAACCAAAGCATAATACATACTATACTCAAAATATTTATTGAGCAATTCATCCATAATCTTAGTATAGTTGTCTTCTGGTTCAAATTCCATCAAAGAATTTGTCTCAACCGCAACTATCTTAGACGGCTCAATAGGCACAATATCATTTACTCTGATCTCTTGAGAAATCATATTTTTATAGCCATTGTGTATTAGCACTACTTTATCTGTTATGCCGTTTGTAAAGTCATCAATGGCATCTTTTATGATCTTTTGAGCTTTTTCATAAGTAGGAGAAGAGCTAGCTCCGACATAAGTCTCAAGTAGTTCAACGCCTTGGAAATTGAAAAATTCTATACCTTTTTTACCAACAGCTCTTAGTCTAACTTTGATCTTTTTGGCTTTTAGCTCATCGATCATGCGCCTAACTGTCTTTATAGTCTGGACGTTAAAGCCACCGCAAAGCCCTTTATCAGCCGTCACAAATATAATATCAACCTTTTCTACACTCTTTGTTGTATTAAAGAATTTACTCTCAGCCATAACTGAAGCGTATTGATTGATCTTATAAGCTATCTCTGATAAAACCTCATTGATCTTAAGTGCATAAACTCTAGAGTAGCGTGCAGCCTCTTCAGCTTTGCGAAGCTTTGCTGTAGAGACAAGCTTCATCGCACGTGTTGTCTTTTGAGTATTCTGGACGCTCTTGATCTTTCGTTTTATATCTTTTAAATTTGACATATCTTAGCCCTAGTTAGCGGCAAAAGTCGCTTTAAAATCTTTCAACGCTTTATGTAAAATTTCTTCTACTTCTTTATCAAGAACCTTTTTAGTTCTGATCTGCTCAAAAATTTCAGGGTATTTTGCCTCGATATATGGATATAGCTCAGCTTCAAATTTTGTTACATTTGTAGTTGCAACGTCATCTAAATAGCCCTTAGCACCAGCAAATATAATAACTACTTGATTCTCAACTGGAAGCGGAGAATATGGAGGTTGTTTTAGTACTTCAACCATCTTTTGACCGCGCTCTAGTTGTTTTCTTGAGCTCTCGTCAAGATCACTTGCAAACTGAGCAAATGCTTGTAGTTCGCGGTACTGAGCAAGGTCTAATCTTAGCGTACCAGAAACTTGTTTGATAGCTTTGATCTGAGCTGCACCACCGACACGAGAAACAGAAAGGCCAACGTTGATCGCTGGGCGGATACCTGAGTTAAATAGGTCGCTCTCAAGGAAAATTTGACCATCTGTAATAGAAATAACGTTTGTTGGAATATAAGCTGAAACGTCGCCCGCTTGAGTCTCGATAATAGGTAGAGCTGTTAAAGATCCAGCACCTAGTGCGTCATTTAGCTTACTTGCTCTTTCTAGAAGTCTTGAGTGAAGGTAGAAAACGTCGCCTGGATAAGCTTCACGGCCTGGTGGTCTTCTTAGGATCAAAGACATCTCACGATAAGCAACCGCGTGTTTTGACAAGTCATCATAGATGATTAGCGCGTGGCGAGAGTTATCTCTAAAGTATTCACCCATTGTTACACCAGCATATGGAGCAAGGTATTGAAGCGCAGCTGCGTCACTAGCACCAGCATTTACAACTATCGTGTAGTCCATAGCGCCATACTCTTCAAGTTTTTTAACGACTTGAGCAACGGTTGATTGTTTTTGGCCGATAGCTACGTAGATGCAAATGACATCTTGACCTTTTTGGTTGATGATAGTATCGATAGCAACTGTTGTTTTACCAGTTTGGCGGTCGCCAATGATTAGCTCTCTTTGGCCTCTGCCGATTGGCACAAGTGCGTCGATAGCTTTGATACCTGTTTGAAGTGGCTCATGAACGCTTTTTCTTGCCATGATACCTTTTGCTTTTTCTTCGACGAAGCGAGATTCAGTAGCTTCGATTGGTCCTTTTGCGTCGATTGGCTCACCGAGTGAATTTACAACACGACCGATCAATGCATCACCAACTGGAACGCGTAGAAGTTTTTTAAGTCTTTTTACAGAGCTGCCTTCTGTGATACCGCTAGTTTTTCCAAGGATAACTATACCAACACTGCTCTCTTCAAGGTTAAGAGCCATACCCTTTTCGCCGCTTTCAAACTCAACCATCTCGCCAGCCATAACGTTTTTCAAACCATAAACGTTAGCAACGCCATCAGCGACTGAGATGACTTTACCGGTCTCTTCTACATCAACACTTAAATCAAAATTTTCAATACGCTCTTTGATTATCGTGCTAATTTCGTCAGCTTTAATTTTTGCACTCACGCTTTCACTCCTTTTTAAATTGCTTTTAATATATATTCACTCATTTGACTTTTTAGTCTGTCGATAGAGAAATTTACCTCGACACCTAAATCGTCTAACTCAACTTTTACGCCGTTGTAATCACTCTTTGAGCCATCAAGCTTGATCTTAGAGTCAAATTTCTTAGAGAAATTCTCTTCCAAAGCTTTTAGCTGCTCAGCGCTTAGATCAAAATTTCCAACAACTTCACCGCGATATGTATTTTCAAGCAAAGATTGCTCTATCTTCATCTCGTTTAATATCGCTGGGATAAGCTCTAGTCTTTTGTTTGCACCAAGAAGCTTTATAAAATTTGCAAATTTGGCGTCTGAATTTTTTACTAGAGAAAGTATAAATTCTACCTTTTTTGCAGCTTTTAGAGTTGGCAAGCTTATAATGCTCTTAAATTTTTCGCTTCCAAAAGCGGCAGCTAGCTCAACTAAATTTTCGATAAAGGCATTTAGCTCACCAGGCTTTGCATCGCTCAGGATCGCTTTAACATATTTTTTGGCTACTACTTCATTCATTAGCTAACCTTTTTAAGTATGATATTTACAAGCTCTTTTTGATCGACTTTTAGGCTATCACTTGAGAAAATGTCGCTCAAAATTTCATTTACAACGCCTTTTGTCATCTTACGCTCTTCAAATTCTTTTTGCTCTTTATAGCCTTTTTCGATATTTGCGATATCATTTTGAGCCTCTTTTTTAACTTTAGCAGCTAAATTTACAGCCTCTTTTTTTGCAGTTTCGATTAGAGCATTTGCATTTTGCTTAGCCTCTTCTACACGCTTTAGAACGTCATCTTTTTTAGCTTTAGATTCGCGAAGCTTCTCTTGGATGCTCTCAAGCTTATTTGCGATCCTATCGATCCTGCTTTGATAAAGAGCTTTTAGTGGCTTAGCAGCAAAATAGACCAAAATAGCAAAGAAAAGTAAGAAGTTTAGCGTTCTCTCGACTATGTCGTAGTTTGTTCCACCATGCTCGCTAGCGTATGCTAGAAATGGAAGTGCTAGAAAAAATAAAATTTTTATCTTCATAAATTTCCTTTAAATTTTAGAGAGCTTAGCGTTTAAAGCTGCTCTAAGCTCAGGTAGTTTAGCTGATAGATCTGCCTTTAGGCTATCTTTTTGAGAGCTTAAAGCGTTTAGGAATTCGTTATAATCAGCCTCTAAACTACTTTTTACCGCATTTATCTCTTTTAAAGACTCTTCTTTTGCCAAATTTAAGGCTTCTTGTCTTATTTTGTTAGCCTCAGATCTTGCATTTTGTATGATCTCTTCGATCTCTTTTTCATGAACGCTTAAGTCGCTTGCATTTTTGCTAGTGCTCTCTTCGTCATTTTTTATAGAGGCATTTCTGTCATCTATAAATTTAAGCATTGGCTTGTATAGCAAAGGATTTAAAATGGCGATCAAGACAAAGAGAACGATAGCCGTTAAAAGCATCAATGGCACATCTATTTCTAACATCCACTCTCCTTATTTTGTTATTAAGTTTTATTTAATATTCAAATCAAAGTCTGATTTTACAATAAATTACTAAAAATAAAAATAAATTTGTAATTCTATTTTAGCTTAGCGATAAATTCTTCTACCTGCGAAATGTCGCTAAATTCTAATATTAAATTTTTAGATTTTACCTTCGTCTTTATCTTTAAAATTTTAAAAATTTCTTGTAAATTTGATAATTTTTTGCTCATTTCTTCTGAAATTTGAGGTTTTGGCTCTTTTACTTCTTCTTTATTTTTTATCTTTTTTACTAAGATTTCTGTATCTCTAACACTTAGTTTCTGTCCGATGATCGTATCAACAACCATTTTTTCTTCTTCGCTACTAAGTCCTACGATGACTTTAGCGTGGCCTTGCGTGAGCTTATCTTCTTGCAAAAGTCTTTGCGTATAGTCGCTAAGTAGCAAAAGTCTCATCGTATTTGTTATCTGAGTTCTGCTCTTGTGGATGATGTTTGCTAGGCCATCTTGTGTGATCTTATACTCGTTTATAAGCTCTTTATATGACTTTGCAAGTTCGATTGGATTTAAATTTTCACGTTGTATGTTTTCGATAAGCGCAAGCTCTCTTAAATTTTGAGACTTGATATCAGCGATGATCGCCTTTATCTTGCTTGCTCCGAGCATCTTTGTGGCGCGGTATCTACGCTCACCAGCTATTAGCATGTAGCCGTCATCTTTTTTGATGACGATTATTGGTTGTATTAGTCCGTGCCTTTTGATGCTGGCACTTAGCTCTTTTAAAGCCTCTTCGTCAAAATGCGTCCTTGGCTGGTAAGGGTTTGGCAAAATTTCATCTATATTTATCTCTTCGACTATCTCAGAGTCGTTTAAATTTGCGATCTCTTTGCTGTAGGCCTGCTCTACATCTTCAAGTATCGCGCTAAGTCCGCGCCCTAATCCACCTTTTTTCGCCATTTTTTTCCTTATTTTTTAGTTTAAAATACAATATGCCAAATTTTGATATGCGATCGAGCCTGGTGATTTTATATCATAAAGTATCACTGGCTTGCCAAAACTTGGGCTTTCAGCAAGTTTTACATTTCTTGGGACGACTACAAATTCCTCTTTGCCGTCCTTGCTCTTAAAGAGCTTATTTTCAAAATGCTGCTTTAAATTTGCAATAGTCTCTTTTGAGAGATTGTTTTGCGAGCTAAACATAGTCGGTAAAAAGCCCTTTATATTTAGCTTTGGATTTATCGTTTTTTTGATGATCTTGACTGTGTTTAGGATCTGCGCCAAGCCCTCAAGTGCGTAAAATTCGCACTGGATAGGGATGATCACACTATCACTTGCACTAAGAGCATTTATCGTGATGCTTCCAAGTGCTGGAGGACTATCGATGATGATAAAATCATAGTCGTTTATGACTTCTGAAATTTTGTTTTTAAGGATTAGTTTATAGTCCTTGCTCTGGTCGTTAAATTCTTGCTCGATACCGACAAGTCCGATGTTTGACGGAGCTAGAAAAAGTGTTGGGATCTCAGTTTTTAGTACGATTTGTGAGAGCTTTTTTCTATCTGTTAAGACGTGATAGATGTTAAACTCATAATCGCTTCTGCTAAAACCAAGTCCTGTCGTCGCGTTTGCCTGTGGATCGATGTCTATTAATAATACTTTTTTCTCAGCAACCGCCAGTGATGCGGCTAAATTTACGGCTGTTGTGGTCTTGCCAACGCCGCCTTTTTGGTTAGCTATTGTTATTATCTCGCTCATCTTAAAGAATATACCTTTTCCCCGTTTAATAATATCGCTCCATCCTCGCAAATTTCAGCATCCTGAAGCGAAACAGCTCTATTTGCAATATGCGTAATAAAACTTTTTGACTTGCAAAAGTCTATCCTAAATTTGCTAAAAATTGGCTTCCATAAAATCTTTTTATCAAGCATGCTAACAAAGCCCCAAACTAGCTCATCTACGCTAGCTTTTATGTCTAAAATGCCCGCGTTTTCAGGTGCGCTAGCTAAATTTATCCCCATGCCGCAAATGTAAATTTCATCCACTTTATTTGTCAAAGTGCCGCCTATTTTACGCTCGTCCACGTAAAAATCATTTGGCCATTTTAGCCAGCACTTTGAGCCAAGTTCGCTCAAGACCTCACGCATCAGCATAGAAAAATATATCGAGATCGAGGGCGGAGGTATGTCGCTTGGCAGCTCATCTTCGCCTATGCAAAATGACATAAATAAATTTCCGCCAAGACCCTCCCAGCTGTTGCCGCGGCTGCCAATCCCTTTTGTTTGATTGTGCGCTACGATCATGTGCGGTGGCTTTATCTCGCCGTTTTTTAGGGCTTCTATCAAAAATTCCTGCGTCGAAGGCAGACTTTGAAAAAACTCTACTTTCAAATCACACCTTAAATTTATAGAAGTGATTTACCGGATTTTGTCCGCCGCCTATGATCACAGCGTTTTTAATAGCGTTAAAGATATAATCATGCGCGTTTTTCACGCTCTCTTTTAGACTATGTCCATTTGCTAAATTTGAAGCGATCGCACTTGATAGCGAGCAGCCTGAGCCGTGAGTAGCAGTCGTCTTTATGCGCTCATCGCTAAAAATTTCATACTCTTTGCCATCATAAAATATATCAAGCGACTTGCCTTCTATCTCGCCACACTTTAGATAGACGCTTTTTGTGCCAAATTTCAAAAGCTCCTTGCAAGCCTTTTTTAGCTCGCTCTCACCCTTTAGCTCACGCTTTAAAATTTCGCGCGCTTCAAAGATATTTGGCGTGATCACGCTAGCAAGCGGGAAAAGCTCCTCTACGATCGCATCTTTTGCCGCACCTTCTAGCCAGATGTCGCCATTTTTACAGCTCATAACTGGGTCAAGCACGACTGGCGGTAAATTTTTGATCTCTCTTAGCGTTTTTGCGACGCTTTTGATGATCTCAACGCTTGGGACAACGCCTATTTTTATCACATCAACTCTTATATCATCAAATATCGCTCTTATCTGATCCTCAATGAGCTTAGTCTCAACTAGTTGCATGCCAAATATGCCCTTTGTATTTTGAGCAGTGACCGCCGTAATCGCTCCCATCGCATATACGCCGTGTGCTATAAATACCTTTATATCAGCCAAAACTCCAGCTCCACCGCTTGGATCAACACCTGCTATACTTAGCGCATTTTTCATATTTTCTCCTATTAAATTTGATTATTACTCTATCTTGTCGCCAACACCAAGGCGCTTACCATTTATATATGCTTTTGCGTTTGTTGGCTTTTTGCTTGGCTCTTGAAGCTCGTAAATTTTGACCGCCCCGCCCTTGCAAGCAACCACGACGTGGTCCTTTTCTACGCTTAAAATTTCTCCGCTTTTGCCACTTTTTTCGCTTAGCTCAAGCGATAAAATTTTTAGTCCGCTTGCTAGATAAAGCCCTGGCCAAGGTGTGAGCGCGCGAAATTTATTATAAATTTGCCCCGCCTCTTCGTCAAAGCTAAAAAGTCCGTCGCTTTTACTTATCTTTTTGCAGTGCGAGGCCTGCGCGTCGTCTTGCTTTTGTGGCTTTAAATTTTCAAAATTCTTAAGCACTTTTACGATTAGCTCGCCGCCAAGCTCACCTAGCTCACTAAAAAGCTCGCTTGACATCTTGCTCTCGCAAGACGTATAGATGAAGTCCAGCATATCGCCGGTGTCAAGTCCAGCGTCCATTAGCATAGCTGTGACGCCAGTTTGCTTCTCGCCTGCTAGGATCGCGCTTTGAATGGGGCTTGCGCCTCTATATTTTGGCAAGATCGAAGCGTGTAAATTTATACAAGTCGCCACGTCAAGCACGCTCCTAGGCAAAATTTTGCCATAAGCTGCCACCACGATAAATTTAGGCTCAAATGCCTTTAGCTCGGCAACCACTACCTCATCTTTTAGTGTATTTGGCGTAAAGACTGGCACGCCTACTAGCTCATTTTGTGAGTAAATTTTCACCTCGCTTGGGGTTAAAATTTGCTTTCTGCCAACTGGCTTATCAGGCTGAGTAAAGACCGCTTTTATATTAAAGCCAGCCTCTTTTAGGTGCCTAAGTATCCTAACGGCATAATCAGGCGTCCCCATAAAAACTACATTCATCACTTTCCTTTAAATTTCAACGACTTTTATTTTGATCTGCGTTTTTGCTGCTTGGCGGCCAAGAGGCGCATGGATCTTTCTGCCAACTAATCTTTTGCAATACTAAATTTCTTAGCTCATTAACGCTAACTTTGCCACTACGATCAAGATCCAGCCTTTTAAATTCATCACTAGTGCATAGATCTGGCGCTATTTTTAGTTCAGATGGTGCCTTACATGCTCTCCACTCATCTAAATTTAGCGTGCCGTCACGATCTATGTCATTATAATCCAAAAACATATATATTGGATCCGCTGGATCACAGCTATATGCACCAAGGCAAAATAACATAATGCAAAAAATTTTCTTCATTTTATACTCTTAAATTTCTAAGTTTAAAGCTCTTTTTTTAGTAGCTCAAGCAGTGCAAATTTAAGCTCGTCGATGTTCTCGTTTGTCGCTGAAGAGATTGGCAAAACAAAGTATGGTTTTTTTGTGTCAAAGCTGTATAGGTCTTGCTTATAGACAAATTTACCAACTTGTTTTGGCTCTAAATTTATACTTTTCATAAATTCTTTTATATTTTCATCTAAATTTTCCGCCGCATCGACTCTGGTGATAGCGATCGCATAGTCCCTGCTAGCAAGCACACTTGAAAATTTAGCGACCTCCTCTTTTAGCACGCTAAACTGCTCGCTCATGCTTCTGTAGTTTGCGCTATCTATCATAAAAAGCAAAATTTTATTTCTCTCGATGTGCTTTAGAAACTGCACGCCAAGGCCGCGTCCATCACTCGCTCCCTCGATGATGCCAGGGATGTCAGCCATGACAAAGCCGCTAAACTCATCGACCTCAACAAGTCCGAGCTTTGGCGTAAGCGTGGTAAATTCGTAGTTTGCTATCTGTGGTTTGGCGTTTGAGACGGCTGAGATGAGGGTTGATTTGCCGACATTTGGAAAGCCAACAAGTCCCACGTCAGCTATCAGCTTTAGCTCGAGCCTAACCTCTATGCTCTCTTCTGGCATGCCCTTTTGAGCGTATTCTGGAGCTTGGTTGATAGAGTTTTTAAAGTGAAAATTTCCAAGTCCGCCCTTACCGCCTTTTAAAAATATCGTCCTTTGCCCCTCACTCACCATGTCGCAAAGTAGCTCGTTTGTCTGTGCGTCATAGACCGCCGTTCCTGGTGGCACGATGAGCTCTAGGCTCTCGCCCTTTTTGCCAGTCATTCTTTTGCCCATGCCAGCCTCGCCGTCGCTTGCTCTCATAGCCTTTTTGCCCTTGTAGTTTGCCAGTGTGTGGGTGTTGTTGTCGCAGACAAAATATACATCTCCGCCGTCACCGCCGTCACCGCCGTCTGGACCACCTAAAATGACGTGCTTTTCGCGGCGAAAGCTTACTGCACCGGCTCCGCCATGGCCTGAGCTTAGGGTTAATTTCACGCTATCTATAAACATTTTTTACCTTAAATTT
>CAUQCU010000013.1:0-23029 GCA_963516555.1 Campylobacter concisus | reverse complement strand
AAGGGCAAAAGCTGCCTGAGTTTATGGGCGAAGAGGAGGTCAAGAAATTTCTTGAGGCGATAGAGCAGAGCGATTTTAAGCAAAACTCAAACCGCAACAAGCTCATCATAAAAACCATCATCTTTACTGGCATTCGTGTGAGCGAGGCACTAAATTTAAAGAGAAAAGATATCACCGAAGACGGCGATCTTTTTATCATTAGAATTCGTGGCAAAGGCAACAAATACCGCATCGTAATGATAAAGCGCCACCTAATCGAAGCTCATCTAAACGCAATTGCCATAAACTACATCAACAAAGAGGGCTATCTTTTTATAAACAAAAAAGGCACGAGGCTCACGCAGGCTTATGTTAGCCGCATAGTGGAGCAAATTTTATTTAAAGCAGGTATCAGAAAAGAGAAAAATGGCGCTCACATGCTGCGCCACACCTTTGCTACGATGCTTTATAAAAAGCAAAAAGACCTTGTGCTCGTGCAAGAAGCTCTTGGGCATGCAAGCCTAAATACCTCACGAATTTACACGCACTTTGATAGTGATAAGCTAAAACTTGCTGCAAAAGTGGCTGAAGACTTAGCTGGCGAGTAAAATTTACAAAAAAGAGAGAAAATGAACGCAAGTTCTGTTATAGCAATGCTGCAAGATAAGCTGCCAAAAAATCATGCTCAGCTAAAAACATTAGAAGACAAGCTCAACTCTTTTGATGAAATAAAAATAAATGATCTGGTTTCAAAAATCCCACAGCTTAACTTAAAATCACCTGCGATTGTCTTTTGGGTGGGTAGCTTCGTCTTTGGAGTATTTGGCGTAAATCGCTTTATGATAGGACAAACTGCCCTTGGTCTAGCAAAGCTTGCTCTTTTTATTTTATATATAGTTTTTATTTTATATATAGTTTTTATTTTCTTATTTTCTAAGGTAATAATTTCTGTGAACGAATGGATAACCCCTGAAGAAATGCTATATTTAATGGATTTGGCTAAAACATATTCTAAGATTATCAACATTTTTGAAATTATTATAATCATCTGGTGGGTCATAGATCTTTTTATCACTGATAAGAGCGTAAGAAAGCAAAATTTAGAAAAGATATCAAAGGCGATAGACGAGTGAAATTTATCATGAAGAAAGCAGTAAAATTTTCGTTTTTATGCTTGTTTGACTAATCGTTAGAGCAAAGCCAAATTTGTGGTAGATGTTCGCAACGCAAAATAGCTTTGCTCTAGCATTTAAGTAAATTTATCGATTAAATTTATTGCAAATAGATCAATTTCTATGCCACGAAAAAATTAGTTTAAATTTAATCTCACAAGCTCAAATTTACTTTTTAGCTGGCTCTTCGGCTTCGATAGTTTTATTCGCTTCTTGCTCTTTAAACTCTTCAAAAAGCTCATCATACCTAGCTTTGGCATTTTCATAGACGCCAGAAGGCAGAGTAATATTTAGATCGTCCTTTAGGCTTAGTACGTCATCGCAGGCATTTTGATAGCCAAGGTCGCAGCTTTTCATAAAATAGCTCACTCCAAGCTCGATATTTGAGTGCTTTTTTAGATCATTATCCATCTGCTCGTTTATCTCTTCATTTACAAACATATCGCCCAAAGCCTCGCAAGAAAGCACGTCTTTTTGCTCGCAGCCATCGTAAAAAATTTCATACGCAGTTGCGTAGTCTCCGGCATTTATAGCCTCGTTGCCCCTGTCGTAGTCATCGATGTCAAAGCCAGAAGCTAAGCTTAAGATTAGAGCTAAAAAAACTATCTTTTTCATATAAAACTCGGTGCGTCATTTGAAAATAGTATAAGATCGCCAGCGTGCGTGTTTTGGGCTAAAATTTCTTGCATTTTGTTCTTGTCCTTTAGGATGATGATCTTTGGTTTTACGATGTGTTTTAGCAAAATTTGGGCATTTAGTGAGCTTGTGATGATGACAAGGTCAAAAATTTCATTTATCACCTTGGCTAAATTTGCATTTTGCTCCGCATCGCTCTCGACGATACCAGGTGTAAGCAGCACTTTTCTGCCAGCATAGGTGCTTACTAGCTCGTAGCTTGCGCTCATACCTGAGAAATTTCCATTAAAGCTATCGTCTATTATCAGCTTGCCGCCAGCCTCGATCTTGCTTAGGCGGTGCTCGACATTTTTCATCTTAGATAGCGCACTATTTATCGCCTCATCGCTCATTTTTAGGTATCTTGCCACCTTGATACAGACGGCTAAATTTGTAGCGTTAAATTTGCCAAGAAGCGGCGAGGCGTAGTTTTTGCCATCAAGCGTAAATGAAATTCCATCTAAATTTGCATTTATATCTTTTAGGCTCTCATCGTAAATTTCTATATTTTCGCTTGCCTCTTTTTTTGTCGAACTATGTAAAAATGCCCTTTGCAAACGCTCACTTTGCAGTGCTTCAAGCTTAGTAGCTCGGATATTATCAAGCGTTTTAAAATACTCTATGTGCTGCGCGCCGATCTCGCCTACGATTACTATTTGTGGATTTAGAAATTTAGTGATCTCTAGGATGTCGCCCTTTAGCCTAGCGCCTGCTTCTGCGATGTAAATTTGCGTTTGCTCGCTTAAATTTTCGTTGATATCTTTGATGATGCCAGCCATTGTATTGACACTTCGAGGCGTTTTGTAGCAGGCAAAGCTATCTTTTAAAATTTCAAATAAGAAATTTTTGATGCTCGTCTTGCCGTAGCTTGCGGTGATCAAAATGATCTTTAGCTCTTTGTTTGCGCCCAGTTTTTTAAGCGCCTTATTTTTAAAGCCTTGAAATTTGATCTTTTCTAAAATTTCACTAAAAAATAGGCTCACAACCAAGACAAAAAGTGGCATAGGAGCCAAAAATGCCTTGTGGATGATGAAATTTAAAGCGTAGTTTAAGATGATGGCACAAGCAAGGATCACAAAAAAGTGCTTGATCCTACCAGTAAAGACTAGCTTTTTATCAAGTTTTTTATGCCAAAGATAAAGAGCTGGCAAAAGCGCAAAGTAAAAATAGATAAAAAACCACTTGCCAGTCGTGTAAAAAAGCACCAAAGGCACGATGAAGAAAAAAACGTGCCAAGCGGGCTTTGTGAAGTGAAAGAGCACACGCTCAGGCTTATATGAAAACCACTGAAAGCAAGTGATCACATAAAAAGCAAGCGCAAAGATAAATAAAACCGTGCTTATGCTTAAAAATATACTCATCTTATCTCCTCGATCCCGCTCTCATCGTCATCTAATACGACATTTTTTGCTTCATTTGGCTCAAAATTTATCCCTTTTTCTATCTCGTCGCTTATAAATTTAGCGTGGAGCAAAAAGAAAAAGTGATCGCCACTAAGCGGGAAAAATGAGCTATTTTTGATAAGTCTATCTATGCTCTCGCCGCTTGTTACAGGCGTTGCCTTGTCATTTTCTCCCCAAAATATAAAAGCCCTGCCCCCAAAATCGGCAAAATGCTTTGTAAAATCCTCATCAACGACGTTTTTTAGGGTTTCATACATCACTCTGCTCATGCCGCTCACATCTTTTGTGGCAAAGAGTTTATAAAATTTACCAAAGCCAAATATCTTTAAAATTTTAAAAATCACTATCTTTGCTCGCACGATAAATGGCTTTTTGACGACTATGCCAGCAGAGCTTAAAAGCACTAGATATGGTGGTTTTAGAAGCGTTGCAACCTTGCCGCCAAAGCTATGTCCTGCGATGATGTCTGGTTTTATTTGTAGCTCGTCACAGAAATTTGCAACGATTTTTGCGTAGTCACTTGTTTTTAAAGGCTTAAAAATGGAGCTTTTACCAAAGCCTGGCATGTCGATATATACGTGGCAAAACTCGCTTAGATAATGTCCAAAAGCCTTTTTCATTATCTCTTTGTTTGCGCCCCAGCCGTGCAAGAAAAGCACTACTTTTTTGCATTTTGGATTTACTACTTCGTAGCTGATCTCGTACTCGTCTGAGCCGTATTTTACTGCCCTACTCGCCATCGTTTTCTCTCTTTTTAGCAGCGTAAATGCTCTCAAGCACGCTTACAGCCTCACAAAGGCGCTCGTACTCCTCCATATTTAAAAGGACTGCTTCAAATTTGTTGTTTTTAACGATGACAGCGCGCTTTAGCTCGCTAGCTCCCACGCGTGAAAGGACTGAGCTAAAATTTCTAACTACCTCGGTTGCCGTATAAATTTCATCTTTTGTAAAAGTTACCATTGTCGCTCTTTATGTAAAATTTTATGTAAAATATCACAAACTACTTTATATATCGCTAAATAAACTAGAGCTTGCCGCTACCTTTTACCGAAGTGATAGAGTTTATAAATTTATAATCAATCTTTATCTCACGCTCTTTTGGAAGTGAGTTTGCAAGGGCGTTTAGCGTGCTCTCAAAGTCCTCAAACAGATAGTTTGCAAGGCTGCCTGGATTTGGATTGATCTCGTTTAGATAGACCTCGTCATCTATCACGAAAAAGTCGCATCTAATGATCGCTCCGTCAAATCCACAATCATAAATTTTAGAAAAGTTAAATTTAAGTTTTTGCTTTAGCTCTTCAGAAATTTCCGCCTCTTTTACCTTATTTTCATTTGAAAAACTTAGATATTTTTGCTCGTAGTCAAGAAATTCTTTCTTTTTTGGCTCTTCGACGATAGAAAATTTGATCTTTCCATCGATCTTGCAGCCTGCAAGGTTGTACTCTTTGACACCTTTTATAAATGGCTCTACCAAAACATCTTTATCAAATTCAAACGCCACGTCTTTTGCGTAGGCAAGCTCACTATCATCATGCACGACGCTCACGCCGATGCTGCTGCCTAGCCTTGCTGGCTTTAATATAATAGGATAGTGAAATTTTGTCTCGCTTTGACGAGTTAGCATCTCATAGTCAAGCGCCTTTACACCAGCCTTTTGCGCTAGAAATTTAGTAAGCTCTTTGTTGTAGCTAAGCGCGCTTGCTTCAAGCCTTGGGCCTATGTATTTGACTCCGTAAAAGTCAAAAAGTGCCGCTATCTTGCCATCTTCGCCGTCCATGCCGTGGATCAAATTTATAATGACATCGCATTCAACTTTGTTTGCGCCAAAAAGCGAGTGCGCGTAAAAGCCGCCCTTTGCTAAAGATAGCTTCTTTGAGTTTTTGTATTTGCCAGAGCTAAAGAAATTTGCCCTCATATCTTTTTGCTCGATCAGGTAAAAGTCCCTATTTGCATCGCAAAATATAAATTTTAGCTCCTGTTTTAGGACGTTTTTTAAAACTATCGCGCTTACTATGCTTATCTCATGCTCAAAACTCTTTGCCCCAAATATCACGCCTAAATTCATCTTTTTTATCCTTATCCTAGTTTTTTAAGTGCCTCTTTTATAAGATCGCTCGTGTTTTCACTCTTACAATCAGGCAAAATTTTCACTATCTTCTCACGCTTAAAGCCAAGCGCTTCAAGTGCCAAAAGCGCCTCATTTTGGTAGCTTGGCACGCTCTCGTCGCTTATAAGCTTAGCATCACTTAGCTCGGCTATTATTCGTCTAGCTGTCTTTGGTCCGATGCCTGGCACGCTTTTAAAGGTGTCTGCGTCACCGCTTATTATGGCGTTTGTAAATGCCTGCGAGCTAAGACTTGAGCAAACCGCCATCGCTGTGCTAGCTCCGATGCCATTTAGCTTGATAAGCATCTCAAACATCTTTTGCTCATTTGCATCTAAAAAGCCGTAGAGTAAATTTGCGTCCTCTCTTATGATCTGCGTTATGGCAAGCTCGGCCTTTTCGCCTTTACTAAGTTTTGCTGAGCAAAAAAGCGAGATAAAAATCCCATAACTTACTCCGCTATTTGTCTTAAGTATGGCAAATGCAGGCTCTTTTTTTGTAACGACGCCTTCGATTGCTTTTATCATCATTTAACCTTTTGTTCCATGAAATTTATATCCGCGTAGTCTTCGAGTTTGTTTGACTTTTTAATCTTGTATTCGACATCGCCGCCGTTATCAAATTTATCTAGCGTGATGACATGAGCGGTCTCATTTTGTTTTGAGATGTAGGTGACATTTTGCGGAGGATCGACGATGACAAATCTTATCTCATTTAGCTCGATCCAGTTGCCTCTGTTTATCACTTTGGCTGAGAATATGCCATTTTGCATGATCTCAAGCTCATCTTTTAGATCAGAAAGCAGCTCTTTTTTCTCTTTAAATATCCTAAGCAAGGTGTTATACTCATTAACGAGCCCTTGATACTCTTTTAGCTTTTTCATAAATGTCACTGGCGGTATCACCTTGGCTTTTGAGAGCTCCTCGATCTTAGCTTTTATCGTGTAGATCGAGTCTTTGTTCTCGTTGATGACATTTTTCTTGCTCTCTATGTTTTTTAGAAGCGTAGCCAGCTCAGACTTGGTGCTTTCTATTTTGCTTAGCTGATCTTGCGTAGCCTCCGCACTTTCAGGCATCTTGCTAGCGTCGATGATAAATTTATTATCAGTGCCTCTTAGATATCTAACGTCGATTAGGTGCGAGGCTGTAATGGTGCAGTTTGAGCCAAGCGTGTCTATCTGGATGTTTTGAGCTGTTATAGAGCCACCAACTACGCTATTAATTTTTACTCTTTTTGCTATGACAGTGCCACCTTCTAGCCTATCTATCTCGACACTTTCAGCCTCTACCTTGCCGATATGGATAGAAATTTTGGCATGTTTGGCGTAAATTTTAGCCTTTTGGTGAGTTTGTCCGCCGATATTTACATCATTTGCCTTGACCATCGCATTTGCGCCGACATTTCCTTTTACCTCGATCTCATCAGCCTCCACGATGATGCCAGTGCCGATAGCGTCTTTTATCGTGTCAGTCTCACGAACTACTAATGTGACGTTTGTGTCGGTGCCTGCTTGGATCGAGCCAGTCGTTTTAAAATTTGCTTCATTTATCTCTATGCGCTCTTCTATATCAAAAGAGCCGTTTTTCTCGACCACGTAGCCTGCTTTTTTAGCGATATATTTTATGCTCTCATCATTTTCTACGCGCTCGATATTTTCGCTTATGCTTATCTCTTTTTCGCTCTCTTCTTTTGGCTTTGCAACCTCTATAAGCTTGCCTCTTACATCGCGTCCATTTGCGCCCTCGTGTGACTTTTTCTCCTCCATTATCACTTCATCTTTTGCCACACCAAAGACAAAGCCCCTATCGGCGTAATCAACCTTATCCTCGTCTTTTAACCCATCAAGCTTATCTTTGTAGTAGTAGATAATCTTAGCATCGATCGCTTTTTTAGGGTTGATGCCCTGGGTTAAATTTAGCGTGTAGTCCTTGTCAAGCTCGCCTTTTACGTGGATTATCGAGGCGATTTGTTTTAGCTCCTCTTTTAGCTTGCCGATCCTTATGCCTATTAAAATTTGAGCCTTCATAAGCTGCTTTGCGATGTATTCATAAAGCTTGTCTTCGTAGTGTTGCTCGTATTCGCACTCTTTGCTCGCTCTAACCTTTGCGATGACCTTTGTGATGGTTGAATTTACGCCGATGTCGATCTTTGGTAGCTTTGGCGTGGCATTTAGCCTCACGTCAAAAAACTCCACGTCATAGACCTGCTCGATCTCTAGCGTCTCGTCAAGATAAAATGTGTTGTCATCAAAAAAGCTTAAATTTTCTTCAGGTACAAAAACTGGCTCGACGTTGTCTTTATTTTTGTAGTAGGTTAAGATATTTGAGAGTTTGTAATCTATAAATTCTACCGGCACGCTATATTGTTTGCTTAGCTCTTTAAGCGATAGATAAGGCGTTGAAGTTTGAATTTGCGTTGGCGGTAAAAATCTCTCGTTTTCTTGCACGTTCTCGCTCAAATTTGATCCATTTCACATAAAATTTTGGCTCTTATTATCTCTAAAACTTTATTAAATTTGGGTTATGTAAGCTTTAAAGCATCTTTTGTTACTATTGCGTTTTTAAATTTACTAGGTGGGCGATGTTTATAAAAGGCTTTTTTTCAAACTCAGTTGGCATCATGACTTCAAGGATTTTAGGGCTTATAAGAGATCTTTTGACGGCCTCTATCCTTGGTGCTGGCATATTTAGCGACCTCTTCTTTATAGCTTTTAAGATACCAAATTTATTTCGCCGCATCTTTGGCGAGGGCGCCTTTACGCAGGCGTTTTTGCCAAATTTTGCAAATAGCAAGAAAAAAGCGATCTTTCAGGCTGAAATTTTCATCAAATTTCTACTTTTTATAGGCGCATTAACGCTTCTTGTAAATTTATTTACGCCCTACTTTATAAAGATCATCGCAAGCGGTTTAAGCGAGCAAAATATCACAGACGCAGTGCCACTTGTGCGCATAAATTTCTACTATCTAGCTCTTGTTTATATCGTCACTTTCATGGGTGCATTGCTTCAGTACAAAGGGCACTTTGCAACGACTGCATTTTCTACTGCGCTATTAAATTTAGCCATGATCGCTTCACTACTTTTGGCTCGTGGTAAGAGCGAGAGCGTGGTTGCGCTTTATCTTAGCTTTGGCGTCGTTGCAGGCGGCATTTTGCAGGTTTTGGTGCATCTAGTTGCTATGAAATTTAACGCCTTAAATAAAATTTTCTGGGGCGGTCTAAGCGGATATTTTAAGGGTAAAAGAGCGCAGAGTAAAGGCTTTTTTATAAATTTCTACCACGGCTTACTTGGCTCAAGTGCGATGCAGATAAGCGCATTTATGGACACTTGGCTAGCTAGCTTTTTAGTAAGCGGCTCGATAAGCTATCTTTTTTATGCAAATAGAATTTTTCAGCTCCCACTTGCCATCTTTGCGATCGCGCTCTCTCAGGCACTCTTTCCAAAGATCACTAGGCTTTTAAAGCAAAAAGACGAAGCAAACGCCCTAGTTTGGACGAAAAAGAGCTTTTACTTGCTACTTTGTGCCCTACTTGCAGCCACGATCACAGGCGTTGTGCTAAGTGAGTTTATCATCTGGCTATTGTTTGAGAGAGGAAATTTCGTAAGGGCAAACACGCTTGAGTGCGCCAAGGTGCTAAGTGCCTATTTGGTGGGGCTTACGCCATTTGGACTAGCTAAAATTTTCTCACTTTGGCTCTACGCAAATATGAAGCAAAAAGAGGCAGCTAAAATTTCTATCATCTGCCTTGTGATAAATTTGATCCTAGCTGTCATTTTGATGCAGAAATTTGGAGCTGCTGGCCTTGCATTTGCAAGCTCGCTTGGGGGATTTTTACAGCTTATTTTATACGTTAGAGCCTTTGGGGCTAAGCGATTTTTAGCTATAATCGAGCCTAAATTTATAGCCGCCATCTCTATTTTGGCGGTTTTGCTCTATTTTGGTTTAACATTTTTAAAGGATATATTTAATGCGAATTTTTGATACTTCTAAAAGAGAAAAGGTTGAGTTTAGCCCTATTAAAGATGGCGAGGTAAGCATCTACCTATGTGGTCCAACGGTCTATGACGATGCGCATTTGGGACATGCAAAGTCAGCCGTTAGCTTTGATCTTTTAAGAAGGGTCTTAAAAGCGCTTGGCTGCAAGGTCAAATTTGCAAGAAACTACACCGACATCGACGATAAAATTTTAAATAAAATGGCGCAAACTGGCCAAAGCCTAGAGGAGATCACAAACAAATATATAGCGCATTATGAGAGCGACATGGGTGCTTTAAACGTGCTTGATCCAGACTTTAAACCAAAGGCTACGCAGTGCTTGGAGGCGATCATTAGCTACATCAAAGTGCTTATGGATAGAGGTGTAGCGTATAAAACCAGCGATGGAATTTACTTTGACACAAGCAAGGATAGTGGATATTTTAGCATTAGCGGCAAGGACAATAACACCGATCTAATCGCGCGCGTGGCAAGTTTTGGCGAGAAAAGAGATGAAAAAGACTTTGTGCTTTGGAAATTTGACGAGAAATGGTACGAGAGCCCATTTGGTAAGGGTCGCCCTGGCTGGCACACCGAGTGTGTAGCGATGATAAGGGAGTTTTTAAGCGATAAAGAAAATGATAAATTTGAGATCGACATCCACGCTGGTGGCATCGACCTGCTCTTTCCGCACCACGAAAATGAGGCAAGCCAGTGCAGATGTGCCTATCACAAGAATTTGAGCAAATACTGGATGCACAATGGCTTTATAAAAGTAAATAACGAAAAGATGAGCAAGAGCCTAAATAACAGTTTTTTCGTAAAGGATGCCCTAAAAAACGTTCATGGCGAAGTGCTTAGATATTACTTGCTTACGAGCCATTATAGGGCTCATTTTAACTATTCAGATGAAGATCTAGTGGCTTCTAAAAAGAGACTTGATAAAATTTACCGCCTCAAAAAAAGAGTTGATGGCGTGCAAGCAGGCATGGCAAATGAGAACTTTAAAAATGAGCTACTTGAAGCGCTAAGTGATGATCTAAACGCTTCAAAAGCGCTTGCAAGCGTCGATGAGTTTGTAAAAACGGCAAATGAAAGACTTGATAATAACCCAAAAGATAAAGCATATAAGGCCGAAGTGGTGGCAAATTTAGAGCTTATAGGCGAAATTTTAGGCATTGCTGTCACAAACTATGTGGAGTATTTTCAGTTTGGCGTAAGTGACGAGCAAAAAGAGCAGATAAAGAGGCTTCTTGATGAGCGCGCGGTAGCTAAAAAAGAGAGAAATTTTGCAAGAGCTGATGAGATAAGAGATGAGCTAGCAAAAATGAATATCTCTATCATGGATACGCCAAATGGCGCAGTTTGGGAGAGAAATAATGAATAATTTTGGCTTAAAAGATGTGCTAAAGCGCTTTGGTCCTTACTTTAAAGACTATATCCCACACTTCATCTTTGCCATCATCGGCATGGGGCTTGCCAGTGGCGGAACGGCGGTAAGTGCCTATCTTGTGGAGCCTGTGCTAAATAAAATTTTTGTTGAGAAAAACGAAAAGCTACTTTACATCTTGCCTTGCGCCATCATCGCGATCTACGTTATAAAAAACATCGGAACCTTTATGCAGGCCTATTTTACGGCATATATCGGACAAGATACGATTAGAAGATTTCGCGAAAAGATGGTTGCAAACCTTTTAAATTTAGATATGGATTTTTTCAATGAATTTAGAACTGGCGAGCTAATCAGCAGAACAACAAACGACATTGACCGTATAAGATCGATAGTCTCAAGTATCATACCTGAGCTAACAAGAGAGTCAGTCACCATTATAGGGCTTCTTTGTGTCGTTGTCTATCAAAGTCCAAAGCTGGCATTTTTCGCTCTTGTCGTCATGCCAGTGGCGATCTATCCGATCTCGCGCCTTGCTAAAAGGATGAAGAAAATTTCAAAGCAGTCGCAAGAAAAAACATCAGACATCACCTCTGCGCTCAGTGAAATTTTTACAAATATCGAGATAATCAAAGCAAATAACGCCCAAAAATACGAGCATTCACGCTTTGTTGATGAAAATAACAAATTTTTTAGGCTAAATTTAAAAAGCGTCAAGATCGAGCAGCTAGTAAGCCCGCTAATGGAGACCATAGGCTCGATAGGCGTAGCAGCAGTCATAATAATAGGCGGCAAAGACGTCATCGACGGGCATATAAATATGGGTGCATTCTTTTCATTTCTAACAGCGCTTTTTATGCTCTACACCCCGCTAAAACGCATCGTAAATATCTATAATAAGATGCAAGATGCCATCGCAGCGAGCGAGAGGACGTTTTTCTTGATGGATAAGGTAAGCCAGATAAAAGATGGCCAAAAAGAGCTAAACGAAGAGATAAATTTGATCAAATTTAACGACGTCCGCCTAAGCTACGGTGACAAAGAGGTCTTAAAAGGGATAAATTTAGAGGCAAATAAGTCAGAATTTATAGCCCTTGTTGGCTCAAGTGGCGGCGGAAAAAGCTCACTTATGAATTTGCTTATGAGATTTTATGACGTAAATGGCGGAGAAATTTTGATAAACGGCACAAATTTAAAAGATATCAAAATTCACTCACTTCGCCAAAATATCGGGCTTGTAACCCAGCGTGTCTATATCTTTAACGACACAGTTGCTAAAAACGTAGCTTACGGCAGAGAATTTAACGAAGATGCCGTGATAAACGCACTAAAACTAGCCAATGCCTATGAGTTTGTAAGCAAACTTGATGATGGCATAAACACTATCTTAAATGAATTTGGCACCAACCTCTCAGGCGGTCAAAGACAGCGCATCGCCATAGCTAGAGCGCTCTATCAAAACCCACAAATCCTCATCTTTGACGAGGCTACATCAGCACTTGATAACGAGAGCGAAAAAGAGATCACAAAAGCGATAAATAATCTAAGAAGCAAGAAGATCATCTTTGTCATCGCTCACCGCCTAAGCACAGTTGAAAATGCCGATAAGATCGCGGTTTTGAGTGATGGCAAGATCATTGATAGCGGAAGCGACGAGGAGCTTAGCAAAAGAAATGAAATTTATGCAAGACTTAAGGGCAAAGCCTTAGTTTAAGGCGATTTTTGCTAAGATTTGCGTAAATTTTTAGGCATTTTAAAGAGGTTAAAATGAGCTTAAACTACAATACTTTAAAATCTATATTTTTCAAATTTGATCCTGAAACTGCCCACAAGATCGCTGAGGTAGCGATGGTTGGGGCAAATAAAATCTTCCCTGGCTCGCTAAGCTTTTTAGCGCACAAATGCGTGGTCGATGACAATGCGCTAAAACAAAATTTATTCTCAAGCACCTACCACAACCCGGTTGGCATAGCTGGCGGCTTTGATAAAAACGCCACGATGTTTGAGGCGCTCACAGCTCTTGGATTTGGGCATTTAGAATTTGGCACATTTACGCCAAAACCACAACCTGGCAACGCAAAACCAAGGCTTTTTAGGCTTATAGACGAAGAGAGTATTCAAAATGCGATGGGCTTTAACAACGATGGCTGTGAAGCTATCAAAAATAGAGTAAAAAAAATATATCCTTTTACCATACCGATCTGGGCAAACATCGGTAAAAACAAGGTTACACCAAACGAAGATGCGATAAAAGACTATGAAATTTTAGTAAGAGAATTTAGCGAAATTTGCGATACATTTGTCATAAACGTCTCATCGCCAAACACGCCAAATTTAAGAGCTTTGCAAGATGAGAGCTTCATAAAAGAGCTTTTTAGCGTCATTTTGCCACTTACTAAAAAGCCGATCATCTTTAAAATCGCTCCCGATATGAGCCACGAAGATGCGATCAAACTTTGTAGCTGCGCGGTAGAAAACGGCGCTAGTGGCGTGCTCGTTTCAAATACAAGCGTTGATTATTCGCTCTCTCACTCGTCAAATTTAAAGGACTTTGGCGGACTAAGCGGCAAGGTGATCGCTCAAAAGTCAAAAGATATATTTAAAGCCGTGGCTGACGAGCTTTATGGCAAGACGACACTTATCGCATGTGGCGGAATAGATAGTGGTGCAGAGGCTTATGAGCGCATAAAAATGGGGGCAAATTTGGTCCAAATTTTTACAAGCTTTATCTTTAAAGGGCCGATGATCGCAAGAGATATAAATTTAGAAATTTTAGAGCTTTTAAAAAGAGATGGCTTTGCCTCTATTAGCGAAGCAGTCGGCATAGATGTTAAAAAATAAAAGGCAAAAGATTGATAAAATTTAATAAAACAAAACTAGAAAACGGACTAGAAATTTATCACGTACCAGTAAATCCTGGCTCAAAAGTGATAAGCGTAGATGTCTTTTATAAAGTTGGCTCCAGAAACGAAGTGATGGGCAAAAGCGGCATCGCTCACATGCTAGAGCATCTAAATTTTAAATCAACCAAAAATTTACGAGCTGGTGAATTTGACGAAATAGTAAAAGGCTTTGGCGGCGTAAATAACGCAAGCACTGGCTTTGACTACACTCACTACTTTATAAAAGCCTCAAATGAAAATTTAGACAAAACGCTTGGTCTTTTTGCCGAACTTATGAAAAATTTAAGCCTAAAAGATAAAGAATTTCAACCAGAGCGCGAGGTGGTGCACGAGGAGCGCAGGTGGCGAACAGACAACAACCCTATGGGATACCTCTACTTTAGGCTCTATAACCACGCATTTATCTACCACCCATACCATTGGACGCCGATAGGATTTATAAAAGATATCGAAAACTGGAAGATCGCTGATATAAAAGAATTTCACGCTACATATTATCAGCCAAAAAACGCCATTTTGATGATAAGCGGCGACATCGGCAAAGACGAGGCATTTAAGCTAGCCAAGAAAAACTTTAGCGGCGTAAAAAATAAAAGAGCTATCCCAAAACTACACTGCAAAGAGCCTGAGCAAGACGGCGCAAGAAGAGCTATCATCTACAAAGATAGCCAAACGCAAATGCTTGCGATCGCTTATAAGATCCCAGACTTTAGGCATGCCGATCAAGTGGGGCTAAATGCGATAAGCGAATATCTAGCCACTGGCAAAAGCTCTATCTTACAGCAGCGCCTTGTCGATGAGCTAATGCTTGTAAATCAAATTTACGCTTACAACATGAGCTGCGTTGATGAAAATTTATTTATATTTTTAGCAGTTTGCAACCCAGATGTCGAGGCTAGCGCAGTTGAGACTGAAATTTTAAAGATCATAGATGATCTAAAGAGAAAGCCAATAGATAAAGAGGACGTTTTAAGAGTTAAAAATTTGATAAAAACTGACTTTATCTACTCATTTGAGAGCGCGAGCAAGGTGGCAAATTTATATGGCTCATACCTTGCTAGAGGCGATATAAAGCCACTTTACGAGCTTGAGAAAAATATAGATAAGATAGATGCCAAGCTTTTAAAAGAGATAGCAAATAGATATTTCAACGAAAAAACTAGCACGACAATAATCTTAAAAAAGGAATAGACGTGAAAAATTCGCTTCAAGGTGCGATGACAGCACTAGTTACGCCATTTAAAAACCAAAAAATAGACGAAGTCAGTTTTGAAAAACTGATAAAAAGACAGATAAAAAACGGCATAGACGTCGTTGTGCCAGTTGGAACAACTGGCGAGAGCGCGACTCTAACGCATGATGAGCATAGAATTTGCATAGAGATCGCAGTAGATGCATGTAAAGGCACAGATGTCAAGGTACTCGCTGGAGCTGGCAGCAACGCCACTCACGAGGCCATTGATATCGCTAAATTTGCCCAAGCTCACGGTGCTCACGGCATCCTATCAGTCGCTCCTTACTACAACAAACCAACGCAAGAAGGGCTTTACGAGCACTACAAGGCTATCGCAAACAGCATAGAAATTCCAGTGCTTCTTTACAACGTCCCAGGCAGAGTTGGCGTAGATATCTTGCCAGCGACCGTTTTTAGACTTTTTAAAGATTGTAAAAATATTTTTGGCATCAAAGAGGCAACAGGCAGCATCGATAGATGTGTCGATCTGCTAGCTCACGAGCCTGATTTAGTGGTTATTAGCGGTGAAGATGCGATAAACTACCCTATCCTATCATACGGTGGCAAGGGCGTCATCTCAGTCACTGCAAACCTCTTGCCAGATCAAATTTCACAGCTTACTCACCTTGCGATGAATGAAGAATACAAAAAAGCAAAACTGATAAATGACAACCTCTATACGATAAACAAAACTCTCTTTTGCGAAAGCAACCCGATACCGATCAAAGCGGCGATGTATCTAGCTGGGCTCATCGACACTTTGGAGTACCGCTTGCCACTTTGCAAACCGAGCAAAGAAAATTTTAAAAAGATCGAAGAAGTTATTAAAAATTACGAAATAAAGGGATTTTAATGAAGGACACACTAAACGAATTTAAAGGTAAAACGATAGTCATCAGCGGTGGCACTAGAGGCATCGGCAGAGCCATAGTCGAAGAATTTGCAAAAGCTGGCGTAAATATCGCTTTTACCTACAACTCAAACGAGGAGCTTGCCAAAGAACAGGCAAAAGAGCTTGAGGCTACCTACAAGATAAAAGCTAGAGCCTACGCGCTAAATATCCTTGAGCCAGAGACTTATAAGGAGCTATTTTTAAAGATAGATGAGGATTTTGATAGGATTGATTTTTTCATCTCAAACGCTATCATCTCGGGTCGTGCAGTGGCTGGCGGATACACTAAATTTATGAAGCTAAAACCAAGAGGTATAAATAATATCTTCACAGCAACCGTAAATGCCTTTGTCGTGGGCGCACAAGAGGCTGCAAAACGCATGGAAAAAGTGGGTGGCGGCAGTATCATTAGCCTAAGTTCAACTGGAAATTTAGTCTATATCGAAAACTACGCAGGTCACGGCACAGCAAAAGCAGCCGTTGAAGCGATGGCAAGATACGCTGCGACCGAGCTTGGCGAGAAAAACATCCGCGTAAATGTCGTAAGTGGCGGCCCTATCGAGACAGACGCTCTAAGAGCCTTTACAAACTATGAAGAGGTGCGCGATATGACGGCAAAGCTTAGCCCGCTAAACCGCATGGGACAGCCTGCTGATCTAGCTGGGGCATGTCTGTTTTTATGCTCGTCTAAGGCTAGCTGGGTGACTGGACATACATTTATAATAGATGGTGGCACGACTTTTAAATGAGAGTGAAATTTCTAAGCATAAAGGCATATTTGTGAGCTTAAATTTACCAAATTCACTGGCATTTTTTAGGATATTGCTAGCTCCGCTTATGTTTTTTATGCTCGTAAATGCGCCAGGAATTTTTACGCAAATTCATATAAGCTGGATAAACTACTTCGCAGCTCTTATCTTTGTGATCGCCTCGGTCACTGACTTTTTTGACGGCTACATCGCTAGAAGCTGGGATCAAAAGACTAAACTTGGCGCGATCCTTGACCCACTAGCCGATAAGATGCTGATTTTGGCTGCATTTTTAGGCCTTATGATGCTTGGTAGAGCGAGTGCTTGGGCTGTTTATCTTATCTTGATAAGAGAGTTTTTTATAACTGGCTTTCGTGTCGTGATGGCAAGTGACGGCGTCGAAGTCGCAGCTTCGATGGCTGGCAAGGTTAAAACCGTTTCGCAGATGTTTGCGGTTGGATTTTTACTGATGAGCTGGCCTGGTGGCGAGCTTTTGCTATGGATAGCTGTTGCGCTCACGCTTTATTCTGGGTTTGAATACATTTTTGCCTACGTAAAAGCTATGAAAAAGAGTTAAATTTGAGCTGCGACCTGCAAGAGATCATCCTAAAACGCGTTGCAAATTTAGAACCAGCACTGCAAAGCAAGCCAAAAAACTAAATCAAAAGATCATCAATACTTGCTTTTATCATAATGCTAAAAATTTAGAAAAGATCGGCGGTGTGATCAGCCCTGAGCTAAACGAATTTTTATTAAGCTGCGCTTTAGAATACGACAAAACCCACGCAGATAAATTTGATACGTTTAATAACGACGTAGAGACTTTGCGTGGCATTTGGAGCGCGATGAGCTTTTCAAAAAGCCCTGAAATTTTAGACTATCTAAGCACGCAGGCTACTCGCTCGGTATCGCACCGCTTGTTTGCGCACAGATATATCTTTGAAATTTTGCGCTTGCAAGAGAGAGCTGGCCGCACACATCCGCTACTTGCCAAGCTTTATGACTATTATGATGGCTTGCAAGCAAAACTACCTATATATGAGCTTTTGCGCCGTATAGGCGTAAGCCCTGCTGATCCTTATGATTTTGATATCTCGCTAAATGCTGTAAATTTTGGCTACTGGTTTAGCAATCAAGGCTTAAGTGATGATGAGTTAGCCAGTAAATTTCACTTAGAAATTCGCCTTTTTGCGCCATTTGTGTATGACCATACATTTGAGATAGAGCTTAGAAACGACGCTGTGCCAAGGGCTAGAATAAATTTTAACGATGAGGGCATGAGCTTTTTGCAAGAGTTGCCAAGCGACGTTTTGCCCTGCCCTGATATTTTAAATTTAAAGCCATTTATAGATCAAATAAAGTCACGTTTTAATGTGAAATTTGATCTAGATGATAAAGATAAAAGTTATTTTAGCGTCAGCAAAGGGCTAAATAGAGTCAAAATACTCTGTTGGCTAAAGGAAATTTTCGCCTAAATGGCAAGGTAAATTTGAGAGTAAATTTATAAATTTTGGCTAAAATCTCATCAATTTTTTCAAAAAAAGGTAAGTTTTGAAAGGCATTTTCTTCACGCTGGCCCTGCTTTGCCTTGGGCTTTATGCGTATTCGTTTTATTTTTTAGTGACCGTTTTAGCCATTAGTTTTCTCATATTTTTTCACGAGCTTGGTCACTTTTTAGCAGCAAGATCGCTAGGCGTCAAAGTAAATACCTTTAGCATCGGCTTTGGCGAGAAAATTTACACCAAAAACGTTGGCGGCACCGACTACTGCCTAAGCGCTATCCCACTTGGCGGATATGTGCAGCTAAAAGGACAAGACGACACCGACCCAAAGGCTAAAAACTACGACGCTGACAGCTACAACGTGCTAAGCCCGCTAAAGCGCATTTACATCCTCTTTGCAGGGCCATTTTTTAACTTTATCTTGGCATTTTTCATATACATTTTGCTTGGATTTATCGGCGTTGAGAGGCTTGCGCCAAGTGTCGGCCACATAGCTGAAGGCTCGGCAGCTGCGAGCGCTAGCATAGCAATAAACGATAAAATTTTAGCGATAAATGGCGTAAAAATAAACGAGTGGGACGAGATCAGTAAAAACGTAAAGCTTGAGCCAAGCGCCATTTTGATAGACCGCAACGGCTCGCAAATGACTATAAATTTAACACCAAAGATAGGTGAAACGATAAATTTATTTAATGAAAAGATCGAGCGCCCATTGATCGGTATCTCTCCAAATGGCGAAGTGGTGAAAATTTATCACACAGGTTTAGAGAGCCTAAAATTTGCCTTTGGCGAGACGATCGAGGCTTCAAAACTCATCTTTAAAAGCTTTGAAAAGCTAGTCGTTGGAGCTGTGCCACTAAAAGAGGTGGGAGGCATCGTGCAGATCGCCGATGTCACATCAAAGGCCGCCAAGATCAGCCTTAGCGTGCTTTTAACCATCGTAGCGCTCATCTCTGTAAATTTGGGCGTGCTAAACCTTTTTCCGATCCCAGCGCTTGATGGCGGACACATTTTATTTAACATTTATGAACTAATTTTTAGACGCGAGGTAAATGAGCGGGTGCTTGTCGTACTCACCTACTGCGGCTGGGCGCTGCTGCTTGGCATCATGGTGCTCGCGACATTCAATGACATTATGAGATTAAGCGGAGGTTTATGATGATAGTTTTAAAAGATCTACTTGAAAAGATAGAAAATTTAAGCAAAGACGTGACGCTAATAGCCGTTAGCAAAAATGTCACACGTGCCGAAGTGATGGAGCTTTATGCACAGGGGCAAAGAAATTTTGGCGAAAACAGAGTCCAAGAGCTAGCCAAAAAAGAGCTTGAGCTACAAAATTTTACCGATATTAAATGGCACATGATCGGCCGCTTGCAAAACAATAAAATCAATCAAATGATAAGCCTAAAGCCAGTGCTTTGGCAAAGCTGCGATAGCTTCGAAAGAGCCGTAGAGGTTGATAAAAGACTTAGCTACAAGCTAGATACGCTACTTCAGATAAACTCGGCCGATGAAGATACAAAGCAAGGTGTGAGCGTGGCAAATGCGATTGAAATTTATGAGCGCATCCAAAGCGAGTGCAAAAATATCAATTTAAAAGGCGTGATGAGCATCGGAGCGCATGTGGATGAGCCAAAAGAGGTGCAAAAAAGCTTTGAGCTAACATATAAAATTTACGAGAGCCTAAAGCCAAAAGGCGCAAGCATCTGCTCGATGGGCATGAGTAGCGACTTCGAACTAGCGATAAAATGCGGCTCAAATATGATACGCCTTGGGACAATGCTATATCTATAAATTTGTCCCTTTTGGGGCAAATTTACCCTTCTACTCCTTTTTTAAATTTTAATCTAAGTTATATGATTTTATAATGCAGTTAAATAAATTTTTAACAATAAAGGAGTAAATGTGTTTAAAAATTTTATTCTAACTGCTGTTGCGATCTTGTTTATCTCGGGTTGCGGTAGAGCTGAAAAGATAGCTAGGATAGAGCAAAAATGCGCAAATAATGAAGCTGTTTGGTGTTTAAAACTTGGCAAAACATATGCTAGAAGAGACATCAACAAAGGCGTCATGTACTATCAAAAAGCTTGCGATCTAGGCGATAAAAGGGGTTGCTATAGACTTGCGGTTTTACTAAACTCAAAATCAATCAACTCAAAAAAAGACAATGAAACGATCGTAAAATCACTAACTAAATCATGCGATCTTGGCACGCCAAAAGCTTGCTTTGAGCTTGGCGAATACTATGAAGATGACCCAAAAATGCAAAGCAAAGCAAATGAGTTGTTTGCAAAATCATGCGAGCAAAGATTTGGTCTTGCTTGCTATAAGTTAGCTGACTTTTACGGCGAGAAAAACGATACAGCATCTCAAAAAAGCTACTTAGAGCTAGCGTGCAAATACCGCTATAAAGTAGCTTGCGAAGAAGTAGGTGACGATAAAAAATAAATAACATTTTTTATGTAGGGGAGCACACATCTCCCCACACTCTTTTAATATCAAATTTGCTGGAACGCCTTTTGTTTTAATCTATACAAGAAGCTAGGAGGTTATGCCATGAATGATATTAGCATCTTAAGCGCCAATGTAAATTCATACACCAAGCAACAACACAAACAAGATAGATCTACAAATTTTAGTGATATCTTTAACAAAAAGACTAAAGAAGAGAGTATTAAGCCAAGCCAAGAGCCAGCTAAATTTAACTATATCTCTTCTTCACAAAACAGCCTCATCTCTTTAAATTTCAGTGATCTTCAAGCTTATGGCTACACAGTAGATAAAGCTGGCTTTATGGGAGCTGACTTTAACAAAGCTGCAGGCTTGCCGCAGGACTTTAAAATCCATAAAAGCACACTTGATGAGATAGTTAGATACAACAACAAGACATATCTTTTTACACAAGATAGAAGTAAGGCTGCCTTTGAAAAGATAGACGTAGCTGATACTACAAAGCACTACTATAAACTTTTTAAAAGCATTGTAGGGGATGAAAAAGATAGATATAGCGAAGCTGATCTAGCAAATTTATCAAAAGGCTTTAGCTTGGATACCAACCAAAAAACCTTTGGTAAAAATGCAAATTTCTTAAAAGATGTCAGCCTAATATCCGTTACAAATGTATATAAAACATTTGATCAAGTTAGTGAAGCAAAGAGCGTTAGAAATGAACTTAGAAGCCTTGGGGTAAGCCACGAGGTCTATGAGCTAAATTTTAGCAAAGAGCATCTTGATGCAAAAGCCAGCGACGAATATACATTTAACCCTGACATGTCGGTATATCAATCAGATGATACTTATAGCAGTGCTGGTGTGTTTGTGGGATTTTTAAAAAGCTTTAGTCCTATCGCTAGCGATAGTGGCGAGACGAAGCTTAGCGTGGAAGCAAGCTCTTACTCAAAGCTAATGAGTGAGCAAAGCTTGGCTGATGATGTAGTGCCTCTCTCAAGGCTTTTGAAAAATGAGAAGATGATCAAATTTATCTTAGAAGAGCTACTAAAAAGAAATTTACTCACTTCAAAAGATGGCAAAAGTGCTGGTGAGATAGTAGATAGTGTGCTAGCTCATGCCACAAAGCTTCAAAACGAGACAAAAATCTAAATAGATAAATTTAAAAGGTGGCTATCTTTAACCAGTTAAGCCATCTTATTTAAAATTTGCTTCTTATCTATCTTTTGCGTAAGTTCTAAGACGTCTATACCTCTTTTTTCTTTGAAATTTAAAAGCTCTCTTGCATAGAGAAATTTCTGATCCTTGTTTATATCATAGGTCTCATACTTCTTCTTAACCTGCATAGGTTTAAATTTCTTCTCACTTTGCTCTTTGGCAAAATTTGCATTGTATTCTTGCTCTTCTTTGTGTAGCTTGGTCAGAAATTCTTTATGCTCTTTTGTAGTTTTTTCTACATCTTCTCTATAAAGCTTTTTAAACTCTTCTATGCTTAGATCTGCTCTAGCAAACAATCTAGCACCATCATTACTCATCATTGTATCTTCAGGAAACGAGTTCATAAAATCTTCTAGATCAGCCTCTTCTTCTTTTGTGCCGATACCAACCATTAGCCCAGATATTGTTGGCTTGCCATCTACTGAGTTAGAAAGCAACCAGTCCATGTGTCCTTGCAAGACACTAATCTCAAGCTCTTCCATGTTTTCTGGATATTTTGCTATCAACGCACGTCTTTGCTCGATAGTAAAATCATATTTCTTAGAAAGCATAGTATCTATCTTGTTTATAGCATCCGTTATCCAGTTATCTTTGCTTTCATCTATATCAATAAATTTTGGCAATACTTCTGCAAGTGGTTTGTGCATTAGTTTATCTATTAGAGCCTTTTCTTGCTCCTTTGACATTTTTGCATTTTCTTTTTGGATAGTTGTTTCTTGTATCGGTGTGTTGCTAAGTCCGTTTATGCTAGTTATCATTTTCAATTCCTTTGAAAGTAATGGCCTACAATAAAATTTGTAGACCACTTAAATTTTTACCAACCGCCTAGGTCAGATTCCATTCTTCTTTTAAAAGCGTCTCGTAATTGTCTAACAATAGAAAAGGACATCTCATGCTAATTAATTTTTAATAGCCTTTTTCGTTTAGCTTTATGTAATTATCACATCCTAACTGAAGTCCTAAATCACAAGCCTTGCCATAATATTGTTTTGCAGTGGAAAAATTTTGCCTTACACCTTGACCGTTTCCGTATAAAAGCCCTAAATTATAGCAACCCTCAGCATCTCCTCCATCACAAGCTTTTTGATAAAGCTGGGCTGCTTTTTGGTAATCTTGATTTACACCTTGACCGTCTGCGTATAAAACCCCTAAGTTATAGCAACCCTCAGCAATTCCACTATCACAAGTTTTTTGATAAAGCTGGGCTGCTTTTTGGTAGTCGCCTTTCTCGTAAGCTTCGTTTCCCAATTCAGTAATATCTTTGGAAAATCCAATAGAAAATAAAACTACAAGTAAAACTACTACAAATAAAACTAAAATTCTTTTCATTTTTTTACCTCCTTAATGTAAACTATATAGACGATATTTTGTCTTTCTTAAACTTA
>CAUQCU010000012.1:0-24603 GCA_963516555.1 Campylobacter concisus | reverse complement strand
AAATAATTCTGTAAATTTAAGCTCTGTCTTAAATGAACTTGGACTTGCATAAATTTTGGATTTAGGCCACTTGCCTAGATCCAAATTTCTACTTTAAACTCTAAATTTGAAATTTAATATTTATACCTTAGAAGTTAAATTTAATCTAAAGCTGGTTTTTGCTTTGCTTTATCGTTTTTGAGCTTGTCTTTTTTAGCTTCAAACTCAGCTATGACATTAGGATCTGGGAATAAATAGCCATCTTCAACCATTAGATCAACGGCCTTTTTAAATGTCGGCAACGCACTTTGCGCACCAAAGTAGTAGTAAGGCTTTTTAGGGTCTCTTGCTAAAACGCCTATGGTGTAGCTGTTGCCTCTTGTGTCGTTTACAAAGCCAAAAAACGAGCCGTTATAGGTGTTGCTATATCCGCCTTTGCCAGAAGCGATGTGCGCGGTGCCAGTCTTACCGCCTATCTCAAGACCTGGCGTAAATGCTTTTAAGCCAGTACCTTTTTCAACTGTTTTTATCAAAATTCTCTTCATTATCTTTGCGGTCTCTTGCGAGATGACCTGTGCTGGCTCTGCTTTTGGTAGATCGTAGCGCTTACCGTTTCGCTCCAGATATGCCACCATGTGTGGCGTCACCTCGATGCCTTTGTTGTTAAAGGTGTTATAAGCTTTTAAAAGCTGCATAAATGTCGCTTGCAGGCCGTATCCGTAGCTAACAGTCGCCTTATAGGTTGATGAGTTTAGTTTAGTAACCGTTGGCATCATACCTACTTGCTCGTATGGCAGATCGATGCCAGTCTTTCTTGAAAAGCCAAAATTTAAAAGCCCTTGATAAATTTGAGGACCATTTAGGCGTTCTACTAGCTGGATCATGCCGATGTTTGAGCTATGCACGATGATGTCTTCAGCGCTCATAAAAGGCTCTGGGTGGGTATCTTTAATGATCCTTTTGCCTAGCTGATAGCGGCCGTTATAGGTATTTACTAGCTCAAAAGGATTTACCTTTTTTTCTTGAAGTAGTATGGAGAAGATAAATGGCTTAAAAACCGATCCAACCTCGTATGCATACTCGCTTGCGCTTGAATTTAGCGCGCTGTAATCTTGCTTTCTTATATTTGATGGATCATATCTTGAGCTAGAAGCTAGGGCTAGAATTTCGCCATTTTTGCTATTCATTATGCAGATGATTAGCTCTTTTGCATCTAGAAATTCACGTTTTTCATCTAAAATTTGCTCCAGCTTGGTTTGAAATTTAAGCGGTACAGAAAGCACTGCGTTGTAGCCATCAACTCTCGTTGCTAAATTTGAATCACTGGTTAAAATTATATTGTTGCCGATATCGCGCGGGCCAAGGATTTTGGCGTTTTGTATCGGAGCTAGGTAGTCCTCGTAGTATCTCTCAAGCCCTTTTACACCTTTGCTTTTGGTAAGTGCGTCACTCTCTGTTTTACTCACGTAGCCAATAGCTGGCGTTAAGGCGTCTTTTGACATAAATTTACGGTTTTGACCGCTCTCCATTACGCGCATGCCTTGAAATGAGGCAAGACCTGTTTTTGGGTCAAGGTACGAGATCAAAATGCCCTTACGGTTTAGCTTTCTAGAAAGCTCTTGAAGATAGGTAGCGCCCTTTGCGTCGATGCTGTAAGAGAGCGTGACAAGGCCTTTTGTGCCGTTTATGATCTTTCTTACTTTGTTTGGATCGTCGCCGCTATAAAGTGAGTAGAGCTTGATAAACATCTCTTTTTTGTTTGGATCGATGTTTCTGGTGTCAAGCATCACTTTGTAGAGTTTTTGGCTTGATGAGATGCTAAAGCCATCTTTTGTGACGATGTTGCCGCGGATTGCGGTATTTACGTCGCTTGTTTGAAGCTTAGGAAGCTTTCGCTCGATGCTTGCTCTATAAAATATAACGAGCACAAAGATTGAAATTCCAAAAGTAATTAATAAAAAAAGTATGGTTATTTTTGATTTTCTGGAATTCATTCAATGGCTTAAATTTGCGTTCTTGAAATTTCTTTGTATGCGCTTAGCGCTTTGTTACGAATTTCTAGCATAAGCTTCATGCTAGTCTCTGCTTTGCCTATGGCGATAGCTGCTTGGTGCAAGTCTTTTACCTCACCAGTTGCGAGATCAGCTATGGCTTTATCAGCGTTTATTTGAACCTTGTTTAGCTCTTTTAAAGAGTCGTTTAGTGCGTTTTCAAAGCCGCCTTCTTCGCCTGCTTTTGCTATTTTGTTTGAATTTTCGCTTTTGTTTAACTTATCTAAATTTATGCTATTTATCATTATGCTTGTCCTGAAATGAGTGATATTGCACTTTGTGCTATTGTTTTTGCGTTTTGAAATGACGCTACATTTGCTTGATAAGCCCTTGTCGCCTCGAGCAAGTCAGCCATTTCGATGACTGGGTTTATATTTGGAAATGCGACGTAGCCATTTGCATTTGCGTCTGGGTGGCTTGGGTCGTATTTTAGCTGAAAGTCCTTGTCGTCGCGCACCACCTTATCTACGATCACGCTAGTTAGGGCAGGGTGAGCGTTTTTAGGTGAGCTTGGATCATCGAGTGGATTTTCATACTCGAGCAAACTTTGTGAGTTTTTAAGCTGATCGTTTAAAATTTTATCAAAGTTCATCTCTTTAAAGATGACCTCTTGTCTTCTGTAAGGACCGCCCTCAGCCGTTCTTGTGGTTTGAGCGTTTGCTATATTTGAGCTGATGACGTTCATCCTGAAGCGTTGTGCGCTTAGTCCGTATCCACTAATATCAAAATCATTTAAGTATGACATCATCTCTCCTAGTTCTTAGCACTTGCGTCTATTACGCTTTTAAAGATATTGCCCTGAGCCTTGTAAGCGCTATCAAGGGCGTTTATCATAACTGTATTTTTGCCCATTTCTGTTGTCTCAACATCAAGATCTACTGTGTTTGCATCGTTTCTAGCCATGTGACCATCGCGCAAGAAAATTTGAGCTGTGTCGCTTTTTGGGAAATCAACCGCAGCCATGTGCGCTTCGTTTGTTTTAGCTAAATTTAGTTTTTTGCTCTCTGAAACGTTGTAAATTTCATTTGCTTTTTCTCTTAAAACATCTTCAAATCTTACGTCTCTAGCCTTGTAAAATGGCGTATCAACATTTGCAAGGTTTCCAGAGATAAGTTTTTGGCGTAGCTCTCTGCCTGCAAGGGCTGATTCGACAAGGGGGCTAGATTTTGATCTATCTAAAACAAACATTTAAAGTCCTTCTAAAATTTCACACATTTATAAGCAAATGATGTTCCAAATATAAGGCAAATTTATTTTGTTTCATAGATTTTTGCCAAATCTTCTTTCATTTTTGTGACTTTTATGCCACCAAGATAGTATTTAACTCCGTATTGTCCGCTATCTACGTCTGTTAAAATTTGATATTCGCCATTTTTTATCACCACTTTAAAAGGTAGTGCGATCTCATGTTTGTATTCGATATCTCTTACGATTTGCTCGGCAAGTCTGTCATTTATCTTTTGATCGTTTGTTATGAAGTAGTAGGCGTTAAATTTTTGCATAAATTCATGCAAAACATACTCATTTGTGACATTTTCAAAGTGAGTTAGTCCAATTAGCGTAAATTTATCTTTGTTTTCAAGCTGATATTTTGTAAGCTCGGCTGCCTCTTTTTGGCAAGGTGGGCAAAATGTGCCAAAAATGTCGATCATTAAAACCTTATTTTCATCATTTTTGATAGCAAAGCCATGATCTTTTCTAACTAAAGTAAGCTCCTTGCCGCTTACATCTATAAGCTTAACCTCTTCATTTGGACTAAATTCTTTAAAATTTGCATTGCTACTCTCATCATCACCACAACCAAAAAAAGCAAATAAAGCGATTATTAAAACGAGTAAATTTTTCATCTTATCCCTTAAACATATCTTTTTATGGCAGCTCTTGCCTCTTTGTCTGCCTCACGTCTTTTTAAAGTCTCGCGCTTGTCATGTAAATTTTTACCTTTTGCAAGGGCCAGCCTTGCTTTTACGATGTTTTTATCGCTTAGATAAAGTGCTAGAACAACTAGAGCTAGCCCATCTTGTGAGACTTGACCGAAAATTTTATCGATCTGCTTTCTGTGCATCAAAAGTTTTCTGGCTGCTCGCTCGTTTGGACGAAATGCGCTGTGTGTAGTCTCAAGATAGCTGATATGAGCGTTTAGTAAGAAAAGCTCACCCTTTATGACGCGCACAAAGCTATCTTTTAAATTTGCTCTGCCAGCCCTTAGAGCCTTGACCTCGCTGCCTTTTAAAACGATACCAGCTTCAAAGGTCTCAAGTATGCTAAAGTCGTGCAAAGCTTTTTTGTTTTTTGCTAGATCTTTTATCAAAATTTTACCTTTTATTTTACGCTAAATACGCTACTGCCGCTACCGCTTAGAAATTTATCCCTAAACTCGTTCATCTGTGGATAGAGCTTAAAGCATGGGGCAAAAAGATCGTTTAGCTCCTCGTTTTTATAAATTTCAAGTAGCTCTTTGCTCTTTAAATTTTGCATCTTTTTTGCAGCATTAACGTCTATGTATTGTAAGAAATTGCTTCTAAATTCTTGATAAACCATCGGTGTGGAGCAAAAAACATTTGGCGTGAAGATACTTAAATTTGGCACTTCATCGTCAAATTCTTCTATCATCTCGCCTATGCCGCTTACATTTGCTGCCTTGTAGCCACTTACAAAAAAGGCCACATCTGCGCCGATTTTAGAGGCTATTTGCATCAAATTTTCGCGTTTTATATTTAAATTTAGCTCGTCATTTACCATTAGTAAAAAGGTGGCAGCGTTTGAACTGCCTCCTCCTAGACCAGCACCTATTGGGATTTGTTTGTTGATGATGATTTTGTGAGAGCTAAAAAACTCATCTAGCTCGTTTGAAAAGCCAGCTTTTTTTAGCTCGTCTATTGCTTTTTGGATGATGTTTTCTTTTATCTCTTTGTTGTCGCATTCGATAGCAAAAGAATTTGACCTTTCAAAATAAATTTCATCAAAAAGCTGCTCGCAAAGAACAAAACGTGACAAAATTTCGTGATAGTTGCCTCTGGTGCCAACTACCTTCAAAAATACGTTGATCTTTGCAAAGCTTTTCATTTCTCGATTTTTTTCGCAAGCTCGTGGATATCGGCTTCGCTTGCTTTTTTAGTGGCGTGGATATTTTCGTTTTTAATATCGTTTGCCAGCTCGCTTCTTAGTATCATTGTGTTGCGCGGGGCCTCGATACCAAGCTTAACGGTGCTTTTTGAGATACTTACTACGACGACTTTTATGTCGTTACCTAGTAAAATTTCTTCGTTTTCTTTTCTTGCTAAGATTAACATTTTTCTACCTTGTTTAAAGTGTAATTTATAGTATCATCCATGATTTGGATTACGCTCATAAATTTATCATAATTTAGCAAATAAATTCCTTGTGTTTGTGTTTCAAAATCGTTAATTTTTAATTTCTTGCCATCAAGTATGTTGTTAATATCCCCAAAATACGTATTTTGCTTAATATTTAAAAAATTGCAAATATTTAAAAATTTTTCATTTTCATAGCGAAATTTACCCTCGCTTACCCTCTTTAATGAGCTTAAAGTTACATTATAACCAACTTTTTGTCCAAAAATTTCTGCATAAGAGCGGATGTAACTCCCCTCACTTACACTTAAACGAAGTGTCAAAAAAGGGTGTGAATAATTTAAAATTTCACTCTCATAAATTTCCATTGTCTCTGGCTTTAGCTCAAATTCTTCGCCGCTTCTTGCTAGCTTGTAAGCTCTTGTGCCATTTACATGTTTGGCGCTAAATTTTGGCGGTATGTAGCTTATCTTGCCAGTTAGCTCGCCTCTTATGGTTTCAAGTTTTTCTAAATTTAGCTCTTTTACATTTAAAATTTCAGTGATATTTTCATTATCCATGCTTGGACTGCTCGCCCCAAGCCAGATCGTCGCCTCATAGACCTTTGGGCTTTTGTCTAAAAATCTAAAAAATTTCGTATACGAGCCAAAAGCGACTATCAAACAGCCACTCGCAAATGGATCGAGCGTGCCTGAAAATCCAGCCTTTTTAACGCCATATTTTCTCTTTAGTCGCCCTAAAAAGTGGTTTGAGCTCATGCCAGCAGGCTTGTTTGCCACGAAAATGGCGTTCATACGGCCTTTTCCACGAAGCTTGACATGATCTCTCTTACATTGCCACCAAAATTTATAGTCAGTTTAAACTCTTTTTTGATCTTGCTAACCGCGCTTACTCTGCCGATACCAAAAATTTTATGTTTAACAAGGTCGCCTTTTTTAAATTCATTGCTCTGTTCGATAACTAGCGAGCCATGTGTGATACCACTCTCGCTTAAAAATCTACTCTTATTTAGCCTCGTGCGCTGACCTTTGTAAAAGCGCGAATTTGCAAAGCTTAGGCTAAGTGTCTTTTTAGCTCTTGTTATCGCTACATAAGCAAGCCTGCGCTCCTCCTCGATGTCGCTACCGTCGCCAATGAGCGGGAAAAATCCCTCTTCAAGGCCGATCACAAAAAGGTGCTCAAACTCAAGTCCCTTGCTCGCATGCACGCTCATGATGCTAATAGCCTCGTCGCTAATGCCGTCTTGCTCGCTTGTTAGCGTGATCTCGTTTAAAAACTCCTCCAGATCAAAGCTTGGATTTTGCTTGATCTGATCTTTTAAAACAGCGTAAAACTCGTCGATGTTTGCCGCTCTTTCAGCGCCATCTGGCAAGCTCTCGTAGTATTTTTTCACGCCAAATTTAGCTTCAAATTTATCTATGAGGTCAAAAACCGAGCTGCTTTCTTGAAGCTCTTTTAGATTGTTTGCAAACTCAAGAAGGGCTGATTTTACCTTTTTACTAAAGGCTTCGTCGTTATCAGAGATGTTTGAGATCGCCTCGAAAATGGAAATTTTGCCCTCAAAAGCCATCTTTTCGAGCTTATCAAGGCTCACTTTACCAAGGCCGCGCTTTGGTCGGTTTATTATGCGTCTTATTGAAAAATCATCATTTGGATTGTTTATCAGCCTTAGGTAGCTTATGATATCTTTGATCTCGGCTCTTTCATAAAATTTTACGCCACCAACCATTTTATAGGCGATCTGCTCTTTGTTTAGCCCATCTTCAAGTGAGCGAGAGAGCGCGTTTATGCGGTATAAGATCGCGATATCTTTTGCTTGCACGCCTTTGCTTAAAAGCTCTTTTATGTTTTTTGCGATCTTGCCAGCCTCTAAATTTTCATCAAAACTCTCTATTAAATTTACAGCTTCGCCTTCGCCTTTTGTGCCTACAAGCTTTTTGCCAAGGCGGTTGCGGTTATGATCTATCAGCTCGTTTGCAGCCTTTAGTATCGCCTCGCTAGAGCGGTAGTTTTTCTCAAGTCTGATGATCTTTACGTTGCTAAACTGATCCTTGAAATTTAAGATATTATCGATCTTTGCACCTCGCCAGCCATAAATACTCTGGTCATCATCGCCCACTACGCAGATGTTTTCGTGGCATAGGCAGAGCTTTTTTAGTAGTTTATACTGAAGATCGTTGGTGTCTTGATACTCATCGACCATTATGTATTTGTAGCGGTTTGAAATTTCTCTAGCAAGCTCTTCGTTTTCGTCTAAAATTTTATATGTAAGCCCTAGCAAATCGTCAAAATCAACAAGGTTGTTCGCCTTTAAATAGTCCTCGTACTTTTCGTAAATTTGCGCTGCTTGCTTGTAAAAGTTGTCCTTGCTCTTGTCAAATGAAGAGAAATTTGCGTTTTTATAGACCTCTTCGACACTTAAAAGTGAGTTTTTGTAGTTTGAAATTTCACTTGAGAGTATCGCTGTGGCGACTGGACTTTCAAAGCTTTTTATGATGCGCTTTTTATCGTCTGTGTCGATGATGACGAAGTTGTTTTTTCTACCAAGTTTTTCTATGTAGAGCTTTAAAAATAAAAGTCCAAATTTATGAAATGTGCAAAGTAGCGGCGAGTAGTTTTTACCGCTTTGGCTTAGCATTGCCATGGCTCTGCTACGCATCTCGTTGGCGGCTTTGTTTGTGAAAGTAAGAGTTAGTGTGTTTGCCGCGTCTATGCCGACCTCGCCGATGAGATAGGCAAGCCTAGTCGTGATCGTCTTTGTCTTGCCGCTGCCAGCGCCTGCAAGTATGAGCATCGCACCGTCTATGTGAGTGGCTGCTTCGCGCTGGGCTTCGTTTAAATTTGATAGTAAATTTTCCATTTTTCGCTTTTTAAATTTTCTTTTGATTTTAGCCAAAAATGCTTAAAATTACTATTTTTTCTTAAATATATCTTTATTTTTTGGGTTTTGCAAAAAGACTGAGGCTGATTTTTTAGCGTGATCGACTTGCTTCTCTTTTGGCTTGTAGATAGAGAAATTTACAAGGATCGGGCTATTTTCAACCAAAATTTGAACCACTGCTCCAAGTGGAAACGATACCACTGAGGCGAAATTTTCACTACCAAAGCCAGCCTCAAAGCTAAGCTCATCTTGCGTTAGCATGGTACTCTCAAGCGTGTAGCCACCAAGTGAGAACATAATGACTGGCATGCTAAAGCTCCTACTTATCTCATCTGGCAAGCTAGGCTCAAAGCTAACTAGCGGTAAATTTGCCATAACTGAGAAATTTACCCCCTTTTCAAGCAAAAAATCAATGCACTCATAGACGTGCATCTTCATCAAAAGTGCAAATTTTTCATCGTCTAAAATTTCGTCTAACATTTTATTCCTTTTGAAATTTTTAAAAACTCATCTACTAGCTTTTTAACCTCGTTTATGCCGATCTGCCAGAAATTTTTATCATCTATATCAAAGCCAAATTTACCAACAAGCTCCCTTGGGCTAAGGCTCCCACCAAGGCTCAAAAACTCGGTGTAAATTTCAACGAAATTTTTGCATTTGCCGCTTTTGTAAAGCCCAAAAAGTGCAAGCACAAGAAGCTGTGCGTAAGAGTAGGCGTAGCAGTAAAATGGCGTGTGGATGAAGTGTGGGATGTAGCTCCACCAAATTTTATAGTAGTCATTTAGCGTGACACTTTTGCCAAACATCTTTTTGCTCTCACGAAGCCAAATTTTATTTAGCTCATCTAGGCTGATCTCGCCCTCATGTGCGTGCACGGCGCGCTCAAAGGTGGTGAAATTTATCTGGCGGTAAAGCGTGGCAAATATATCCTCGATCTTGCCAGCAAGCAGTGAAATTTTATCTTTTTTGCTAAGGCCATCTTTTATGTGGTCAAAAACTAGCATCTCGCAAAAGACTGAAGCCGTCTCAGCCGTGGTTAGCGGAGTGTCTGAGTTTAGGTAGCTTACGCTATATGAGAGCTTTTGATGCACGGCATGGCCAAGCTCGTGGGCAAGCGTAAAAAGGTCTCTTCGCTGGTTTGTGTGATTTAGCAAAACATAAGGATGCGTGTCGCTTGATCCTGAATGAGAAAACGCACCACCTCGCTTGTTTGGTGCTGGGCAAACATCGATCCAGCCGTCATTAAAGGCGCTTTTGGCTATATCGCCAAATTTAGGTGAAAATGTCCCAAACGCCTTTAAAACTATCTTTTTACACTCATCAAATTTATACTCGCCCTCGCTGCTAAGAGGCGCGTATCTATCGTAGTCATAAAGCTTTTTAAGACCTAAAATTTCTCTTTTGCGCTCGTAAAATTTAGCAACTAGATCAAAATTTTTTTCAGTTACAGCGATGAGCGAATCAACGCTTTTTTTACTGATTTGATTTTCAAGGTGTCTTGGCTCTTCAGGAAGCTTGAAATTTCGCAGCTCGCAGCTCGTTTTTAGATCAGTTTTTATCATATTATATATGTAGCCAAGAAGGTGCTGGTGCTTGCTAAGCTCGTTTGAAAGGCTTTTGGCGGCTAGTTTTCGCACGCTTTGGTCGCTCTCATGAAGCTTGGCTAAAATTTCCTCTTCATTTAAAAGCTCGCCTTTAAATTTAAACCTCATCTTGCTCATGCTCTCATCAAAAAGCCTTGAAAAGCCCTCGGCTCCGGTGCTTGCCGTGCGAAGTAGCACTCTTTCTTCGGCAACGCTAAGTTGGTGCGGTTTTACTTTGGCGAGATTGCTTAAATAGTAGCCATATTTTTTAGAGCTTTTGATGATCTCTTCTTGTTTTTTAGGGGCAAATTCATTAAATTTGATCTCAAAAAATATCAAATTTTCATTTGCTTTTGTCGCGAGCTCATCGATCTTTGCGTAAAATGCGCCCTTGCTTGTGTCTTTGGCAAAATTTAAAAAAGCGTAAGTCATTACTTTTGAAATTTTAGCTATCAAGCTTTCATATTCAGAAAATGCTTTTAAAAACTCGTCTATTTTTAAATTTTCATAAATTTCAAGGTATTTATCTTTAAATTTCTCGCACTCTTTTTGTAAATTTAGTGCGTTTTGCTCGCACTCTTTTTCGTTTGCAAAAAGTGCTTTTAGATCCCAAATTTGCATATTTATCCTTTAAATTTTTGGGACATTTTACAAAAAAATGGATAAAAGTAAAATTTCAGCCAAAATTTAGCTGAAATTTTATGGATGTTAGTTTGAAGTCTCTGAGGCTACGGCTGTAAAAAGCACGTCTGATGAGCTATTTAGCGCAGTTTCAACTGAGTCTTGGATGACGCCAATTGTAAAGCCAACTGTTACAAACTGCATAGCGATGTCGTTGCCGATACCAAAAAGTCCGCACGCTAATGGCACTAGAAGCAGCGAGCCGCCAGCCACGCCAGATGCGCCGCACGCGCCAAGAGCTGAGATAAAGCAAAGAAGAAGCGCATCGCCAAATGTAACTGTGATAGATGGGATAGAATTTACCGCAGTAAGCGCTAGGATACTAATGGTAACTGCCGCACCGCCCATGTTTATGGTGGCTCCTAGTGGGATAGAGATCGAGTAGAGCTCCTCTTTTAGTCCAAGCTTTTTGCAAAGCGCCATATTTACAGGGATGTTTGCAGCGGAGCTTCTTGTGAAAAACGCTGAGATCGCGCTCTCTTTTAGGCATATCATCACAAGTGGATAAGGATTTTTCTTTGTTAGTGCAAAAACCATCGCTGGATAGACGATAAATGCCACTACAAGCATCGCTCCAACAAGAACTAAGATCAGTTTTAGATATCCTGCAAGTGCCTCAAATCCAGTGTCATGAATGCTAATAGCAACCATGCCAAAGATGCCAAATGGAGCTAGTCTGATGATAAATTTAACGATATGAGTTACACCGTCGCTTATATCTTTAAATACTTTTTTGGTCTCAGGTGTAGCATATCTCATAGCGATGCCACCACCAATCGCCCAAGTGATGATGCCTATGTAGTTGCCGTTTGCTAGGGCGGTTATCGGATTTTCGACCATTTTATAGATAAGATCTTTTAGCACGTTTGTGATGCCTTGAGGTGCTGACATATCAGCGCTTTGCAGACCTTTTAGCGGTATCTCGATAGGAAATAAAAAGCTAGCAATAACCGCCACAACAGCTGCTAAAAAGGTGCCAACAAGGTAGAGTGTGATGATCTTTTGCATGCCTTTTGTGTGGCCAAAATCTTTTAAAATGATAGAGGTTGCAACTAAAACAAATACAAGAATAGGTGCGATCGCTTTTAGAGCGCCTTTAAACAAATCTCCTAAAACTGAGGCTGAAGCAGCGATAGAATCAGCCGAACTAGCCTTTTCTTTGGCTTCGTCAAGCTGTTTTGCTTCATCTTGGCTAAGGCGAGTTTTTATGACTTCATCTACGCTTAAGCCACTCTCTTTTTGGATGGTTTGAATTTTAGCTGAGATTTGGTTGTAAGGGGCTGCCTGATAGTGTGTGTAAAAGCCAACTAGGGCACCTAGGATGATACCAACTAAAATTTGAACGATCAAATTTCCGTCGGCGTATCTTCTTGCAATGTTTTTAAACATATTCATTTGACACCTTAATAAATTAGTTTTTTGTTGATTTTAGCTAAATGATTTTTAAATATAAAGAAATTTAAAAAGATTAATTCGCTTTTTATATAGATTTGTTACAATTGCACGAAAATTTAACCAAGGAAAAGGACTAAAATGTATCTATTTACTTCTGAAGTTGTAAGTCCAGGCCATCCAGATAAATGTGCTGATATTATCGCTGATAGCATTGTTGATACTATCTTAACGCAAGATCCAAATGGACGCGTTGCAAGCGAAGTTTTTGTCGCTGGAAAAAACATAGTAATAGGCGGAGAGATAAACTCAAAGGTAAAACTCTCTTATAAAGACTACGAAAAGATCGTAAAAGACGCTCTTGCGCATATTGGATATGACGGAAAGAGCAACTTTACAAAAGAGCAGTGCTTGCACCCAGATGATATCGAGGTCAAAGTCTGCTTAAATCAACAAAGTCCAGATATAAATCAAGGCGTTGATCAAAGTGATGGCGAGATAGGAGCAGGTGATCAAGGTATAATGTTTGGCTTTGCAAGCTGCGAAGCGAAAGAATTTATGCCAGCAGCTATAACTTATGCAAGAATGCTTTGTGAAAAAGTCTATAAATTTGCCAAAGCAAACCCTGATAAGCTTGGCGTTGATATAAAAACGCAAGTTACGATTGATTATGGCAGCAAAGATAACTTCGAAAACTGCAAACCTCAAAGTATCCATACCATCGTCGTCTCTGCACCTTGCGTAGAGAGCATGAAGATAGAAGAGCTTCGCGCTTTAATTCAAAATTTAATAGACGAAACTGGCCTTCCAAAAGAGCTATATAATAAAGAAAAAACGATCATTTATATAAACCCAACAGGCAGATATGTAAACCACAGCTCGCTTCACGATAGTGGTCTAACAGGCAGAAAACTAATCGTCGATAGCTTTGGCGGATATAGCCCAATAGGCGGTGGCGCTCAGTCAAGCAAGGACTACACAAAGGTTGATCGCAGCGGACTTTACGCAGCGCGCTGGATAGCTAAAAATATCGTAGCAGCTGGCCTTGCTAAAAAATGTATCGTTCAGATAAGCTACGCTATCGGCGTTGCAAAGCCAACTTCAGTTAGTGTTGATACCATGGGAACTCACGCAAACAGCGTAAATGACGATATGCTTTCAAATTTTGTAAGCGAGCATTTTTCTCTAACACCTCGCTGGATAACAAATAAATTTGGTCTTGATAAACCAAGCAAAGAGACATTTTTATATGCAAAAGTAGCTGCAAAAGGTCAAGTGGGAAATGCAAAATACCCTTGGGAAAAGCTTGATGCGGTTGATACTTTCAAGGCTTTACTAAAAAAATAATCAAAAAAGTGGCTTTATCTAAAAGCCACTTTAAATTTCTTTTAAAACTCATCCCAAAACGCTTTTTTAGGCTTTATGATCTCACTTTTTGAACCATTTACGCTGTGATAGACCGCTTTATTATACTTTGTAGCAAGGTGTTTTATAAGTACTCTTTGAAGCACAGGTTCGCTACTTGGCACAAACCAGCCGTTGTTTGTGATAGCTACAACCACGTCAAATTCGCCCTTATAAAGCTCCTCTCTTGTTGCTTCATAGCAGATAGCATTTCTGATTTTAACCCCATCTATCTCATAGTCACTAAAATTTTCAGCCTTCTTAAAGTCGCTAGCTCCGCCAAAAAATAGCTTATTTACTGCATCTTGCATAAATTTTGGCAGAGGGATTTCTTCTCCAAATGGCACTAAAAATTTCTTATCCATTCGTCTAAGAGTGCTATTTTGAAACAAAAAGGCAGAGTTATAAATTTGCTTATTTTCATAAGCAAGCGCGCCAGCTACGATAGTTATCTGTTTTGAAAGCTCTTTTAGCTCATCAACAAGTAGTGGCTCATTTGTCATAAATAATGGAAACGCACTCTCAGGCAGCACGATAAGACGCTTTTGCTCGGCTATGGCGTTATTTATCATGTCTAAATTTTCATTTGTAAATTTCATGCGCAAGCTTTTATCCCAGCGCACTCTTTGAGCGACATTGGTATTTACTAGCTCCACGTCAAATGGCAGAGTCTTTGCCTCGTTACTTTTAAACTGCAAAGCGGCAATCAGGCAGATAAAAGCTAGGATAAATTTTAAAATTTTACCTTTTAAACTCAAAGAAATAGCTGCTAAAAATATAAATATAAGCCCCCTTGCGCTTGGCTCAAAAGCGCCTAAAACAAGCGTTGCTTCAAGGTTAAACCAGTTAAAGCCAAACGGGTGCACGTAGCTTATTAGAAATAGCAAAACGGCTCTTAGTGCCACAAAGCTTGGGAAAGAGGCTATCCAAAATAAAAGTCCATAAACAAGGGCTACAAAGAGGATGACAAATGGGATAAGCCAGACAAGCTCGTAGTAGATGAAGCTAAAACCGATCCAGTAAAACCACAAAATCCCAGTGAAAAAGCCAGCTGCGAAAAAGCCAGCCCTGCTTAAATTTATGATGATGTAAATTCCAGCTAGCGTGAGAAAAGGTGAGATGAAATTTAAAATTTGATTTTCAGCCATAGCTAAAAAAATGAAATTAGAAAGCAAAAAAGCACCGACAAAGGCTTTTATTATAATTTTAGTGCTAAAATGTCCGTTTAAAAATCTTACAAATAAGGAAATCCATGCAAAACGCTGATTTTTTAACATCATTACTACCTCTTGTTGTGCTTTTCGCCATATTTTACTTTTTGGTTATCAGACCTCAACAAAAACAACAAAAAGCTCACGCAGCAATGCTTGCAGCTCTTGACAAAGGCGATAAGATAGTAACTAATGGCGGACTTATATGCGAAGTGATTAAAGCCGAAAATGATTTTATCAAAGTTAAACTTAACGATGATGTAATCGTTCGTATAGCACGCGAGTTTGTAGCTAAAAAGATCGAAGATAAATAATGCGTAACGCAAGAGTTACATATAGGCTGATTATATTAATATTAGCCTTGGTTTTTGGTTTTGGCTTTTCGGTGCCATCTTTTTTTCAGACTCAAAGCGGAGCTAAAATTTCGCTAGGACTTGATCTTCAAGGCGGTCTTCATATGCTTCTTGGTGTTGAAACTAACGAAGCTATCCACTCTAAGATCAAGTCAATCGCTGGAAGCATAAATTATTATGCTAAAAAAGAAGATGTGCTCATTGATAAATTTAAGATAAAAGAAGATAGTGTTGATTTTGCACTACTTGATAGTGACGAGGCTCCAAAGGTTGATAAGGCTTTGGCTGAGATAAAAGGGCTTGATATCAAAAAAGATGGTCTAAACTATCACATCACTCTTACAGAGCAAGAGAGGCTTGATACGATCGAGTATGCGATCTCTCAAGCTGTTGAGACCATTAGAAACAGACTTGATCAGTTTGGTCTAGCTGAGCCAACAGTCGCTAGACAGGGTAAAGATAATATCCTAGTCGAGCTTCCTGGCATAAAAACCGAAGAAGACGAGCAAAGAGCGAGAGATCTTATCGCAAAGGCTGCTCACTTGCAGCTTATGGCAGTTGATGACAAAAGACAAGATCAGGCTAATACTATGAGCGAGGCCGAGGCTGAAAGCTATGGTGACGTGATCTTTAAAGATGCTAAAAATGACCGTGTAAAATATGTCGTTAAAAATATCCCTGTGCTTGATGGCTCGATGCTAACTGACGCAAAGGTTGCATTTTCTCAGCAAAATAACCTACCGATCATAAATTTCACACTAAATTCAGAAGGTGCTAGAATTTTTGGTGATTTTACTGGCGCAAATGTGGGCAAAAGGCTTGCTATCGTGCTTGACGGCAAGGTCTATTCAGCTCCAGTTATAAACGAAAGAATAGGTGGTGGCAGCGGCCAGATCAGCGGTGGCTTTACCCTTGATGAAGCTCACGACGTAGCGATCGCACTTAGAAGTGGCGCACTTTTAGCACCTGTGAAGATGCTAGAAAAAAGAAGCGTTGGCCCATCTTTAGGCCAAGAGAGCATCAATCAAAGCATGGTTGCTCTTGCTGCTGGATCTATTTTAGTCGTGCTATTTATGCTAGTTTATTATGGAATTTCTGGAATTTTTGCAAATATCGCGCTAGTTGCGGACGTCGTTATATTGGTCGCTGTTATGGCGCTTTTTGGAGCGACGCTTACTCTGCCAGGTATGGCTGGTATCGTGCTAACTATCGGTATGGCTGTCGATGCAAACGTCATCATAAATGAGCGTATCCGCGAGCTTTTGCGTGAAGGCGTGGCGATAAGAACAGCCGTTCAAAAGGGTTACGAGCACGCTATGAGTGCGATCATCGACTCAAACTTGACTACTATCATCACAGTTGCTGTGCTTTATGCTTATGGCACTGGTCCAGTTAAGGGCTTTGCTGTAACAATGGCCATAGGTATCATGGCTTCTATGCTAACGGCCATTTTAGGCACACATGGCATGTTTGATGCAGTCATGGATAAGATAGAAAAAAGCGGAAATACCAGACTTTGGTTTGGTTATAAAAGGAGCTAGAGATGCAAATTTTTACTAAGGCAAAAGTTTATGATTTTATGCGGTTTAGATTTGTGTCACTCGCACTTTCTATATTTTTATTTGTTGGTTCGATCTTTTTACTTGCAACAAAGGGTCTAAACTACGGCATCGATTTTTCTGGTGGTACGCTTATCCAGCTAAAATACGACACTAAAGCGCCACTTGATAAAATTCGCGACGCTTTTGGCACAAATGAAGTGCTTAAAAACGCCTCTGTTACTGAGTTTGGAAGCGAAGATGAAGCTGTTATTAGATTTTCAGGATCAAGTTCAAATTTAACTGGTGACATCGGCACTGAGATAAAGCAAATTTTAAAAGATACTGGAAATTTTGAAGTAAGACGTGTCGATATCGTTGGTCCAAAGGTTGGTGACGAGCTTAGAGAAAAAGGTCTAATGGCTCTTGGAATTTCACTAATTGGCATATTGATCTATATCACATTTAGATTTGAGTGGAGATTTGCGCTAGCTGCGATCGCAACTGAAATTCACGATATCGTTATAACTGTTGGTGCTATTTCACTATTTAATATCGATGTAAATTTGGACACTCTAGCGGCTGTATTAACGGTGCTTGGCTACTCACTAAACGATACGATCATCATTTTTGACAGGATAAGAGAAGGCATAAAAGAGAGTAAGAGAACTGATATCGAAGGCGTTATCAACGAGTCAGTCTCAGCCACACTTTCAAGAACTATCCTAACTTCAGCCACTACGATGATGACTGTTGTTGTGTTATTTTTATTTGGTGGAGATATGATACATGGATTTTCATTTATCCTTATCGTTGGTATCGTTATAGGAACGATCAGTTCAATCTACATCTCATCGCCATTTCTTATCTGGTTTAAATTTAGCATCGAGCATTTTAGAGCTAGAGAGGCTGAGAAGCAAAGGATCAAAAAAGAGCGTGATAAAGAGCGTGCTATGTTTGAAAAAGGCGTTGTGTAAGGAGGGATAATGAACTGGGGAAAAGTTATCTACATATTTTTTGCGCTGATGAGTCTTACGACTACGGCGGAGTTTTTATATGATAAAAATGAGATCGCCCTTTTTGTGGCAGCTAGTATAAATTTGGTTTCAACTTTACTTAAGATCGGTGTTAAAAATTTACTATCAGCTGAGCTTTTTGCTAGCTCGCTGGTTGCTGATTTGCACCTTATACCAGCTTTTGTTATTTTGCAAGTCTCTGAAAATGCAACGCTTAGCTATTCACTAGCTATTGGAGCGGTCATTGCAAATATATTTTCACTAGCCTTGGTACTAATAGAATCAAGCAAATCACAAGAAGAATTTTAGGAGAAAAAATGGCTGAGAAGAGAAAATATGAGCCTTTAAAGATAGAAAAAAAGTGGCAAGAAATTTGGGACAAAAATGAAGAATTTGAACCAAAAGATGATCTAAGCTTGCCAAAAAAATATATCCTAAGTATGTTTCCATATCCAAGCGGACGCATACATATGGGGCATGTGAGAAACTACTCTATCGGCGATGCGCTGGCTAGATCATATAGAAAAAGTGGTTTTAACGTGCTTCATCCTATCGGCTTTGATAGCTTTGGTATGCCAGCTGAAAACGCAGCCATAAAACATAAAATTCACCCTAAAATTTGGACTTACGAAAACATCGACTATATGAAAAAGGAGCTTGCAAGCCTTGGCTTTTCATTCTCTAAAAAGAGAATTTTAGCTACATCTGACCCGCTTTACACAAAGTGGGAGCAAAGTTTTTTTATAAAGATGTTTGAAAAAGGGCTTGTTTATAGAAAAAATGCCATCGTAAACTGGTGTGAGTACGATCAAACCGTGCTTGCAAACGAGCAGGTTGAAGACGGTAAATGCTGGAGATGCGGTAATGATGTTGTGCAAAAAGAGCTTCCAGGATATTATTTCAACATCACAAAATACGCTAGCGAGCTACTTGAAGATCTAAAACTTCTTGAGGGCAAATGGCCAAATCAAGTCATCACAATGCAAGAAAACTGGATCGGTAGAAGCTATGGCTTGGAGTTTAAATTTAGCCTTGATGAGGCATCAAAAGAGACTTTGGGCGGTAAATTTGATGGCTTTGAGGTATTTACAACAAGACCTGATACTATTTATGGCGTTAGCTACACAGCTCTTGCGCCAGAGCATCCTATCGTAAAAGCGCTTCTTGAAAGTGATAAATTTGATGAAAGCAAGAAGGCAAAGATAAAAGCAATACTTAATCAAAGCCCAAGAGAGCGTCAGGCAAGCGATAAAGACGGAGAATTTTTAGGAATTTACGTCGTTCATCCACTTACAAATGAAAAGATCCCAGTTTGGGTTGCAAATTTCATCCTAGCTGACTACGGCAGTGGCGCTATCATGGCTGTTCCTGCGCATGATCAAAGAGATTTTGAGTTTGCAAGCAAATTTAATCTACCTATAAAACCTGTCGTAAAGCCACTTGAGGGCGAGAGTGAGGGCTCAAAAGCATACTCGGAATACGGAGTTGCTATAAATTCTGAGCTTATAAACGGCCTTAGCTCAGAGGATGCCAAAAGCTTTATAATAGAGAAATTTGAAAAAGATGGCCTTGGCAAAAGGATCACAAACTACAAGCTAAGAGACTGGGGAATTTCTCGCCAAAGATACTGGGGTGCGCCAATACCTGTTGTACACTGCAAATGCTGCGGCGTAGTGCCTGAAAAAGAGGAAAATTTACCTATCGCACTACCTGAAGATGTCGAGATCACAGGCGAGGGCAACCCACTTGATAAACATCCAACTTGGAAATTTACAAAGTGTCCAAAATGCGGCAAAGACGCGATCAGAGAGACTGATACGATGGATACATTTGTAGAGAGTAGCTGGTATTTTGCTAGATTTGCAAGTGATGAGAAGAGTTGGGAGCAAAAAGCGCTTGATGAAAAAAGTGTGAATTATTGGATGAATGTAGATCAATATATTGGTGGTATCGAGCATGCGATCTTGCACCTTTTATACGCTAGATTTTTCCAAAAGGTTTTAAGAGACCTTGGCTATCTAAGAGACGATGAGCCGTTTGAAAATTTACTAACTCAAGGCATGGTCTTAAAAGATGGCAAAAAGATGAGTAAAAGCAAGGGTAACGTCGTAGATCCTGATGATATCATAAATAGATATGGCGCTGATACGGCAAGGCTTTTTATCCTTTTTGCAGCGCCTCCTCAAAAAGAGCTTGAGTGGAATGATAGCGCAGTTGAGGGCGCATTTAGGTTTTTAAATAGGCTTTGGGAAAAGGCGCAAACTATCAAAAAGATAGATAAACTACCTGAGATAGATCATGAAAGTCTAAGCAAAGATGAGAAATTTGCAAGGCTAAAAATTTATGAAGCGCTTAAAAAATCAACTGAGGTTTTTGGCGATACATTTGCGTTTAATACTTTAATCGCTGCTTGCATGGAGGCACTAAACGCTATAAATGCGCAGGATAATGACGATGTAAATGCTGAGGGCTTTTTCATCATCTTAAATTTACTAGAACCTATCGTGCCGCACATTGCAAACGAGCTTAGTGAGGAGCTTTTTGGCAGAAAAAATTTCACAAAGATAGCCGTAAGAGAAGAGGTCTTTGTAAAAGATAGCATCGCTCTTGCAGTTACAGTAAATGGCAAGAAAAGAGCCGAGTTTGAGGTAGCAGCAAGCCAGAGCGAGAGTGAAATTTTAAAACAAGCTAAGCAAAACGTGGCTAAATGGCTTGAAGGAAAAGAAATTTTAAAAGAGATTTATATAAAAGGCAAATTGGTAAATTTTGTCATTAAAGGATAAATTTTGAGATATTTTTTAGCGTTTTTTATTGCGATATTTATATGCGGATGTGGATATAAACCAGTTTCAAAGATCTCGCAGGATTTGGTTGGAGATAGAGTTTATGTTGATGTTATTATCAGCAAAGAAGAGCCAAAAAATAGTGTCTGGATAAAAGATGCAGTAAAAGAGGGCATGGTCGCAAGGCTGCATAAATCACTATCAAGCAAAGATAGCGCTGATACTTCTATAATAGTTTCAGTGCAAAATTTAACCTATGAGGCGATAATCTATGATGAATATGGCTATATTACATCGTATAAAGCTTTTTTAATTCTAAATTATAAAACCAAATTTAAAGATGGTCATGTTGTAGATATACCTGCTACTGGCGAGTATGATTTTAGTGTGGCAAGACGTCAAAAGAGCGTAAGATACGCAGATAGTGTTATTAGCGATACTCAAAAATATGAAGCCATAAAAGAGGCTTCAAAAGAGGCTTTTGATGAGTACATCGCAAATTTAGCTGTAAAAGGATATAAAAATGGCAGCAATAACCGTTAGTCAAATAGTCAAGGAAGCCTTGAGCGAGATAAAAGATCGCCATTTGATGCTAACGCCAGAAAACTACACCGAAGTTTATAATGAAATTTCTAAAAAATATGGATTTACAACCGAAGAGAGCAAAAAGATAGAAAAATATATCTCAAGGCTCGCTGATGACTACAAGGCGCAAGCTATAAGTCTTCATATAAAAACGGTTGATGAGTTTGTAGCTTTTATGACCGCTAGGCTCTCTCATGGTGCTAAAAATGGCGCAACCCAAGTGGTCGATGATAAAAAGTTAAAGTCACTAAACGCCTTTGCAAGAAGAATCCTTCAAGCCATCTCTATGCTTCATAACAAAGACGCAAAAGCTCTAGCGGAACAGGGCATGCAGCTACTTGCTAGAAGATATGATGAGAAAAATCTTGAAGAGATGTGCCTTAAATGGTTTGACTTTGTAAGCTCTTATGACACTGAATTTTTGGACTTTTTGAAATATTACGGCGTGAGAGACTTTGACGATCTAAAGACTATGAGCGCTGAGCTTGAGAAATTTCTCTCTCAAAAAAATGAGAGCGGTGAAGAAAACGCTTTAGTTGAGCTTTTAAATTTTGCGCTTGAGCCTTCTATCACAAAAGAGCTTGGCGAAGAGCTTAGCACCATTAGAAACGTTTTAAAACAAAATCCACAAAGCCTAAATAGCAAAGAATTTCAAGAGAAGATAAAAACCTTTGTCGATCGCAGGATCGAAGAAGATAGAACCGAGATCATCGAAAAGGTTGGCTCATTAAACAACATCTTACAAAGCATAGGCGATAGAATTTCTGACATCGCAGCTAGCTCAAAAAGTAGCTCTGCTAAGGTGCAAAGCATCAAAAATGATCTTAAAAATGTAAATTTAAATGCAAACAGCATCGATCATGTAAAGAGCATGCTTATCGAGATCGCGGGTGCGCTTGAGATCGAGAGCAAGGAGCTTGGCCTTGAGATGAATAGCAAGCAAGCGACCATTTCTGAGCTTCAAAACAGGGTCACAAGCTTAGAAAAAGAGCTTGAAGCTGCTAAGCTTGAGAGTAAAGAGGACTTTTTAACTAAAGTGGCCACAAAAAGAGCTTTGATGAGTGAAATTCAGCGTATTGAAGAAGCCTATAAGCGCTATGGCACGGACTATTCGATCTGCTTTGTTGATATCGACTTCTTTAAAAAGATAAACGATACTTACGGCCACGAAGCTGGCGATGTGATCCTTTCAGCCGTGGCTCAGGTGCTTAAGAAAAATGCTAGAAAGGTTGATTTTGTCGGTAGATATGGCGGCGAAGAATTTGTCATTTTGCTACCAAGTACGAGCCTAAAAGATGGCGTGAGATTTGGCGAGAAGCTAAGAAGTATGATAGAAAATTTCAAATTTATCTATAAAAACGAGCGCATCAAAGTTACCATTAGCTCTGGTGTGGCGACAAGAAGCGCAAATTTAAGCGACACGATGACACTTGAGGGCGCTGATAAGATGCTCTATCTTTCAAAAGAGGGTGGCAGAAACCAAGTAATGCCAAAGATAATCGAGGAAAAATGAGCCTAGCGAAATTTCTTGACGGCAAGCCACTTTACTACAAAGAGATCGACTATGGTAGGATCATAAGGGCTTATGATACGATCAAAGGTCATCTAAAACCTTTTAAGATAATCCACATCATCGGCACAAATGGCAAAGGTAGCACGGGCCGTTTTTTAGCACAAATTTTAAGCCAAAAAGGGGCAAAAGTAGGGCACTACACAAGCCCACATATATTTAAATTTAATGAGCGATTTTGGCTAAATGGCGAGGTCGCTAGCGATGAAATTTTAGAGAGAGCTCACGAGCGTTTGCAAGCTCTTTTGAGTGATGAGTACAAGGTAAAAACGAGCTATTTTGAGTATATGACGCTGCTTTCTGCAGTTCTTTTTGAGGGTTGCGACTACTTTGTCTGCGAGGCTGGCATGGGTGGCGTGCTAGATGCTACAAATGTCTTTGAAAAAAAGCTAAGCATCTTTACTCCGATCGGCTTTGATCACACGGCGATACTTGGAAATAGCATAGAAGAAATTTCACGCACCAAATTTGAAGCCATGGGCAAAAGAGCTATCTTAAATGATGAGATGAATGATATAAGCGTTGCTATCGCAAAAGAGATCGCAAGCGAAAAAGGCGCTACTTTAAGTTTTCCAAGAGAAATTTTGACCAAAGAGAATTTAAACGAGATCGCAAATTATGCAGATAAATTTAATCTACCAGAGTTTTTGCGCTCAAATTTAACTCTAGCTTACGCCGCGGCTAAAATTTTAGATAGCAGCATAGATATCAAAAAGCTTGGCGCTTTATCGCTTCGTGGCAGATGTGAAAAGATCGATTCAAATTTATATGTGGATGTCGGTCACAACGAGCTTGGCGCAAAGGCTGTGGCTAAGAAATTTAGCTCTGATGAATTTAACGGCAAGAAGATAACGCTAGTTTATAACTCATTTTTGGATAAAGATTTCAAGGCAGTCTTAGCAGCTCTAAAGCCAGTCATTGAGGGCGTGCTGCTTTATCACTACCACTGCGAGGGCAGGGAGCTTGGCGGAGAGCTCATAAGCAAAGCGCTAAACGAGCTTGAAATTTCGCATAGAGAGTTTGAGCCAAGCGATATGAACGATATAAAAGAGGCAAAAAACGGCAAAATTTACCTAGCATTTGGCTCGTTTCACTTGGCCGAAGCCTTTTTAAAAGAGTACTATGCAAGCAAAGGTCTATGAGTATCTTTTAACACACGCCCCACAAATTCTCATCTGCGAAGATGATAAAGAGGCGGCACTCTGCGCTGATGCGGCCAGTTTTGCTGGCTTTAGCGCCTTTAAATTACCTGATTTTAGGGCTAAAAAGGGCGATGATCTAAGAAGCTTTAACGAAGAGCTCTTTGAAATTTCATCCGTGCTTAGCAAATACTATAAATTTGATGGCAAAAAGATCATAATAAGCCCATTTAGTACGCTTTTAAACCCACTTCCAACGCAAAAAAACCTAGAAAGCTCAACGATCAAGCTAAAAGATAATCTAAATTTAAGCGAATTTGCCGACTTGCTCATACGATTTGGCTACGAGTGCGTCGATATCGTTGAGAGCGTTGGCGAGTTTAGCATACGCGGCGAAGTCGTGGACATTTACGGCGTAAATATGGATGATCCTGTTAGAATTTTGCTCTTTGGCGATGAGGTGGAGAGTATTAGAAACTACAACACCGCCACGCAAATTAGCAACAAAAATGAGCTAAGCGAAGCCGAGATCGTGCCATTTATCGCAAATCTTAGCAAAGATGAGTTTGAAAAAGTGAGCCAAAAGATCGAGGATATGCAAAGTGATGCCTTGGTGAGTGATCTAAATTCTCTTGGATTTTGGGCGATAGATAGCTTTAGCGACTACTTAAAAGAATTTGACTCAAAGCTGGTTAAGAAGATAGATTTTGAAATTTACGATACGCTTGAAGATAAATTTAAAGGCATTGAAATTTTGCCTGAGCCAAAGGTCTATAAAGACCTAGAAGTTACTTTAAATTTTGACTTTTTTGAGCTAAATAAGAGCAAAAGCATAACCGTTCTTTCAAGAAACGAGGGGCTTTTTAAGGGCTATGAGCTTGATGGCTTTGCCAACGTAAAGCTTGAAATTTCGCCCCTTGTAGTAAATTTAACCTCAAGCGACAAGATCGTAGTCTCACTAAATAAATTTGAGAAAAAAAGGCGAGTTAAACGCTCAAGCCTCGTGGTTGATGAGCTAAAAGTAAATGACTATGTCGTGCATGAAGAGTATGGCATAGGCCGTTTTTTGGGGCTTGAAAAGATCAAGGTTTTGGGTGCGACTAAAGAATTTGTGGTTATCGCC
>CAUQCU010000011.1:0-26439 GCA_963516555.1 Campylobacter concisus | reverse complement strand
AAACTTTTTCACGGCGTGAAAAAGTCGTGAAAAAGTATTGAAAAGATTGTGATGAAAATTTTAGGAATCGATCCAGGCACGAAAAATTGCGGTTACGCGATACTTGAAAAGAGCAAATTTAAAACCATACTTCTTGAAGCTGGGCTTATAAAGATAAAGCCAAACACGCTTCAATACCAAATAACAGAGCTTTGCGAGGGGCTTGATCTCATCTTTAAAAACCATAAATTTGACGAGGTCGCGGTAGAAGACATATTTTTTGCCTACAACCCAAAAACGGTCTTAAAGCTCGCTCAGTTTCGCGGGGCACTTAGTCTTAAAATTTTGCAGCTTCATGGGGATTTTGCCGAATACACGCCGCTTCAAGTGAAAAAAACTGTCACTGGCAAGGCAAAGGCTGACAAAGAGCAGGTGGCATTTATGGTGAAGAAAATTTTAGGCATAAATAAAGAGATAAAACCGCTTGATATCACCGATGCTATCGCGATCGCGCTAACTCACGCGAATAATTTAAGAATAAACTAAATTTGATAGGGATGAAATGGCAACACTAAAAGCTTTACTAATTGGAGGCGTGAAAAACTACGGCTCGCAAAATGCGACTGATAAGCTAAATTTACCTTGGAACTCAGCTATTTTTAAAGTAGCTCAAAATGGCGAAATTTTTGCAAATGAGCTTGGCTTTGAGGGCGATAGCGTCGCTGATACGAAGCATCATGGCGGCCCTGAAAAGGCAGTATTTGCAAATTCATTTGCAAACTATGCCGAGTGGGAGAAATTTTTAGGATTAAAAAACATAGCTTATGGTGCGATGGGAGAAAATTTATGCGTTGATGGGCTTGATGAGAGCTGCGTCTATGTGGGCGATATCCACAAGGTGGGCTCGCTTGTGCTTCAAGTCTCGCAGCCTAGAAAGCCATGCTTTAAGCTCTCAAAAAGATGGGGCAATGAAAATATGGCTACTCACATCTTCAAAACAGGCCTTACTGGCTGGTACTACCGCGTCCTTACGCCAGGCTCATGCAAAGCAGGCGACGCGATAGAGGTTATAGAAAGTGACTCAGTTCATATGAGCATTTTAGAGATAAACAGGCTCTTTTACGCACCAAGTGAAAATTTAAATTTACTAGAGAAATTTAACGCCCTCACCACTCTTACAAATGGATGGCATGATGATATGAAAAGACGCATCGAAGGAATTTATAGCACCGAATTTATGAGAACACTATAAACATTTATACTTTTGCTCCGATTTTGTTTTACAAATGAATTTCAAACAAAATTTAAAGGAGCAGAGGTGTTTCGTTCTATCACAAATAAGATAGCACTCGCCTTGATGGTTTTACTCATCATCTCGTTTTGCGCTATCTCGGCGGTTAGTTATTTTACTTCAAAGGACAAGATCGTTGAGCTTGTCAGTGGCAAAGAGGATCAGGTCCTTAAAGATATAAAGAGTGTTGCAAACACTTTTTTTGATGAAAATTTAGAGTACGTCAAGAAAATTTCATCAGCAGTTGAAGGCGCTCAAAGTGGCGATGAGATAATGAATTTTGTCTTATCAGAAAAAAAGGTCGCAAACTCTGCAGTGAGCTATGTTTATTACGGAGATGAGGATGGACACTTCTTTCAGTCAGACGGCAAAAGAACAACCGTAGCTGACAACTACGACCCAAGAACTAGAGGCTGGTATAAGAGCACAAAAGAGAAAAATAAAGAAATTTATACCGAGCCAAGGGTCACTTCTACAAATGATCTTGTTATGAGTTTCACCGCTCCAGTTACTAAAAATGGTAAATTTGTTGGCGTTGTTGGTATAGATATAGATGTAAAGAAAGTTAGTGACAAGATCATCGAGATAGGCAACACTGGCGATGGCGGATATGCCTATATAATGAAAAAAGATGGCACTATGCTCTTTTCTGACGTAGCTTCAGAAGTTGGCACTATATTACCAGCTACAAAGGTCGTCTCAGAAAAATATGCCAATAAAGAATTTGACGAAAATGGTCTGATCTCATATAAAAACTCTAAAAACCAAGATGTAACGGCTAAAATTTTACCTATCAACGATGATGGCTGGCTTGCAACTGTCGCCATAGGTGCGGATACATTTTCAAACCACACTATGCCTATCTTAAAAGCGCAACTAATGCTTGCAGTGCTCTTTATAGTCATACTCTCAGCCATTGTTTTCGTGCTACTAAAACGCTCACTTAAACCTATCGGGGTTATCCAAGAAAAGCTTTCTGATACGTTTAAATTTATCACTTATGAGAGCAACACTGCTCCAAGCAAGCTTGACATCCACACAACTGATGAATTTGGCGTGATGAGTGAAGAGATAAATAAAAATATCGATAAAGTCATAGCTGGCATCAAAAAAGATAACACCATGCTTGAAGAGCTAAATGTAGCTGCAAATAACATGATAAGAGGAAATTTAGGCGTCAAACTAAGTGAGAATCCAAACAACCCATCACTTATTAAGCTAAAAGATCTGCTAAATACCTTCTTTAGCTCTATCAGTCAAAATTTAGGCAGCGTCATAAATATCCTAAAAGCCTACTCAAATAATGATTACACCGCTAAGATCGAGCTAAGAGATGATATAGAGGCTGATCTAAAGGCCATGATAGTTGGCATAAATAATGCAGGTGATGCTATAAGCGCTATGTTAAATAGCAACCTAAATCAAGCTCAAATTTTAGAAGAAAAGGCAACTATGCTTGCTGAGTCTATGAGAAATTTAACTGAAGGTGCGAGCAAACAAGCTGACTCTATCCAAGAGAGCGCGGCTGCGGTTGAGCAGATGAGTAGCTCGATGAATGCCATCTCACAAAAGACAGGGGACGTAATAAGACAAAGTGAAGAGATCAAAAACATCATCGTCATCATCCGTGACATCGCTGATCAGACAAATTTACTAGCTCTAAATGCCGCCATAGAAGCGGCTCGCGCAGGTGAGCATGGACGTGGCTTTGCAGTCGTGGCTGATGAGGTTAGAAAGCTAGCTGAAAGGACACAAAAATCTCTAGGCGAGATCGAGGCAAATACAAATGTATTAGCTCAATCAATCAATGAGATGAGCGAATCTATAAAAGAGCAAGCTGAGGGCATAAATATGATAAATAGAAGTGTCGCTCAAATAGATAACGTCACAAAAGAAAATAGAAGTGTTGTTAGTAACACAAACGACGTAACTAGCGAGATAGACGGCATGGCGAAGGTCATACTAACAGACGTTAGAAAAAATAAATTTTAATACCCAAAACTATTCAAATATTACCAGGCTCATGTAAATTTACGTGGGCCTTTAAATTTTTAAATCTTTTTTACGCTAAAATTACCAAAAATTTAAAGGAGAATATATGCCACTACTTGATAGTTTTTGCGTAGATCATGTGAAGATGAAAGCCCCAGGAGTAAGACTAGCAAAGAGTATGAAAACCCCAAAAGGCGATGATATCAGTGTTTTTGACTTGAGATTTTGCAAGCCAAATGAGGAAATTTTGCCAGAAAAGGGCACTCACACTTTAGAACATCTTTTTGCTGGCTTTATGAGAAACCACCTAAATGGCAACGGCGTGGAGATCATAGACATCTCGCCGATGGGTTGCTGGACTGGCTTTTATATGAGTGTGATCGGCACACCTAGCGAAGAAGCTGTAAAAAAGGCATGGCTAGCCTCGATGAAAGATATCTTAGAAGTCAAAGATCAAGATAAGATCCCAGAGCTAAATAAATTTCAATGTGGCACCTACAAGATGCACTCACTTGATGAAGCACACGCCATAGCAAAGAAAATTCTAGATCAGGGTCTAGTCATCATAAACAACGAAGAGATCAAGCTTGACGTTGATGCTATGGGACTAAAAAAGCACTGATTTGAAGCCAGTAAAACAAGAAAATCAAGCCTATCTAAAAGAGCAAATTTTAACCTATCTTGGCAACAAACGCTCTCTTTTAGGCTTTATCGAGCGAGGCGTAAAATACGCAAAAGACGAGCTTAAAAAAGAGAAGCTTAGCTGCTGTGACCTCTTTAGTGGAAGCGGCGTGGTGGCTAGGTTTTTAAAACAAAATAGCGAATTTCTAGTCGCAAACGACTTGGAACTTTACAGCTTCATCACAAACTCATGCTACCTACAAAACGCCACAAATGAGCTAAGAGATGAGATAAATTTCTGGCAAAAAAAGCTTGAAAAAGAGATAAAAAATAGCCTTCATGAGGGCTTTATAACAAGGCTTTATGCCCCACAAGATGACGAAAATATTGCTTGGGGCGAGCGGGTCTTTTACACAAGAAAAAATGCCATATTCATCGACACCGCAAGAAGGCTCATAGATGAGCTCTTGCCAGAGGAGATGAGAAAATTTTTCATAGCTCCGCTACTTTATAATGCAAGCGTGCATGCAAATACGAGTGGAATTTTTAAAGGTTTTCATAAAAATAAAGAGGGCATCGGTCAGTTTGGTGGCAGGGGGCAAAATGCCATCTCAAGGATCACTTCTGATATAAATTTGACTAAGCCAATTTTCTCAAATTTTAGCGTGCCATTTGAGGTCTATCAAAAGGACGCAAATTTGCTCGCAAAAGAGCTTGATGGGCTTGATCTAGTCTATCTTGATCCGCCTTACAACCAGCATCCATACGGCTCAAACTACTTCATGCTAAATCTCATCGCAAGCTATGAAGAGCCAAGTAAAATTTCAAAAGTTTCAGGCATCTCAAAGGACTGGAACAGATCAGTTTTTAATAAAAAATCGTCAGCAAGCGAGGCATTTTTTGAGTTGATAGGAGATTTAAAGGCTAAATTTGTGCTTATCTCGTTTAACTCAGAGGGTTTTATCAACCAAGATGAATTTGATAAAAACCTAAATAAAATGGGAAAAGTTCATCTACTTCGCCAAAAGTATAATGCCTACCGCGGCAGCAGAAATTTAAAAGCTAGAAACATCCACGTAGACGAACTTCTTTACGTTTTGCAAAAGTAAATTTAGACAAAAACACAATAAAACAAAAAATGATATAATCCCCAAAAAACAAAAAGGCATGCTATGCAAACAATAACAATAATAGGCGATAATATCAGTCAAAAAGCTATTGAGGCATTTAAAGCTATGGCGCAAGCTATGGATCCAAAATATAAAATCAAGTATGTCAATAGTTCAAAAGAGCAAGAGATGCCGACAGAACAGACATTGCTTGATTTAAAAAACGCAAAAAGTGTTGGATTTTATAAAAACCATGATGACTTGATCAATGAAATAAAGCAAGAAAATCATTGATGAGAATTTTAGAAATTTTTAGCACTTATAAAAAGGATTTGAAGTTAGTTTTAAAGCAAGGATGGGATGAAAAAGCGATTTCAAAGGTGGTTTTTCAACTACAAAATGATGAAAAATTAGCTGATGATTTAAAAGATCATCAGCTTACTGGAAGCTTAAAAGATTTTAGAGAGTGCCACGTTTTTGGAGATTTGGTAATAATCTATCAAAGAGATGATGAAATTTTAAAGCTTTTTAAAATAGGCAGACACCAAGATATTTTTAAAAGATATTAGAACACTTTTTAAATTTATACTTTGGTGCTGTTTTGTACTTAATTTTAACCATCATCCTCTGGCAAAAACTTCTCAAATATAAATTTATGCTCTTCAGGCAAGGCGTCGTAGATAGCATTTGCTAAATTTCTTATCTCCCAAAGGGCTGATTTTGAACTTCTTAGAGAGATGAAATTTTGCAAGCTTCTAGCGTTTATGCTCCATGTAAGCTCGGTTTTATAGCACTCTGGCAAGCAGTATTTAACTATATCAAGGCTCTTTGTAGTTGAGGCTAAAATTTCACGTAAGTTTTCAAGCGCTCTTATGCTTGCGTTATCAACTAGTTCGTCATTTGTTAGCACGATAAATTTAGCCGCACGCTCAAACTGCCCTACTTCAAATTTCTCCTCTTTTTTTAGCTCTTTTAGCGTGTAGCGGGTTGATTTGACGCTTAAGCTTGCTATGCGGTGGCGGGCTAGCTCCTGAAGCAGTGCGCGCGAGATGCCTTGGATGTAGAAGTTGTAGTAAAGATGCTCTAGCGTTGATGCGTGTTTAAATTTATTACCCACCCTATCTATCAGCTCGACGTCTTTTTCGCCGCCATTGTCGCCTTTTTCAAAGCTTTGCCAGCATGTGCGGATCGCGTGAGAGCAGATATTTAGTGGAGTGTGATTTAGAAGTGTTACTTGCATATTTTCTCTTTTTGTGAAATTTTTTAGCATTTTACAAAAAGAAGGCTGATTTTATTTGTAAATTTAAAAGGGAGCGAGCGCCCCCTTTATGATTATTGTTTTAGTTGAAGAAGTGTGTTTAGCATCTCGTCACTTGTTGTGATAGTTTTTGAGTTTGCTTGAAAGCCTCTTTGGATGACGATAAGATCTGTTAGCGCACGGCTTAGATCGACGTTACTAGCTTCTAGTTTTGAAGCCGCGATCGTTCCTTTATCGCCAGTGCCTGCTGCGCCTATGACTGCTTCGCCTGAGTTTGCTGTTTGTGAAAAGACGTTTCCGCCCTCACTTTGAAGACCCTCGTTGTTTGTAAAGCTAGCAAGTGCAACTTGAGCTAGACCAAAGCTTTGGCCGTTTGTAAATGCACCGATAATCGTACCAGTTTCGTCGATCTTTAGGTCATTTAGTGTGCCACCTGTGTAGCCATCTTGTGAGATAGACTCAGTTGAAGAGTCTTTATCAAAGCTTGTTAGTCCGTTAAAATCAGTTCCCAAACCAAAATTTAAACTAACATTTTGACCACTTTGTGAGCCGTTGTTAGCTGAAAATGTTATCGTAGCTGGGTGAAAACTAGCAAGTGAGCCGTTTGAGTTAAATCTCAATGAGCCAGTCACGACGTTATCTGGACCTTCACCTGTGTAGTTTATCTTAGCAGGCTCTGGTACTTGGATGATCATATTCCACTCAGTTCCACCATCTGTTGTAGTGCCTACTTTTGCCCATTTGACGCTAACTGTGTGTTTTGAGCCAAGTGAGTCAAAAATTTCAGCCGTTGAGCCGTGACTTGACATCATCATCTTGCCACTTGCTCTTAGAGCTTGACCAGGGCTTAGTGCGCCATCAAGTGCTTTCATGATATTTGTAAAGCGAACGTTTTCATTTACTGCTGCGTTGTTTGTGCCTTGAGCTGGTTTTGTAAGACCAGTTGTAGTCATATAAAGAGCTTGATCAGCTATTTCATTTGTAGGGTTTTCTAGTTGAAATTGACCTAGTTTATTTACAGTGATCTTTACGCCATCGTTCGTATCATCTCCAGCTACTGCCTGAAGTGCAGCAACACCTGCTGCGTGTTTTTGATCAGGTGTGCCAGCTGCTGCTGCATAAGCGTTGTTATATGCTAGTGCATAGGCTGGATTTGTTATAGCTGCGCCACCTGTACCAGGGGCTACCTTGTGAGCGGCAGTTGCAAGTTTTGCTGCATCAAGTGCGTCAGAGTTTGCTCTTATTTGACCATCGCCATTATAATCAACATGGTTTCTAGCATCCTCTTGCATAGCAGCACGAAGATCTTCTGTTGTTGTTATTTGTCTTGCGATTTTGTCGTTATTTGGATGAACAGCTGTTGTTTGTGAGCTTGTATAGACATATTGATAAGCTGTTATAATATCTTTGCTAGCTAGACCGCCAACTGTGTTTCCAGCATTTACTGTTAGGTGGATGTTTTTTGTCTCTTCGGTTGTACCTGAGTTATTTCTGTTTATAAGCGTTAGTTTGTTACCCTCTGAAATTTCAGCTCTAACACCAGTTTTGTTGTACTGAGCGTTGATAGCAGCTGCAACGTCACTGATGCTTGTCATTGTGCCAGCTTGAGTTTTGATGTTTTGTCCATTTAGTGTTATATCAAGTGTAGCTGGTGGATTGATCTGACCGATGTTTTGTGCTAGAGCGCTACCTACTGAAAATTTCTCAGTCTTAGCATTTGCGTAGCTTACCCAGATACCTTGACCATCTCTTAGAGCAAGACCGTTTCCAAGCTCGTCAAATGTAACGCCAAGATCGACACCACGTTCTGTTAAAATTTGCTCGTTTCTTGAGTTTGTATAAAATTCATCGTTATTTGTATCGTTTTCATTATGAACTTCGTTGGCATTTAAAATTTCATCATTATTAAAATCACGTCCGCCAGCAACTGAATCAAGTGCGTAAATAGGTGTGCTTCTTTGACCGATGCTGTTACCTGAGTCAAGGTTGCCTTTTATTTTAACTTCTGTTGTCGCTCTTGCTGGAGTTGTAAGACCTTCTTTGATGACGATGTTGCTTATAGGGCCAGTTGAATCGATAGTGCCAGTCTCATCATCTCTAGTCCAGCCTTGAACGATGTAGCCGCTGTTGTTTACAAAGTTACCAGCCTTATCACGGACGAAATCGCCGTTTCTTGTATAGTATCTTGTCGTTCCGCCATCTGGAGAGACGACAAAGAAGCCATTACCTTGAAGAGCAAGGTCGGTTTGCTTGTCAGTAGCTGTTAGTGTGCCTTGTGAGAAAATTCTCGTAGTTGAGTTTATGGTCGTTCCTAGACCTATTTGCATAGCGTTTTGACCGCCTAGCTGACCTTGTGGAGCGGTAGCTACTCTTGGAGTTTGGCTTAGTATATCAGCAAAATTTGCGCGGTTGTATTTAAAACCATAGGTATTGACGTTTGCGATATTGTTGCCTTCTACGTCCATGGCTATCTGGTGGGCTTGTAGGCCTGAAACACCAGACCAAAGTGATCTCATCATGAGCTTATCCTTTTTTCTCGTTTTAAAATTTTTTATGATCTTTCTAAAGCAAAAGATGTTCCAAAATTTATATCGGTAAAAAATAGTTACTGAGGATATTTTAAATTTGGCAGATTGTATTTATGGATTGATATGATAGTAATAGTTTGTTCGCCCTCATCTATGACGAATACAACAACATATCCCTTGAAAACCAAGTCTCTTACTTGAGTATCTTTCATAGTTAGACTTTCTCTGTAAGAGTATGGTCTTTCAGGGATTTTCATGATTTCGTTTTTTAGACTATCGCGAAAGTTATATGCGCGATCCTTGCTATCTTGTTTTATGAATTTTAATATCTCTTTTAAATTCTCTTTAAAATCATCTGTAAAAAGAATTTTCATCTTAAATTTTGCCTTCTATTATGGCATCGGTTTCAGCGATCACATCATCAAGAGTGCAATATTTAAGCTCGCCACGTCTATGCTTTGCGATCAGTTCTTTCAAATTTTGTTCATTTTCTTTATTTACGTAGTAGTCGTTATAATCTACAAATTCAACCCTTGCATGAGGGTTTATTCGTTTTATCTCTTGAAACGCTTTTTGTAAAATTTGAGTTATCTGTGGTGTCTCTTCGGCAACTAGCATACCTATCATTTTTACTCCTTACATAATTTTGGTTGTTTTTTATCTATCATAATTTATCCAAGTATCAACGCACCTACGACGCCACCGATGATAAGTGGGATGTTGAAAAATATAAATGTAGGCACGCAAGTATCATATATGTGGTTGTGCTCACCATCAGCATTTAGACCGCTCGTTGGTCCAAGTGTGCTGTCGCTTGCTGGGCTTCCAGCGTCGCCTAGAGCCGCTGCTATACCAACTAGTAAGATGATAGCTGGCACGCCAAAGCCAAGGCTAAGGCAAAGTGGCACGTAGATAGAGGCTAAGATAGGGATAGTACCAAAGCTAGTGCCTATGCCCATCGTGACTAAAAGTCCGATAAGTAGCATCAAAAATGCTCCGCCTATCTTGCCGCCAGATACCAAACTAGCGTATTTTACAAGCTCGTCTATACCGCCACTCTCTCTTAAAATGGTGCCATATCCCGCAGCAACAAGCATGATAAATGCGATAAAGCCCATCATAGCAAGGCCATTATCCATGATCTTATCTACTTTTTTGTATTCGATGCCGCCAAAAACGACCATGACCAAAAGCCCAAGTAGCGCACCAAGTGGCAAGAGCGAAGTATAAATTTGCACAACAAAGGCGACAACTGCACCAGCTAAGACCGCCCACTCTTTTTTAGTCATCTCAAGGCTTTTTGCGCGCTCGATCTCATCAAGCTCGGCCTTTTCAAATTTAGAAGTTTTATAAATTCTTTTTTTACTATAAAAAAGTATGGCTAAGATGAGCCCCACAAACATCGAAGCTCCGCCTATCCACATGACTGAAGAGATGTCTGAGATGGTTGTGTTTATGCCGTTGTTTGCTAGCTCTTTTTTAAGGATATTGTGAAAAAGCAGACCAAAGCCAACGCTAATGCTCACATAAGGCGCTTGCAGTCCAAATGTAAGAGCGCAAGCCACCGCGCGTCTATCTATGCCCATTTTATTCATAAGAGCAAGAAGTGGCGGGATCAAGATAGGTATGAAGGCTATATGAACTGGGATCAAGTTTTGAGACAAACAAGCGATAAACGCGATAGTTAGCGTAAAAATGACCTTGTTTGAGCTAAGAAATTTACTCATTGCATTTATTAAAATGGCTGTTAAATTTGTATTTGCGATGGCAGCTGCAAGAGCACCTAGCAAGATGTAGCTAAGCGAGGTTTCAAGGTTGCCTTGCATGCCGCTTATGAGGCTTTGCGTGGTCTCTTTTAGAGCCGTAAAAAAGCTCTCAAAACCGCTTGCCAAACCACTTTCAAATCCACTAAAACCATGCTTATACATAACCCCAGCAACAAGCGCAGAAACGAGGATAGAAAGCAGGATATTAAAGCGCAGCAAACATAGCACCGTCATCACCAAAATGCTAAAAACAACAGGGTTAAAGAGAAGCATGTGTGTCCTTTTTGTATGAGTGCAAGAATTATACAAGCGCAGGGCTTATTAAATTTTAAAAAGAGTGGCTTAAGTGGGTATGTGTTAAGATTTTTGGCAAATTTTAAAAGGAAAAAGCGATGGATTTAGAGAAAATTTATAAGGACGCTGGGGCGTATTTAGAGGGGCACTTTTTGCTAAGTAGTGGCAACCACTCGCAGTTTTATCTGCAAAGTGCAAAGGTGCTTGAAGACCCTGCACTTGCAGCAAAGCTAGCAGATGAGCTAGCGCGCGTGATAGAGAAATTTGGCATTAAATTTGATAGCGTTTGTTCTCCTGCACTTGGTGGAATTTTAGCTGGATATGAGCTAGCTCGCGCGGCGAAAAAGCGTTTTATATTTACAGAGCGCGTTGATAGAGTGATGAGCTTAAGGCGCGGCTTTGAAGTGAAAAAAGGCGAGAAATTTATAGTTTGTGAAGACATCATCACAACTGGTGGCTCAGCACTTGAAGCAGCGCACGTGATAGAGAGCCTTGGTGGCGAGGTGGTTGGCTTTGCAGCACTTGCAAATCGTGGCTTTTGTAAGGTTGCAAATTTAGGCAATGAAGCTAAAGTAAATGCAAAACTGCCAAGTGATAAGCCATTTTTTGCTTTGGGGAATTTTGAATTTGAAATTTACGAGCCAGAGCGCTGTCCGCTTTGTAAGAGCGGTAGCAAGGCGATTAAGCCTGGAAGCAGAGGAAACTAAAAGCTACTAAATTTTACGTATTTTTTACGCTCAAAGCTTAAGATAATAATATTTGTAACTTATTCGTTATTTTGGGCTTTGAGTAAATTCTCTCATCAAATTTTCTCTTTTTTTCTTAAATTTCAAAAGTTAATTTATAATTAAGATTTGAATGTATAAAATGGCACAAAATTTTTAGGAGATCCCAAAATGCAAGGATGTGTGCTATGAAAATATCTACAAAGATAATTCTCACTTTTGTTTTCTCAGTTTTGCTTGTCAGCTGTTTGCTCATCTTTTTAAATAGCAAATTTTCAAGCGATCTAACTCAGTTTTTCACCCATAAGTCCTACGACGAGCTGGTAAATGCCAGAAAAGAAAATTTAAAAGATGACGTCGAGACGATCAACCAAATGATGCGTGAAATTTATAATGGTGGCAAAGAAAAAGGTCTAAGCGACGATGAGATAAAAAAAGAAATTTTTAGAGTCGTCTCAAAGCTAAAATTCTTTAGCGATAAGACTGGCTATATCTTCATCTACGACTACAATGGCGTTGTTTTGATGCACCCTGAAAAGCCATCTCTTGTTGGTAAAAATTTAATCGGCTTAAAAGATCCAAAAGGGCTATTTCTCATAAAAGAGCTCATCGAAAAGGCTAAACAAGGTGGCGGCTTCGTCACATTTGGCTGGGCGAAAAAAAAGGGCGAGGAGCCAGTGGAGAAGCTTGGCTATGCTGCAAATTTTGAGCCATATAAGTGGATGCTAGGAAGTGGCGTATATGTCGATGACTTAGCGGACGAGACAGAAAAGACAAAGGCCGTGCTAAATGAGCAAAACAGCCAAAATACAAGAACATTTATCATCGCTTGCGCCCTGATTACGGTTGTTTTGATAGCTATCGTGTTATTTATCTTAAGTAGGGCGATCATCAGACCTATAAAAAATATCGTTGCAAATTTAACTGCGATGTCAGATGAGATAAAAAGTGGCAGAGGCGATCTTACTAAAAAGCTTGAAGTTAGTGGCAAAGATGAAATTTCAAACATCAAAAGCTCTATAAATGACCTAACAAGCGAGCTAAGATCTGTGATAGAGAGCGTTAAAGGCTTGGCGCATGAGAACTCTTCTATTGCCGAGCAACTCTCTTCAACATCAGCTCAAACTACAAATTTAACCAACAAATCTTCGCTAATCGTCACAGATACGACAAATATGGCAAAAAATATGTCAGAAGAGATAAAGAGCTCATTTGAAGAGGCTAAGAAGAGCAAAGAAAATCTTGAAAGAACCTGTCTATATATAAATGAAGTTTCAAACGATGTTTTGGGACTTAGCAAAAATGTCGATGAGGCTGCAAATAGCGAAATTTCACTAGCTAGCTCGATGAAAAGCCTAGCTGATCAAGCTAAAAATGTAAAAGATGTCTTAAATATCATCGATGACATCGCTGATCAGACAAATTTACTTGCTCTAAATGCCGCCATAGAAGCAGCGCGTGCAGGAGAGCATGGACGTGGCTTTGCAGTCGTGGCTGATGAGGTTAGACAGCTAGCTGAACGCACGCAAAATAGCCTAAGCGAGATAAATGCAACTATAAATTTAATCGTTGAAGCGATCTCAAACTCAAGCCATACCATCGGCGATAATGCTAAAAAAGCTGGTGAGCTTTGCAAAAAATCAGCCCAGATAAATGAAAAAATAGAAAATATGAACCAGCTAATGAACGAGACTGTTAGCTTAAATGAGACCTCTACGAGGGATTATATAGAGACTGGAAATAAGGTCGAAGAGCTGATAAAAGGCATCGTAAATATCGATGAAATTTCAAAACAAAACTCAAAAAGCATGGATGAAATCTCACTAGCAGCTGCTCATCTTTCAAAGATGACTGATAATCTAAACACTAGCCTTTCAAAATTTAGAACCTGATAAATTTAGCCAAATCTTTGGCTAAATTTAACTTTTTCTTTTAAATTTATCACTTAAGTAGCGAGCCTATTTTTTACTTTAAGATTACGATCATGATGTAAATTTATGAAATAATTTTTATTTTGTGTTATTTAAGTCGGCATTTTGGCTTAAGAGATGAGATGACGTATGCAAGAGTATGATATTTTAGATGTTTTATCAAACAAAAAGGTCCTTTGCTTAGAAGATGAAGAGGCGATTTTGCGAAATATCTGCGCCTCGCTGGAGCTCTTTTTCGCAGAGGTTAAAGGCGTCACAGACGGCTTTGATGCGCTTGAGCTTGCTATGAGCGGGGCGTATGACGCTTTAGTGCTTGATATCAGCGTGCCAAATATCGATGGTCTTGAGATCGCTAAAAAAGTAAGAGCTATCAATCAAAAAATCCCTATCGTGATCTTATCAAGCCACGTCGAGCAAGAGTATCTGTGGCGCGCGGTTGAGCTAAAGATCACAAGATATCTTGCAAAACCATACGATAAAAAATCTTTTGTTAAAGCGCTTGAAGATGTGGCTTTTGAGCTAGTTGGACGCACACCAACTATCAGGCTAAATGACGAGCTTGAGTATGATTTTGGCAAAAAAGCGCTTTATGTAAATGGTGAAATTTCTCATCTAAGCAAGAGCGAGAGCAAGCTTTTGGAGTACTTTTTAAACAACAAAAACCAAACTATCACTTATGAACAAATTTTTGACTACATCTGGGACTACGAGCAGCCCACAAAAGAGGCGATAAAGACGATCGTAAAGGAGCTTAGAAGAAAGCTTGGCAAAGATGTGATCAAAAATTTATACGGCGTGGGCTACCTTTGTGAGATATAAATTTCAGCTAATAGTCGGTGCTTTTATCTTTGTCTATCTGCTAGTTTCAGCACTTGTTTTAAATTTTTACAACGATCTTGCGATGAAAGACGCCAAAAAAGAGGCGTATTATGTTTTGGAGGGCATAAATTCTGTAAGAGAGTATATCGCTGGAGTTCAGCGCCCGCTAATCGAGCAGTTAAAAGAGCAGGGCATCTTAAAAGAGGACTTTTTTGACGAGAGACTTCTGTCATCTTCATATATAAGCCGTGAAATTTACAACATCCAAAAGAAAAAATACAACCTTGAATTTGACTACAAGCTAGTTGCTATCGCTCCGCTAAATAAAGCCCATCAGCCAAATGAATTTGAAGCTAGCGTCTTGCATGGCTTTAAAGAGAATAAATTTAAAGAATTTGTAAAGATAATAAAAGATGAAAATGGCTCACAGCTCTTTGTGGGTCTGCCTATAAAAAACCAAAGTCCAAGCTGCCTAGCCTGTCATAGCAGTGCAAATGCCCCACAACAAATGCTAGAAAAATATGGCATGGAGGGCATAGAGATCCCAGACGTGAACGAAACGGTCGCGATGATCTCGTTTAAGATACCAATCCGCGCCATTTTTACCTATCACTTGCAAGAGGTCATCGTCATAATGAGCGCCATAACGCTTATCTTTGGGTTATTTTTGCTACTTGTTTATAAGATGCATAGGCGTGGCGAAGAGAGCAAAAAGCAGACTGAGCAGCTAATGATACATCAAAGCCGCCTAGCCTCTATGGGCGAGATGATAGGCAATATCTCGCATCAGTGGAAGCAGCCGCTTGCTCAGATAAGCTCAGCTTTGATAAATTTAGAGCTTTATCAGGAGCGAAAAAAGCTTGATGAGGCGAAAATTTATGAGTTTATAGAAGAGACCAGCAAGCAGATAAATTTCATGTCAGAAACTGTTGATGACTTTAAAAATTTCTTTAGTCCAAATACCTTGAGAAAAGAATTTAAGGTGCTTGAAGTGATAAATCAAACGATAAAAATTTTAAACGCAACGCTTAAAAAGTATCAGATCGAAGTGCAGTTAGAGGTGAGAGAAAATTTTGAACTGTTTGCAAATTTCAATGAGATAATCCAAATTCTAATAAACATCATAAATAATGCCAAAGATGCATTTAAGCAGAGCTACACAAAGCCAAGGGTGATAAAGATAAGCACCTTTTTAAAAGATAATCGCAAGAATTTATGCGTGCAAAATAACGCAGGAGCGATAAAAAATTCATTTTTAAAGGTCATCTTTGAGCCACACTTTAGCACAAAAGAGAGCGGTAGTGGGCTTGGGCTATATATGAGCCAGCTAATCGCTCGCAAAAACAACGCCATAATCTTTGCTAAAAATGTAGATGAAAACCACGTTGCATTTACAATTAGTTTCGAAAATTTATAATTTGTTAATTTTCCCCCTTTTCTGCCCTTTTTTGGTGTTAAGATTATCAGTATGAAATCATTTTGATTTTAGGATAAAAATTCAAAGGAGGAGACGTGAGAAACTTACACAAAGCCTTAGCAGGCTTACTCATGGGTGTTAGTATCTTTGCTTCACAAGCCTGTTGCGAAGAGCATAATATGCAGATGTCCGATAAAGCACGTGATGTTATCGCAAATCCTAAAGGCACACTGCAAAGTAGAGGTGTTGTCTCCTTGCAAGACTACGTCGTAGAAGAGCAAGAGATGTATAACTGGCTATTTAAAAACCACCCTATTTTTACAAAGTATGGTGGCAAAACCGTCGGCAAAATGGTCGTTCATGACCGCGGCTTAGAGTGGCTTGCCGAGGGACATGGCTTTGATATGTCAAAGCTTAGTAAAAGAGATGGCGGTAAGGGCTATAGCTCTATGATGTATAGAATTCCAGCCACCTCATCACTTCAGTTTCCTAATAAATTTGTAGGACCAGAAAAGTGCGGTGAGTGTCACCCAGCTCAGTATGAGGTCTGGAGCAGATCTCGCCACGCAACTACTATGCGCTTCCCTGGCGAGCACCCAGAGGTCAATAACAACCTAACTGAGCCAGTATTTGACAAAGATACCGCTTCTATTCTTCCAAAAGGTATCACTCCAGACGTCATCTACGCAACCGTTGGTCACTTAAGAACTAAGATGGGCTACGTCGATGCATGGCTACTTCGTGGTACTTACTATGTTGAGGGCGGCTTGCTAAGAGATGGCACAGGTCAGATCGTAGCTGGCGGTAACCAATGGCAAAGAACATGGGCGTTAAATTTAGACGACGCAACTGTTAAAAAGATAAAAGAGCTCGTCCCAGAATTTCCTGGCACGCTTGAAGAGTATGGCGATAATGGCGGATATGTCAGAGGCCTTGCCTCATACGCCGCAAAACATAAAAAGTCGATGTTTTTCCAAGCAAACTCATCATATTGTGAGGTTTGCCACCCAGTTAAATTTGACTTTAAGTCAAAAGCAGAATTTTACGCAGCACTTGGTAATGCCAAAGAGCTTCAAAAACACACTATCTCAAAAGGCGTAAGCTGTGAGGAGTGCCACGGAGCTGGCGGTCACCTTGATGGAGCTACAAATTTTAGAACATCAAACTGCGAACGCTGTCACCAAAGATTTAACTTTAGCCCAGATCTAATGCGAGCTAACCCATTAAACAACGGCAAGCTTGACCTATCATTAAGCTCTAAATTTAAATCAATGGGACCAGGATGTGGCTCAGAAGGCTCACAATCATACTTTACCGCTCACTACGATAAAGGCATGAGATGCGTCACTTGCCACGATCCACACGACAACACAGGTAACGTTGTAGGCGATAAGAGCGTAACTGGTATGAACTACAACCCAGATCAAGGCTATCTAAGTGCGTTCTACACTAAACCAAAGATCAAAAAAGATTGTAAAGATTGTCACGAAACTCAAGCATATATCGCATCAAAAGCAGATACACACAAAAACAACACTTGTGCATCTTGCCACATGCCATTTATGATGAGCTGTGAGAATTTCTACGCTGTTCAGTTCCAAGACAACGCTGGCTTTGACACTCAAAGACGCTCTCACATCTGGAAGATCATGGTCGATCCAAAAGAGAAATCTCTTGTCCCAGGCGACGCAGCTAAAGGTCCAAGAGATGCTAAAGATTGGCACTTTGAGAGAGATAAAAATGGCCACAACTATGTTGATTTGATGTGGGCATGCGCTAGAACATCTTGGGCTGATAAAGATATGAAAGATAATAAAGGCTGCCATAGCCCAGTGCTATCTGAGCTAAAACCAACACTTCACTTCAAAAACCAAAAACAAGTTTATGATGAGGTTATGGGATGGCAAACTCCAGTTAAAAATGAATTCTCAGAGGTCAAAATAGGCATCGAGGGAATTTACTCACTACTAGAGACTAAAAAGCTAGATCCAAGTGATAAAGCAAGAGTTTATGAGCTTGTCCAAAACGCTCAAGAGATCATCGATATGGTCGAAAAAGATGGTTCGTGGGGTATGCACGGATTTAAATTTACTAAACAAAGACTAGATGCATCTAAAGAGTATATAAAAGAAGCTCAGAGAATTCTAAACAAAAATTTATAGCATTTAGGGGCTAGTTTCTAGCCCCTTTAATCTTAAGGGTTTGAAATGAAAAATGCGTTTTTAAAATGTTCGCTACTTCTTAGCCTAAGTGTGGCTAGCCTCTTAGCAAATGTCGATACAAACGACTCTTATGCCATAGGCGCAACAAGTGGTGGATATGTTTTAAAAGGACTGCTAGATCAAAAGCAACTAGGTGTTGGCTATGACGCTGATGCAGTCATAAAAGGCTTTAGCGATGCACTAAAGAGCGAGCTAAAACTAAGTGATAATGAGATAGCAAAGCTACTAAACAAAAGGGCTGAAAGCTTAGAGAAGATAGTAAAAGAAAAAGAGGCTACCAAGCTAAAAGAGAATTTAGCCCAAGGCAAAGCCTATATGGAAAAAAATGCAAAAAACAAAAATGTAAAAACAACAAAATCAAATTTACAATATGAGATCATAAAAAGTAGCTCAAAAGGGGCTACACCAAAGCCTGAGAGCATCATCATAGTAAATTATAAAGCAAGCTTTGCTGGTGGCAAGGTCTTTGACGAGACAAAAGAGGCTCCAGCTCATCTTTCGATGCTAAATTTGATCCCTGGTCTTGAAGAGGGACTTATGCTTATGAAAGAGGGCGAGAAGTTTAAATTTGTCATCCCGCCTGAGCTTGCATACGGCGATAGCGGCATGGAGGGGATACCTGGAGGCGAGACTATCGTTTTTGAGATAGAGCTTATTAAGGTCTTAAAGCCTAGCGAACTAGCTGAGGCGGCAAGAAAAATTCATGAAAAAGAGCAAAATGAGGGCATTAAAAAGCCTCATTAAGGCATAAATGGAGTTAAAAATGCAAAATCAAAATAGCAGAAGAGCCTTCTTTAAACGCATGGCAGTTGTGGCTGCTGGTGCTAGCGTGGCAAGTAGTGGTTTTGCTTTTAAAAGTGAAGAGAGTGCGAAAAAACCACATTTTGGCATGATATTTGACCAAAACAAATGCGTCGGCTGCACGGACTGCGAAGTGGCATGCAAAAAGGTAAATTTAGTCCCAAAAGGGCAGATGAGACTTTTTGTAGAAGATAAGACTGATCCAAAGAATTTGCTCGATAAAAGATATGTAAGAGTATCTTGTCAGCAGTGCGAGGATGCGCCTTGCGTGGCTGTTTGCCCAACAAAAGCCTGTCACAAGGACATAAAAACTGGCATCCAAACTACAAACATAGATGACTGCATCGCCTGTAAATACTGCATCGTAGCCTGTCCTTACGACGTGAGATATATCGATAAGTTTAGTCACTCAGCCCAAAGCTGTAACTTCTGCATAGATACAAATTTAAAGGATAAAAAAGATCCAGCCTGCGTTGAGGCGTGCAGATATGAGGCTTTGGTCTTTGGCGATTTAAACGATGAGAACTCGCACATTAGCCAGCTTTTAGCTGTCAAAGATAGCATAAGGCTAAGAGCAGAACTTGGCACAAAACCAAGCCTTAGATATATTCCTAAAGTAAAAGCGGGGGTGTAAGATGGATGGTGCATTAAATTTCACTGCGACATTTTCGCACGCAGTTGAGTGGGGCTGGCCGATCGCTGTTTATCTTTTGCTAGCTGGTATGAGTGGTGGAGCGCTAATAGCTGCCATAGTTCTAAAGCGCTACAAAAGGCAAGATGGCTTTAGTCCATTTTTCAAGGCTGCTTCGCTTTTAGCATTTGTTAGCATCATGCTTGGTATGGTTTGCTTGATAGCTGACCTTGAAAAGCCACTTTTGTTTTGGAAAATTTTAATTAATTACAACTTCACATCGGTTATGTCTATTGGTGTAGCCGCGCTTTGCGTATTTATACCGCTTAGCTTTTTGATGTGTCTATACGCTTTTGGTGCGGAGTTAAAGTCATTTTGTGGCTTTTTTGATGGCGTGATGAAAATTTTATCGCCACTTTATCCGCTCTTAAGCGCGCTTTGCCTGATTTTTGCGGTTATCATTTGCGCATATACAGGCTTTTTGATCTCGGTGCTTATTAGATTTCCACTTTTAAACACTGCTGTTTTACCAGCGCTTTTCATAGCTTCAGGACTAAGTGCTGGCATAAGTGGTAGCAGCTTGATAGCGGCACTATTTTTCAAAGAAGATCCACACTCAAGCGACCTTGGCTCGCTTCATGGCGTGGAGTTTTACGTCTTATGCGCTGAAATTTTACTCATTTTAATGCTTTTTGTCTCACTTTTGCTTGGCTCAAGCTATCAGCAAGGCGCGGCAGTTGCATTTTATAGTGGCGTTTGGGCAAATTTCTTTTGGCTTGGGGTTGTTTTAGTTGGCTTTGTCTTGCCTCTTGTTTTAAATTTCGCACTTGGCAAGATGAAATTTAGCTTCTACCTTGGCTCATTTGCAGCAGTCGTTGGCGTTTTATTGCTTAGGGTTTTTATACTTTATGCAGGACAGACTTATAGCATTTAAGGCTTAAGGGCAGGTGATGAAAATTTTAAACATTTATCGCTTGTCTTTAATATTATTATTTATCCTTGCTTTTGGTGCAGGGATGGCGACCTTTTTGGAAAATTTTTATGACACACAGACGGCTAGAGTGCTTGTTTATGAAGCGCTCTGGTACGAGTGCGTCATGGCAGCTTGTGCTATTTGCCTAGCCATTAGCATCGTAAAAACCAAGATGTATAAGAAATTTGGCGCATTTTTGATACATCTTGCTTTTATTCTGATCTTTATCGGTGCTGCGCTTACAAGATACTTTGGCGAAGAGGGTGTATTGCATCTTAGAGTGGGCGAGAGCGGCAACTATATGCAAAGCACAAAGCCATATTTGAGAGTGCAAATTTCAAATGAAAGCTTTGAATATCCACTAAAACTTAGCCTACTTGGCAAAAACGACTTTCGCTTCAAAAAAGATATAAACGGCAAAGAATTTATTATAAAGATAGTTGGCTACAAAAAAGATGAGAAAAACGCTCCAGCCACGCTTAGCATAGAGGCTGGCTTTGCTAATGAAAAGAGCAAAACCGCCAAGCTAAAAGGTGGCGCTGGATACGATCTTGAGCCAAGCATTTTGAGCTTTGACGGACAAGAGGCGAAATTTTACTTTAGCTCAAGGGCTATAAATTTACCATTTTCACTAAGGCTTGATAAATTTATCCTAGAGCGCTACGCAGGGCTAAATAGCCCATCATCTTACACGAGCAAAGTAAGCATCGCAGGCAGCGGGCATGAAATTTCGCTAAATCACCCACTAAGCATCATGGGCTATAAAATTTTTCAGTCATCATACGACGCTGACGAGCTTGGAAGCGCCTTTGAGATCAGCTTTGATCCTGGCAAAGTGCCAACTTACATCGGATATTTTTTGCTTTGCCTTGGCTTTGTGGGAAATTTATTTAGCAAAAAGAGCCGATTTTTTAGACTTTGTAACTTTATAAAAGGCACGCAGTTTGCATTTTTGGCCCTGCTTTTGCTAAACGCTACGCCAAATTTCGCAAGCGATGAGGCTACAAATTTTAAAGCTCACGCAGATAAATTTGCCAAAATTTTAGTTCAAACTGATAGCAGGATCGCACCAGCTGGCTCTTACACAAGAGCAGTTCTTAGCAAAATTTCAACCAAAACCACGCTCTTTGGGCTTAGCAGCGATGAGCTGATGCTCTCTTTTGCCATCTCGCCACAAGAGTGGATGGATAAAAAGATAGTAAAGATCACGAGTGAGCGTGTGGGCGAGCTTCTTGGCGTTAGTGAGAAATTTGCTAGCTTTAATGACGTTTTTAACGAAAATGGCGAGTATAAGCTGGCTAAATTTGTAGAGGCTGCCAATGAAAAATCCGCCTCAAAAAGAGATAAATTTGATAGCGATGTTATTAAATTTGACGAGAGGCTAAATGTCTTATACCTTGCGCTAAAGGGTGAAATTTTAAAATTTATCCCTGCTAAAAATGGCAAAGCGATCGCGTGGCTAGGCGTAAATGAAGCCTTTAGCAAAGATGAAATTTCAAACGAGTTTAAAAGCGTTTTAGGCGCTTACATAGAAAATTTAAGCCTTTGCGTAAAAAGTGGCGAGTGCGTGGGCGCTGACAGGAGCTTGGAGCAAATTTCAAGCTATCAAAGAAGCACTCTAGGCTCTCTTGCGCCAAGCGAGGCAAAGGCCAGCATTGAAGTGCTCTACAATCAAATGGAGATATTCAAATTTCTTATCTATTTTTACATGATCCTAGCTCTTGCTTCGCTCGCCCTTGGCTTTTATAGGCTATTTTTTGGAAGGAAATTTAGATTTGAAAGAGCGCTTAGCCTTGCGTTTTTCACTGCCTTTGCGGTGCATGCTCTAAATTTAGCCCTACGCGCTTACATCTCAGGTCACGCACCTTGGAGCGATGCTTATGAGAGTTTAGTCTATATCTCGCTTATAAGCGTGCTAGCTGGAGTGCTATTTTTCAAGCATCAAAGCTTCGCACTAGGCGCTGCTTCGCTTTTTGCAAGTGTTAGCTTGCTGGTTGCTCATCTAAATTTTATAAATCCACAGATAACAAATTTAGTCCCAGTTTTAAAGTCATTTTGGCTTAGCGTGCATGTAAGCGTCATCACCGCAAGCTACGGCTTTTTGGGCTTTGGCTTTGTGCTAGGGCTTGTGGGACTTATATTAATGGCTCTAAAAAATGACAAAAACGAGCAAAAGCTTAGCGAGCAGATAAGATACCTCGCTGCCACCGATGAGCTAAGCCTCATCATAGGTCTTAGCCTGCTAACTATCGGAAATTTCTTAGGCGGCGTCTGGGCAAATGAGAGCTGGGGCAGATACTGGGGCTGGGACAGCAAAGAGAGCTGGTCATACATCACGATCATCGTCTATGCCATAGTGCTTCATCTAAGGTTTATACCAAAACTAAGGGGCGTTTTTACCTTTTTAACGGCTAGCGTGCTATCATTTGCTTCGGTGCTTTTTACATATTTTGGAGTAAATTTCTACCTTAGCGGACTTCACTCATACGCAAATGGTGAGAGCTTTGGCGTTTCTGGGCTGATATACTTGATCTTAGCGGCTCTTGCCTTACTGATCGCCCTAGCCTACCGCGGCAGAGATATAAAAGTAGTTTAGGAGATATGATGAAGAGTTTGGTTTTACTGGCTGCTAGTTTGTGCGTTTTAAATGCTGGCTACATCAAAGAGGCTTTGAGCGTAAAAGATGATCACAACAAACTAGCGCAAATTTATGAAGATGCTTGCGACAAAGAGAAAAAGGCATCAGGCTGCTACAACCTAGCTGTGCTTTACAGCAGGGGTGATGGCAACGTCAAAAAGGATGAGGCAAAGGCGGCAATGCTCTATGAAAAGGCTTGCGAGCAAAATTTCTCTATGGCTTGCAGCAACCTTGGCTACGCCTATGAAAATGGCAAAGGCGTAGAAAAAGACCTAGCAAAAGCAGTTAAATTTTACGAAAAAGCATGTAGCGACAACGAGGGCTGCACGGAGCTTGGCTTGCTTTATGCAAATGGCACTGGTGTGAGAAAAGACCTAAAAAAAGCAAAAGAGCTTTATGAAAAGGCTTGTAAAGCAGGGGACGGCATGGGATGTAGCAATCTTGGCTACTTGTATGCTCAAGGCGAAGGTGCCGAGAAAGACTACGCAAAAGCCAAAACATACTACGAGATGGCCTGCGCAAACGAAGCTGGCATAGGGTGTGATAATCTTGGCTTTTTATATGTTTATGGGCAAGGCGTTGAACAAAATCTTACAAAAGCGACAAAGCTTTACGAGCAAGCGTGCATATACGCCTATGAAAAGGGCTGCAACAACTACGCTATCATGCTAGCTGAGGGCAAAGGCGTGAAAGAGGACGTAGAAAAAGCACGTGAAATTTTCACTAAAAGCTGCAAAAATGGACTAAAAGAGGCGTGTGAGAATTTAGAAATTTTAGGAAAGCATTGATGAGTTTTAAAAACTGGGGCAATAAAGAGGCAAGCCTAGAGGCGCTATATGCGCTTGATAGCGCCTTTTTAGAGCCAGATGAAGAGTATCTAAGGCTCATTTCTAAAAAAGAGGATGAAAATAGCCTAAGATACGTGGTAGATAACGGGCAGGGCGATCTACTTGATGTGATATTTACGCGCGAGGCGGTGCTTGTTAGAGGGTTTGACCATGAAAATGAGCTAAATGCGCTTAGCATGGCAGACAAAAGCGTGGTAGAGCAAATTTATAGTGGCGAGGCTGCTAAATTTCGCTCTTACTTCTTGCCAGATGAGATAGAGCAGACGACCTTTTTTATCTGGTATGACGGGGCGGAGCATCAAAATTTAGTCGGTGGCAATAACGGCGGACGCTGGCTGCTTGGCTATGCCTTTGATGAGTTTGATAAATTTAGCGAGTTTGTAAAGGACTATTACGAGATAGACTTTGATGATGAGATGTTAAAAAAGCTCTATGAAAAGGGCGAGTTAGAAAAAGAGAAACTAAAGGAGATAAGATGAAATTTATAGCTTTATTGCTTAGTGCGGTTTTTGCCTTGTGGGCTGAGAATTTGACGAGTGAGGCAAACATAAACGCCTATAAAGGGGCAAAAGAGCGCATCGAGCTACCAAAGGATGCAAGATGTGCAGTGTGTGGTATGCCTATAAAAAACAAGCAGTGGGCAACACTTATAAAGGCTGGTGGCAAGGACTATTACTTTGATGGCGTAAAAGATATGGCGCACTTTTACTTTGCAGATGAGGTGGCGAAAGAGGCTTATGTGAGTGATTATTACACGCTTGAAAAGCTTGATGCAAAAGAGGCGTTTTACGTTCATGGCTCAAACGTTTTTGGACCGATGGGCGAGGAGCTTATCCCGTTTAAAGACGAAGCAAAGGCAAATAGCTTTATGAAAGATCACGCTGGCAAAGGTGTCATAAAATTTGACGAGATAAAGACATTTATCGGTAAATAAAGTGAAATTTCTAGCATTTTTGGCGTTATTTTTTGGACTCTCTTACACGCTTTTAGCGGCGCACTATCTTAGCTTTGACCACAAAGCAAAGCAAGATGAGCTAAGAGAAATTTCAAAGATAACAAGGGCAAATTTAGCTTCTAGCTTTAGCCTAAAAGAGCAAAAGGGCTTTGTCTATGATAAGTAGAAATTTCATAAACTACGCCGTGATCTTGCTTTTTAAAGACAAAAAGGATCATCTTTTTAGCTTTTGCCTCTTTGCGCTCATTATCTTTGTGCTAAGCTCGGTGCTTTTCATTTCTAGCTCTATCCAGCATGATCTCATAAGTTTAGTAAAAGATAGATCAAGCATCGTTGTTAGCGCGTTTCGTGCTGGTAAAAACGACCTCATGCACCCTGGCTACATCTACGATATCTCAAAGATCGATGGTGTGGCTGATGTTAGAGGCGTGGCGGAGGGAGAGTACTACTTCGTGCAAAAGCGCGTCTGGTTTCATCTATATGAGGATGATAGTTTGAAAGAAGATGAGATGATCGTTGGCGAGGGCGTAAAAGCTGCTATGAACGAGCTTTACTACGATGAGAGCTTTAACTTCTTAACTGAAGAGCGCATGATACCAGTAAAAATTCTAAAAACCATGCCAAAACAAAGCGGACTTATCACAAATAACGCGATATTTTTACACCCAAATACCTTGCGAGCTATCTTAAATTTAAAAGACGAAGAATGCACAAAGCTCTATGTCGATGTGCCAAATAGCGAAGAGATCAGCCAAGTGGCTTTGAAGATAGAGAATTTATATCCAAATTCATTTGCCATTAGCATAGAAGACGAGGTGGCGAACATCAGGCATCTTTACTACTATAAGGGCGGAATTTTTATGAGCATTTATGTTAGCGTTATGCTCATATTTTTCGTGCTGCTTAAAAATCAAATTTCGCTTGCTTATGGCAGTAAAAAGCGTGAGATAGCCATTTTGCGAAGTATCGGCTTTAGTATAAAAGAGATCATTTTTTTAAAATTTATACAAAATTTCATCGTTAGCGTTAGCGCCTTTTTGCTTGGCGTTATGTTAGCTTACATCTTTGTGTTTGTTTTAAATGCTCCTTTTTTAAAGGGGATATTTTTAGGCGATGAGCTTTTAAATTTTACAAATTTCACGCCTATTTTGGAGTTTGATAAGCTCTTTTTGATATTTGTCTTTGGTGTCATACCATTTTTGGCATTTGTGCTTATACCATCGTGGCGTGTAGCGTGTGGCGACATAAATGAGGGACTAAAATGATAAATATAAGAGGTGTTAGCCTAGTCTATAACCAAGGCAAACAAAACGAGTTTTGCGCTCTAAAAAATATAAATTTAGACGTTAATAACGGCGAGTTAGTGATACTAAAAGGCGTTAGCGGAAGTGGTAAAAGCACCCTGCTCTCGCTCATAGCCCTACTTCAAAAGCCAACTAGCGGAGAGATTTTGATAGATGGCACTAACATCGCAAAGCTGCCTGACGCATTTTGCTCCGAGTTTAGGCACAAAAGGCTTGGGCTTGTCTTTCAAAATTTTAACCTCATAGAGGGTTTAAGCGTCTATGAAAATTTGTTAGCTCCGTTTGCTCTAACAAATTTTAAGGCAAACGTGCGTGAAGAGATGATAAAAAAGGCTCT
>CAUQCU010000010.1:0-28133 GCA_963516555.1 Campylobacter concisus | reverse complement strand
GCCTGTCGCAGGGTGAAATTTGCAAGATCGTTTAAATTTATCAGCGAGATGCCGCATTAATAAGCCCTAGAAAATTATTCGCATCCCAGCTGGCTGTCCCCACTAGCACCCCATCGCAGCTTTTGATACCTGCGATATCAGCGATGTTTGCCGCATTGACGCTTCCACCGTAAAGTAGCGGCACATTTGCCTTTGTCTTTAAGAAACTTAGCACCTCATCTATCTGCTCTATGCTCGCACTCTTGCCGGTTCCTATCGCCCAGATCGGCTCATATGCGATGACTAAATTTTTATAGCCAAGGTCGATATTTTCAAGCTGGCGGCTTAGAAATTCTTTGGTCGCTCCGCTTTCATTTGTGCTTAAATTTTCGCCGATGCAGTAGATGATATTCCAGCCGTTTTTTGCTGCAAAGTCAAATTTTGCTCGCAAAAACTCCTCGTTCTCGTTTAAAATTTCACGCCTCTCAGAGTGGCCGATTAGCACGTCTTTGATATCAAATTCATCAAGCATCACCTTGCCGATCTCGCCGGTAAATGCCCCACTCTCGCAAGGGTAGAAATTCTGCGCCCCAAGCCTAAAAATATGCCTTTTTTCATCAAAGGCACTAGCTGGAGCAAATACGCTCACGTCGTCGTTTGCGCTTAAATTTGCGTCTAAAATTTTCGCGTACTCTCTAAAGCTCTCTCTTGTGTGGTTGCACTTTAAATTCGCTAGAAATTTCAAGACCTACTCCTCTTTTCTAAGCGGCTTTATGCCAGGTAGCTCTTTGCCTTCAATGAGTTCCAAGCTAGCACCACCGCCAGTTGAGATAAATGTCATCTCATCAGCGTCGCCTGCGCGCTCGACCACGTCAGCCGTATCGCCGCCGCCAACAACGGTAGTTGCGTGCGTGTCGATGATGGCGTGGCTCATTTTGATACTACCTTTGCTAAATTTATCCATCTCAAAAACGCCCATAGGTCCGTTCCACCAGATGGTTTGCGCATCGGCGATGACCTCTTTAAATAGTCTAATCGACGCTGGCCCAATGTCAAGCCCCATCCAGCCATTTGGGATCTCTTGAGCCGGGACGTATTTTACGGCACTTTCAGCTGAAAATGTCTGAGCAGCAACGACATCTACTGGCAGGTAAATTTTCACTCCCAGCTCTTTGCCTTTTTGTAAAATTTGCCTTGCATCTTCGATGAGCTCTTCTTCAAGGAGCGAATTTCCGATGTTTTCACCCATTGATTTTAAAAATGTAAATGCCATGCCACCGCCAATTATAAGCTTATCCACGCGCGGCAGAAGGTTATGCAATGCTTGAAGCTTGCCACTCACCTTGCTGCCACCGACAACTGCGACAAATGGACGAGATGGATGTTTTATCAAATTTTGAGCGAAATTTATCTCTTTTTGTAGTAAAAATCCCGCTGCTTTATGCTTTTCATCGTAAAATTTAGTGATCGCCTCAACCGATGCATGAGCTCTGTGGCAAACGCCAAATGCGTCGTTTATGTAAAATTCTCCAAATTCTGAAAGCTCTTTTGCCAAAGCCTCGTCATTTTTGGTCTCGCCCTTTTCAAAGCGTAAATTTTCTATCATCAAAATTTCGCCTGGCTTTAGAGCCGCAGCCTTTGTTTTAGCGTCATTTCCGATCACATCTTCAGCAAATATCACCTCTCTATCAAGCAGTCTTGATAGCCTCTTAGCCACGCCTTGAAGTGAAAATTTCTCTTCATAGCCATTTTTTGGACGACCAAGGTGACTAGCCAAAACAACGCTGCAGCCGTTATCTAGGCAGTAGCGGATAGTTGGTATCGCTGAGCGGATCCTGCGGTCATCAGTGATGTTTAAAAACTCGTCCATAGGCACGTTAAAATCGCACCTTATAAAGACTTTTGCGCCGTTAAGTTCAAGGTCGTTGATCGATAAAATATCACTCATTTTTTTACCCTTTAAATTTACTTTGTAGCCACGATCTTAGCAAGATCAACAAGCCTTGTTGAGTAGCCCCACTCGTTGTCATACCACGCAAAGACCTTCACCATATCATCAGCGATAACCTGCGTAGTGTCGCTAGCTACGATGCTGCTAAAGGTGCTTGTGCAAAAGTCGCTGCTAACTCTATAGTCGTCATCGACAAATAAAATTCCCTTTAAATTTGACTCCGCAGCCGCTCTAAATGCCTCGTTTAACTCCTCTTTGCTGGCCGGTCTTTTTAAAACCGCCGTTAGATCAACCATAGAGACGTTAGCCACTGGCACGCGCACTGCTTGGCCGTGTAGTTTGCCATTTAGCTCGGGGAGCACTTTGGCGATCGCTTTTGCAGCTCCGGTGGTCGTAGGTCCGATATTTAGCGCTGCAGCGCGTGAGCGGCGGAAATCTTTAGCCTTTACATCAACTAGGCTCTGGCCGTTTGTATAGGCGTGGATCGTGGTCATCAGCCCTTTTACGATGCCAAATTTATCATTTAGCACCTTTGCCACTGGAGCTAGGCCGTTTGTAGTGCAGCTTGCGTTTGAAACGATCGCTTCGCCTGCGTATTTATCATCATTTACGCCAACTACAAAGGTCGCTGTGTCGTCTTTTGCCGGAGCGCTCATGACGACTTTTTTGACGCCACGAGCAAGATATGGCTCACATTTTTCAGTGGTTAAAAACTTGCCAGTGCACTCTAAAACAACATCTACGCCGTAGTCTGCGTAGCTAAGCTCGTTTAGATCTCTTGTAGAAAAAACTCTTATCTTTTTGCCATTTACTTCTATAAAATCGTCGCTTATCACCTTAACGTCTTGCTTAAATTCGCCGTGAACACTATCGTACTTAAGCAAATACCTCGTCATATCCCTTGTTGCGGTGTCGTTAATAGCGACAAGCTCAACATCATCACGCTCTAAAATAATACGAGCAGCACACCTACCGATACGCCCAAAGCCGTTTATTGCTACTTTAACTGACATCTTAGCTCCTTTTGATATAATTACGCCTAATTCTACAAAAAAGAATTTTAAAACAAATATAAACAAGGCACTTTAATAGATGAAGTTAGCACTTTTTGGCGGGAGCTTTGATCCAGTTCATTTAGGACACGATAGCATTGTGAAAATGGCACTAAGCGGCCTTGACATCGACAAGCTCATCATCATGCCAACTTTTATAAGTCCATTTAAAAGCGAATTTTCAGCTCCGCCAGAGCTTCGCCTAAAGTGGATAAGAGAAATTTGGGGCGGCCTAGAGAAGGTCGAGATCTCAGACTATGAGATAAATTTAGCTCGCCCAGTACCTACCATAGAGACAGTTAAGTATTTGTATGAGAAATTCAAGATAGAGAAATTTTATCTCATAATAGGCGCGGATCACCTAGCTACGCTTGATAAGTGGCATGGCTACGAGGAGCTAAAAAATTTAGTACATTTTGTGATCGCCAAGCGCAATCACATAGAAATTCCACAAAATTTACAAAAAATGGACGTGCATGTGGATGTTAGCTCATCGCAGATCAGGCACCAAAAGGGGCTTGATGAGCTGCCTAACGAGATAAAAGATGAGATTATAAATTTTTACCAAGGATTAAAGATGCAAGAGAGATCGATGCAAGAGCGCACCGAAAGTATAGTTAAGGTTTTAGACGCAAAAAAGGCTGAAGAGATACAAGTCTTTGATATGAGCGGGGATGATTATTTCGTAAAGGCCGTAGTTATCGCTACTACGCTTGGTGAGAGGCACGCTTACTCGCTGGCTGAGGATATAAAAGAGGAGCTAAAGCCTCTTGGAGAGAAATTTATAGGCACTGAGAGCTCGCCTGATTGGATCGTGATGGACCTTGGCGACATTTTGATACACCTTTTAAGCCCAGCCTACAGAGCAAAATACAACATCGAAGAGTTTTTGCAAAAGCTAAAAACTAGCAAAGAGTCTTAACAAAGATAAGCGATGAGCAAATAAGCCATAAAAATATAAAAAATGCTAATAAAAATGGCTTTTTGCCCGTTGCTTTAAATATACTCCTATCTATCCCAAAACCCAAAGCACACATCGCCACGCAAAGGCAGATGCTAGCTGAGAGCTTTAAAATTTGCACCAAATTTTCAGGGAAAAATGGCAAAGACCTAACGCAGATCGCCACTAGAAAAAATAGCGCAAACCATGGTATGCTCTTTAGCTTTGAGGCGTCACTATTTTGGCTTAAATTTAAGAGATTTAGCAAAAACAAAAATGGTACTAGCATGATGACGCGAAGCATTTTTATGATGACGGCGGTGCTGCTTGTTGCGCTGTCAAATGCCGCTGAAGCTGCGACAACGTGAGCTACCTCGTGAAGCGAGCCGCCGATAAAAAAGCCAGTTTGCTGAGGCGTGAGAGCTAGAAATTTAGCGATAAATGGATAGATAAACATACCAATTGTCCCAAAGAGCACCACCGTGCAAATAGCGATAGCAAGCTTGTTTGCGTCTGCTTTTATCTCATTTTGAGTAGCCATAACAGCAGCCGCACCGCAGATGCTTGCCCCTGAGCCAATGAGCACGGCACTATCTTTGCTAAGCCCCAAAGCTTTAGCGGTAAAAAGCGCAAAGCAAAAGGTCGCAAATACCATAAAAGCTGAGTATATCACTCCTAGTGCACCGACACTTGCGATCTGGCTAAGGCTTATGTTAAAGCCAAAAAGTATGATGCCAAGCCTTAAAATTTGCTTCCCAGCGATCGCCACGACGCCGCTTGATTTTAAAATTTGAGTCTGTTTGGTGAAAAGATTTGCAAAAATGGCGCCTAGAATGATAGAGATGATGAGCGGGCTAGTGTGAAATTTAGCCAAAATCGTGTTTGAGAGCGCAAAAGAAATGGCACAGATCAGCGCCAAAACAAGCACAGCAAGAAATTTATGAGACATCTTTTAACCTTAATTCTTTTTTTAAAAATGCAATTAGCACGTTTGGGTATAATTAGACGAATTTTATAATGCAAATTTAAAATAAAGATAAAGGGATAGGCTTATGATCATCCTTGGCGAAAAATATACTTTCACCAAACTCGAGTTAGAGAAGCTTAGGAAGAAATTTGGCCAGGTGAATTTTTTATCCCCTGAAAATAGCGACGCTAAGGCTTTGCGAAGCGCACTAGAAAATCTCATAAAATCAGGCAATCAAAGACTGATCTAGTTATATTTTAAGACAACACATAAACAAAATGCCTTGAACAAAGGTCTTTTTTTACAAGAAGTTTAAATTTAACTACATCCTATCTTTAGCTGTGATTCCCATTATATTAAATGCTGTTTTTATAGAAACTGCAACGACTGCAAAGACTTTTAACAAACTATCTTCATTTTCATTTCCAACCACGCGGTTTTCATTATAAAATTTATGAAAACTAGCAGCCAGCAACTTTAGATAGTCTGGGATCTTTTGAAGCTGCCTTGAGATAAAAGCATCCTCTAAAATTTCAGGCAATATCAGTGCTTCAAAAAGTAAATTTTTAGCATTTTCATTTAGGCACTCAAAGTCCGCATTTATCACGTCACTAACGTTTTTTCCAGCCTTTGCAAAGATCTGATTTATCCTGGCGTGAGCGTAGTTTATATAAAAGATAGGGTTTGAGCTATCCTCTTTTTTAAGCTCATCTACGTCAAATTCCAAGCTACTCGTGTTTGCTTTACTTATAAAGATAAATCTAAGCGCCTCAGCACCGATCTCGCTCGCGATATCGCTCATCAGCACGGCATTGCCAGCGCGCTTACTCATCTTGTATGGCTTACCATCTTTTAGCAGGCTAACCATCTGCATAAGTATCACTTCTAGCTTATTTTCGTCATATCCAAGGAAATTTATCGCAGCCTTTAGCCTTGCGATATACCCGTGATGATCCGCACCCCAAATGTTTATATAGTGGTCAAAATTTCTTTCAAATTTAGCATTATGGTAGATGATGTCGCCAGCTAAATATGTCGGTCTGCCGTCATTTCTAACCACAACCCTATCGTTATCGTCGCCAAGTGTGGTAGAAGCGATATAGATAGCGCCCTCTTTTTCATACATTTGATTTGAGCGTTTTAGCTTGTTTATGGTCGGCTCCAGGCGGTCGTAAAGTGCTTTTTCGCTGGCCCAGCTCTCTATAAAAATGCCAACATCAGCCAAGTCTTTTTTGATGATTTCAAGCACGATATCCTTGCCAAACTCGGCAAGCTCAAGGTTTCTACTCTCGTCATAAAAAATTTCCTTGCCAAATTTCTCATTTGCAAGCTTAGCAATATCTAAAATATAATCCCCGCGGTAGTATTTCTCTGGATAGACGACACTTGCGTTAAAAAGCTGCTCTTTAGCCGCAAGTGATATCGATGTGCCAAGCAGATCTATTTGATTGCCCGCATCGTTTATGTAGTATTCTGTTGAGATGGCGTAGCCAAGTCTTTTGCCAAGTCTTGCCAAAGTATCGCCATAAACTGCGCCTCTAACGTGCCCGATGTGAAGCGGTCCAGTTGGATTTGCGCTGATATATTCTATTAAATAGCTATCTTTTTTCGCATCTTCTTTTGCAAAATTTTCGCTATCTAGCAAAATTTGCTTTGAAATTTCATCTAAAAATTCGCTCTTAAGCTTGAAATTTAAGTAGCCATTTACCGCGCTAGCTTCCACTATATTACTGTCACTAAATTTATCAGCAAACTCGCTAGCTATCATAGCCGGCGACTTTCTTAGCTCCTTTGCAAGACTAAAAAGTGGCGTCGCATAGTGGGCTAAATTTTTATCCTTTGGCTTCTCAAGCACAAATTCACGCTCTAAAACCTTTGAAATTTCAGCTTTTATTTTATTTTTCAACTCTAAAACCTATGCGTTTTTAGTTGTTTCTTCTATCTTTTGACTAGTAGCACTATCTTCTTTATGCTCGACTTTTTCGCTCTTTTCAGGAGTTGTGTCCTCCATCTCAGCCTTAAAAGTCTTTATACCCTTACCTAGTCCTTTTGCAAGCTCTGGGATCTTCTTTGCTCCAAAAAGTAATACAATGATCGCCAAAACGATCAACCAGTGGCCAATACTAAAAGAACCCATCTTTTCTCCTTATCAAATTTTCTCAAAATATTATCATAAATTCCTGAATTTCTAACAATCTATCCACTCGTCGATGACGTTTCTTAAGTTTATCTTAGCGCTTTTTAACCTCATCGCTCGAAGAATTGATTTTAGTCCTTTGTAGCTCTTTTCTATATCATCATTTACTAAAAAATAATCATACTCTAAAATATGTTCCATCTCTCCAACTGCGTTCATCAAGCGATTTTCTATCGTCTCGTCGCTATCTGTTCCGCGGTTTTTCAAGCGTCTTTTTAGCTCTTTTTTATTCGCGGTTGTTATAAAAACTGAAGTGATATAGCTTTTAAATTTCTCAAGTGCGATGTGAAAGCCTTGCACATCGATGTCAAATATCACTATCTTACCAGCTTCAAGTGCTGCTAAAACTGGTTTTAAGCTCGTACCATAGTAGTTTTTATGCACCTGCGCCCACTCTAAAAACTCGCCATTTTCGATACCGCTTTTAAATTCGTCTTCTTTTATAAAATAATAATCCACCCCATCAACTTCGCCTTCTCTTTTGGCTCTTGTTGTGCTTGAGATAGAAAAATATAGGTCTTTCTCCTCCTTTAAAAGACGGCCCAAAAGCGTGCTTTTACCGCTTCCGCTAGGTCCCGAAACTACTAAAATTTGTCCTTGCAACTACTTTTCCTCGAAACTTATATTTATCTTGATGTTCATATCTTTTAGCACATCTCTTAGCGAGCTCTCATTTAGCGACTCATGGACGTGTTTTGTGATCTTTTTAGTTAGCTCTTCTTTATAGTCTTCTTTTGTCTCATTTTTTGAGCTTGTTTTAGGCATATCTTTTAGCCCAAAAGCCGCTAACATCGTGCTTTCATCTATATCATCTATCGATGCTGCGTCAAAATTTAACTCACTTGATGCCGCGTCTTTGCTCTCTTTTTGCGCGTCTTCTTCTTGGATATTTTCTTCTTCAGAAGTTTCATCTACCAGACCTAGATCTTCTTTTGCTTCTGGTTCGCTCACATCTTCTAGCTCTTCTACTGACATCTCGTTAGAAGCATTTTCACTCTCGCTAGACTCTAAATTTTCTAGCTCCTCACTTGAAATTTCATCCAAAGCCTCTTCTTCTATATCTTCTTCTGCTTTTTCATTATCTACTTGAATTTGCTCTTCATCAGCCTCAGAGATCTCATCTAAATTCTCATCATTTTTAGGCTCATCTTCTAAATTTAGCTCATTTTCAAGGCTATCTTCATCATCAAATTTAGCTAGATCGTCTATATTTAGCTCTTCTTGCTCTAAATTTTGAACATCTAGCTCAGTATCGTCTAAATTTTTATTTTCCTCGTCAGCCTCTTCACTATTTAGCTCTTCATCAAGCGAATCAATCTCACTAAGCTCAAATTTACTCTGATCTATCTCGTCAAGCTCGCCACCAGCGTTCTCTTCATCAATCAAGCCTGCAACGTCATTTTGACTAATAATATCATCTAAATTTTTATTTAGCTCCTCATCTGCTTCAGACTCTTCTGGCATATTTTCTATCTCATCGACAAGCGCACTAAGCTCTGCTAGATCACCATCTTTACCCTCTTCACTCTCATGCGCATCACTTATCGCTTCGCTAGTCTCTTCATCTACGCTCTCATCAGCAAGATCTTCGCTGGCAAGCTCTTGTAGGTCTTCAAGCTCTTCTAAAGACTCCATATCGCTAGCTTCATTTTCCTCTTGTAAGTCACTCTCATTAATCTCCTCGCTTGGGCTATCTATGCCACTTTCTAAAAGCTCTTTGTCAAGATCTGCAAAATTTTCTAAATTTGTATCAATATCAGGCAGCTTAAACCCTGACATCTCATCAAAATTTATAGCCTCGTCGCTAAAGTCGCTAAAGTCACTTTCGCCCTGCTCACTAGCACTCTGCTCGGCAACTGGCTCATCTTTTGGGATATTTTGCTCAAAAACACTTATAAATTCAGTCGGTAAAAATGGTTTTTCAAGCATCAAAGTAGCAAATTCTGGTTTGCTCTCGCCACGACTTGCTAGATACATCACCTTTTTATCTGTAACTAGCTCGCTACTATCCACGTCACTGTCGATTATAATAAAGTCAAACTGAGCATCGCCAAATCCATTTAGATCCTCAAATTCGCTATATTCTTTGCCGATTTTATTCAGACTTAAAGTTATCAGACGTGAAACTGCTGGATTTTTATTTATTAGAGCAACTTTCATCATCCCTCCTTGTAATAGTAAAAGCCTATTCTATGATAAATTTCATTGCTATTTTCTTAAAAAAACAGAGCTGGCAGATCATTTATCACTTTTAAAAGTAGGTCGCTCATTATCTTCATAATGCCTGCTAAAATGGCTATCAAAACAGAAAATCCGATCGTCACTTTGATAGGGTAGCCGATGACTAGTAGGTTAAACTGCGGCATCGTCTTCATGAGCATGCCAAAAATGGAGTCTGAGAGCAAAGAGAGGGCGATGATGGGAAATGACATAATAAAGCCAAACATAAACAAATTTGTAAATAAATTTATCGCATAGCTCATTATGCCAGGGCGTGGATAAAAGTCGCCAAGTGGCACCACAGCAAGTGAGCTAGCGTAAAACTGAAGGAGCAAATGATGTCCATCAAATGCCAAAAATGTTAGCAGTGCTATGAAATTTATAAGGTTTGCTATGACTGGAGAGTTTGTACCAGTTTGTGGGTCAAGCACCGATGCCATCGAAAAGCCCATGACCATCGAGATTTGCTCGCCTGCCATTTGAAGCGTGGCAAATATGATGGTTAGCATAAGTCCTGCACTAAGACCCAGCATCACCTCGCCAAGTATCTCACCGACTAGGAAATTTATAGAGTTTTCATGAGCTTTTGAGAGAGGAAAAAGCACGACACAAAGAACAAAAACTAAAAGCGTTTTTACGCTAAGAGGAATTTGATTGTGCGAATAAAATGGAAAAAAAACGATGAGACCGCTTAGGCGTGCAAATAAAAGCATAAAAACTATGGTCTTATCAGCTCCAAAAAATTCTACTAGTTCCATTTTGCTCTTTTAAATTTTTTACTAATTTTACTTTGTTTTTTAAATTTAAGTGGTCGTTTTTAGAAATTTAAAGCTAAATTTTAAGAAATTTGCACAAGCTCTTTATTTTCAAGCTTGTATGAGTTGTCGCATTTTGCGGCTAGGTCGTTGTCGTGAGTGACTAAAACAAGGGCAGCGTTATTTTCATTTATATAGTCAAACAAAACTTGCATCACTTCATTTGCTGTTTGCTTATCAAGGTTGCCCGTTGGCTCGTCTGCAAAGATGATCTTTGGCTTTTTGGTAAGCACTCTAGCGATGCTGACGCGCTGCTGCTGACCACCGCTTAGCTCGCCAACTTTTTGATTTATCACACTTGAAATTTTAAGCGCTTCAAGATCATTTTTTTCTATATTTTCGCCAGATAAGATGCTTGCAAGCTCGATATTTTCATAAGCACTAAAACCTTTGAAAAGATAGTGCGACTGGAAAATAATGCCAAAATGAAGCCTTCTAATGGCCAAAAGCTCGTTTTGAGAGAGCTCATAGATCGATCTATCTTGATAGATGACCTCGCCAAAATTTGGTTTTAAAAGTGTTGAAAGTATGTGTAAAAGTGTTGATTTGCCACAACCGCTAACGCCAGTTATCGCGATGCTTTGTTTTTGATTGAGAGTTAAATTTATATTGTTAAAGAGCGTATAATCATACGCAAAGCCTAGATTAGACGCTCTTAAAATTTCCATTAGCCTATTTGAGCAGCAACTTCTGCAGCAAAGTCATCTACTTTTTTCTCTAAGCCTTCGCCAAGCTCGAAACGAACGTATTTTACGATCTCGATCTTGCCACCAAGCTCTTTACTCTTCTCTTCGATAACTTGTTCGATAGTCTTTTTATCGTCCATTACATAAAACTGGCCTAAAAGTGTAAGGCGTTGGTCAAGCACTGTGTTATCAGCGTAAAATCTCTCGATCTTGCCAGGGATGATCTTGTCCCAAATTTTCTCAGGTTTGCCCTCAGCTTTTAGCTCTTCTTCGATCGCTTTTGTAGCTTTTGCAAGCTCTGCCTCACCTATCTGGCAGCGGCTAGCATACTCAGGGATATGATGAAGTGGCTTACCTAGGCGTTTTAGCTCTTCATTTTCTTTTTCAAGTTCAGCGCGAAGTGCGATAAATTCTTTCTCAACAAAATCTTTATCAAGGTCTTTGTAGCTTATAACGCTTGGCTTCATAGCAGCTGCGTGCATACATAAATTTCTTATAAATTCAGCTGCTTTGTTTGCAATTTCAGCACTTTCGCAAGCTGCACCGATAAGCACGCCAACACGGCCATTTGAGTGAACATAGCCATTTACCACGCCCTTATCATCAGCGCTAATAGTCTCAAAGCGGCGAACTACAAGGTTTTCACCGATAGTTGCGATCTGAGTTTTGAAGTATTCTTCAAATTTAACACCATTTAAAGTGCTTGTATTTAGCTCTTCAACTGTTTTTATGCCACTTGATTGGATGTGAGCTGTTGTATCTTTTGCAAGCGCTTGAAACTGTGGATTTCTAGCGACAAAGTCGGTCTCAGAGTTGATCTCGCTGATAGTTGCTTTTTTGCATTTTGAGCAAACTTCAACGCTTACTAAGCCCTCGCTTGCAAGGCGGTCAGCCTTTTTAGCAGCTTGACCTAGGCCTTTTTCACGAAGGATATCAACAGCTTTTTCCATGTCGCCATTTGCTTCGCCAAGTGCCTTTTTGCAGTCCATCATGCCAGCTCCGGTTGATTCGCGGAGCTCTTTTACCATTTGTGCAGTTATTTCCATTACTCTTCGTCCTCGCCAAAGTCTTCTTCGCTCATAGCCTCAGCTACAACTGCGTCTTTCTCATCTTGGCTTACTTCTTCGCCAGCAGCTTGCTCGCCACCATCTTGCTCAAGAAGTGATTTGCCTTCATTGATCGCCTCAGCCATCTCTTGGCAGAAAAGCTGAACAGAGCGGATCGCGTCATCATTTCCTGGGATAGGATAATCAACAACGTCAGGATCGCAGTTTGTATCGATCGGTGCTACAACTGGGATTTTTAGGCGGTTAGCCTCTTGAACAGCGATCTTTTCTTTAACTGTATCAACGACAAATATCATATCAGGTAGGCTTTTCATATTGCGGATACCGCCAAGAGTTGCGATAAGCTTCTCTTTTTTGCGGCGAAGCATCAAAGCCTCTTTTTTAGTTAGTAAATTTATCGAACCATCTTCTTCCATAGTCTCGATAACTTCTAGTTTGCGGATAGACTGGCGGATAGTACCGAAGTTTGTCATCATACCACCTAACCAGCGGTGATTTACATAAGGCATGCCGCATTTTTCAGCGTACTCTTTTATAGCGTCGATAGCTTGTTTTTTAGTACCGACAAACAGCACTGACTTGCCTTCAGCAGCTGCGTCACGAACGATGTTGTAAGTGTAGCGGAAGTAGCGGATAGTCTTTTGTAAATCTATAATATAGATACCTTTTCTCTCGCCAAAGATAAATTTTTTCATCTTTGGGTTCCAGCGGCGTGTTTGGTGACCAAAATGTACGCCACACTCTAATAAATCTCTCATAGTTACCATGAGTTTCTCCTTGTTTTAGGCATATTGCCTTGAATTTAGTTTTATCCTCCACGACCATTAATGCTCTCGCACAACCAAATTTAGGATTGTCGTGTGTGAAATAAAGTTTGGATTATATTGAAACTTGGCTTTATTGAAGCTAAATTTAAAGATATCTTTAGCTACCAATAAAGCTCAAATTTCTTTAAATTTACTCAAAAAAGCCTTTTTTAACGACCTTTTCGTCCTTGACACAAAACTCGCCTTTTGCGATCACGTCGTATAAATTTAGCTCCTCATCAAAGACGCAAAGATCAGCGTCATTGCCCACTTTTATCTCGCCTTTTTGGCTTAAATTTAGATATTTCGCCACGTTTTTACTCATCAAGGCCAAAGTATCTTCTATATTTAAAATTTTATTTCTCACTAAAGCTTGCAATACCTCTAAATTTGACGCACATGACGCACAGCCATATCCCACTAGCTCGCCATTTTCGTTAAATTTAGGCACGCTGCCGTTTCCGTCTGAGCTCATCGTTAGGCGCTCTAAATTTAGCCCATTTTCAAGGCCGTAAGCCACCACCTCATGAAGCGGGGCAAATTTACTTCCGCCGCTTGTGATATCGACGTTTCCGCCCATTTTTTGAAATTTCAAAGCCTCGTTAAACAGGTCTTTCGTCCTAGCGCAGTGCGTAGGCGAAAAGTAGTAAGCTGGAAATTCGTAGTCTTTTATCACCTTAAAGACGTTGTCAAATTTCTCGCTCAGACCTCCCATGTGCATGTGAAGCACGCCGCCTTTTTTAGAGACCATGCCGCCTATGCGTATCTTGCTTAGGATCTTGATGAGCTCCTCTTTTGAGACGTAGCTGCCGCGGTTATCGGTCAGCGCGATCTTTACGCCGATCACTTTGTCGATTAGTATGAGATCCTTTGCGATGTCGCCGGTAAATGTCACACAGGGGCTTGCGTATGAGCCGGTGTGGATGAAGGTCGAGATGCCCTCAAACTCGAGCGCTTTTGCTTTGGAGTAGAGATTTTCCAAGCTTCTAGTCACACCATCGGTCCCCAAAACGCCAACAAGCGTCGTTGTGCCGTATTTTATGATCTGACTAAGCGTGATCTCAGGCGTTCTTGAGTGATATCCAGCCTCGCCACCACCACCCGTAATATGCACGTGCTGATCAATGAGACCTGGAGCTAAAATTTTGCCTTTTAAGTCGTAAATTTCTAGCCCTTCTACGCTAAAACTTAGCCCCTCGCCGATGGCTAAAATTTTACCGCCACCTACCAAAACATCGCGCTTGCCAAGAAATTTTGGCGTGTATAGATTAGCATTTTTAAGTAAAAGCATCTTCTCTCCTTTATTTGCTAAGTTGAACTTTTTCTTCTATCTCCATCAGTTTTATAAAAATTTGCTCGATATTTTCCCTATCCACGGCACTTATCTCCATCTTTTTTGAGTTAAGTAGCATCTGCACAAACTCTTCATTCATAAGCTGCTCAAAGCCCAAATTTCTAGCGTTTTGAGCTATTTTTGCCGCTAGTGGATTTTTAAAGCTCTCATATCCCATTTTTATCCTTAAATTTCACTGCAAATCCGCAAAATCTACCGCACACGCCGTCTCTTCGGTATGAAAAATATCTCTCGTCGCAGTGCGTGCAGACCTCGCTAAAGTTTAAATTTCTAACCCCAAGTGCGCCAAATTCATCCCTCAAAGCTGCATTCATATCAAAATTTCTACCTATCTTATATGCGTTAAATTCCCCAAGGTTAAGCTCGCCCACCTCGTAGCAGCCGCCTTTTATATTTGCTCCGACAAAGACGCTGATGTCGCCCGCTTTTGAGCCAAATTTCTCGCCCATAAGCATAACTGCTTTTGTGCAAATTTTTAGCATCACGCCAGCTCTGCCCGCATGAGCCACGCAGATAGCACCCCGCCTCTCATCTATCATCACGACTGGCGAGCAGTCAGCCACCAAAACGCAGATGCCAACATCGCTTAAATTTGTGATTACAGCGTCGCACTCTGGTAGCTCGTCGTCCTCGTTTTCAAGGACAAAAACCTTGTCCGAGTGGATCTGCTTCATAAATTTAAGCTGCCTAACGCCTAAATTTCTAGCCAAAATTTCTCTATTTTTTATGACATCTTTTGGCTCATCACCCACGTGATCGCCTAAATTTAGCGAGCTAAATTTACCCTCGCTCACGCCACCAAATCTATTTGTAAAGCCAGCAGTGATGCCATTTTTATCAAAAACGATCTCTAAATTTTCACGCATCTTCGCTCGCTTAGTAAAGGCTTGAAATTCTCTCGACCTCGTCCCAGCTAAGGCCGCCATTTTGCTTAGCCTCAAGCATCCTAGCCACGTAGCGAGCCAGCAGGTCACTCTCGATATTTACGCGTCTGCCGATCTTGAAAGTGCCAAAAATGCTATCTCTAAATGTGATCGGAATGATGGTTAGCCTTATGCCCTTTGGTAAAATTTCATTTATCGTAAGGCTCACGCCCTCGACGCCCACCGAGCCCTTGTTTGCCATCAGAGCCATCGCCTCACGTGGCAAGTCGATGTAAAAATCAACGCCGTTTTCATGCTTTTTTATAGCCGAGATCACGCCGATAAAGTCGATGTGTCCCTGCATCAAATGCCCATCCACGCGCTCTCCAAGCTTCATCGCGGGCTCGATATGCACCAAGCCACTTAAATTTTCAACCGCGACATTTGCCCTGCTCTCTGCGCTTAGCTCCACGCTAAAGCCATCATCATATAGTTTTATCACGCTTAAGCAAGCGCCATTTACTGCGATGCTGTCGCCTAAATTTGGGCGAAATTTAGCCTTTAGCCGTAAAACATTTTGCGAGTAGCTAATGACCTCGGCAAGCTCTCTGATTAAGCCATTAAACATATTTTGCCTTTAAATTTTTGAAGATTTTACTAAAATTTGCCTAAATTTGGGCATCGATAAGCTTGGTATTTTATAAAAAGAAAAGATAAATTTAAAGCCTTGATGGGCAAAAATGCTAGTAAAATTTAGCTTCAAGCCACTCATTTAATGTGGATTATTTTATAAAATTATATCAAATTTGCAATCTCAATAAGCCAGTTTGCCAGCTCTTTTGTCTTTGCATTTATCTGCTTTGTAAAACGCTGCTGCACCTCATACGCCAAGTCGTGATCGTTTTTAGTTAAAAGATAAAAAGATGGCTTTTCATGCCAAGCAGCCGTGCCTATCTTATCGCTAAATGCAGCTGCATTCATAGGCGTTTGAAGCGCTGCTAAAACGTGGCTTTACTTTGCTGGCAGGTCATTTGCCATCACTTCTGCAAACGCCTTAGCAGCACACTTGCCGTTATCAGTCAGGGTGGCTGAAAGATAGACAAGAGCAGCGACCTTTTCGTGAGTGCCTGCTTCAGTGATCGGCACACCGCCCCAAGAGTGCCCAACTAGTAGGCTCTTGCCCTGAATTTAATAGCCTAGAGTCTGCTGCAAGAGAAGTTAGCGGATTTTGCACAGCAACGGCGTCAATGCCAGCTTCTTGCAAGTGGCGGATCAACTCAGCGTAGCAAGAGCCATCGACAAATGTGCCATGAACTAAAACGATATTTTTAATCATCTTTTTTTAAATTTGTTTGGTTTTGACCTTTTGTGGGCGATGTGTGAGCAAAAGTAGGCAAAATGGCACTTACTGCAAGCAAAGCAATCGTAGCAAGAAAGTGCCTACGTGATGAAATTTTAGGCATAAATCCCTTTAAAAGGATTGTCAATGATACAAAAAAACAAGCGATCTTAATAAATTTTTATAATTAGCTTGTTTGCAAAACTAGCCACGTCTTGCTAAAGTTGCGCACCGCCAGGTCATCCCTCTTTATCCACAGATAAATTCTGCCCTCTCCGTCCCAGTCCATGTCGCTCTGCTCATCGCTATCTATCTGCAAAAGCAGCTGCCACTGGGCGGCATTTTTCTCAAACTCAGCGATGTTTGAATGGTAATAAGCGCTACCATCGCCGCAGTCAAGGCCGTTTGCCACGAGCTCACACTCTAGCTCCATGCCATCTTGGATGTTGTCAGAGTGACCAAGTAGCTTGTTTTCTTTGGCCTGCCAGCTTGGCTCGATGACCTCGTGATATGCCTCCCACTCCTCCTCGCTAAATTTACCAAACGGCACGAGCGAGCTTTGCAAACTTGGCAAATTTAGCTCGTTTTTAAAGCTAAGAGAGCGTGCGCCAAATGTGAAATTCACGCCATCCATGTTTTGGCGAGCAAGCTGGTCTTGAGCTGCCTCACTAAATATCACAGCAAAGCCCTTTTTATCAGCAGGCTCAAAGCCCCAAATGCGTAAATTTATATCATAGAAAAGATAGAGCATGCCACTTTTTGGCAAAAGCTCGTCGGTGTCAAATTTGCTAACTTCAGCAAAATTTATCTGCGCCACAAAGCTAAGCGCGCCGTTTTCATTTGAGGGCCAAGGCACGCTAGCTGGCAGATCTGGCTGTCCGCCAAATTTAGACGCTCCAACAGCGATATCACCGTCATCTTTAGCCTGCGTATCTACCTTTATAGCATTTTTAGCCATTGGCCTTAAAAACTCAAATAGCCCCTCCAAGCCGCGCTCTTTGCAGCCTTTAGAAATTTCATTTAGATCCATATTTTCCCTTTCTAGCAAGCATCAATGTAGATATGATACTTTTTGCAGTGCAAGCAGCGAAACAAATACCCAGCAAAATCGCCGCCCGCTACGAGCAACTCGCGAGCCATTTTCACGTCGTAATCGTCCCTTTTTGCGTAGTCATCAAAGACCTCGTCTGCAATGCCGAGCTCCTCAAGCTCCTTAGTGCCCACATCGCCCAAAAATGCGCAGTAATCATCACAGCACACCACCCAGTGCTCGCCCTGCCAGCTCTCATAGCCTGGTGTTCTTTCAAAGAGCTCCTCATCTTTTTTGGCGTCATCCGTGGCAAGCTTGTCGGCGCTCTGCACAAAGGTAGCGTCAAATTTCTTAGCAGCTTCGCCATTTGCGATGCAGACTGGGCAAAGATAGGTGACGTCTTGCTCGCTATAGACGCCATTGTTGTAATAAATTTCTGTGTTTTTGCCGCAACACTCGCAGGTGACACACATATCATCTTTAAATGCACCAGTTTTTAATGGCTCTGGGTGATATCGAAATTTTGGCAAGGTGGCAGCCTTTTCTTTTTGAGCCAAAATTTGCTCTTTGCTCTTTGGCCTTGGTACCGCCCATTTGTCGCCCTCATCCACAAACTGCGCAAGATAGCCAAGCGTTTTTAGCTGCTTTTTGTCGTTTTTATCGTGTATCTTTAAAAGTAGCTCATAAGCGCTCTTTTGCATAGACAAAAGCTGATAAATATCTACTAAAACGTGTTTTGCCTGCGGCTCCTCGCTTGCTTCAAGCTCTTCTTTAAACTGATACAAAGCCTCCACACTCGTTGCATTGCCGTTATTTTTGTAATAATCTTTTGAAAGTTTTATATATTTTTCTTGAAATTTATCCACAAATGACCTTTGTTTAAATTTGCTAAGAATTTTAGCCTTAAACACTTAAAAGTCACATAGATGAGTTATTAAAATTTAGAAGATTGCGATAAAAATATAAAATTATTTCATTTTTTAAAATTAAAAAAGCGTATTAAATTTAATGCAAAAGAGAGTCACAAGCAAATTTACTTAAATTTCAACTCACTTGTGACTATAAATTTTACTCCTCGTAAGCTCCGATAGAGAGGATTTTGTCTATTCTTTTTGCGACAAGCTCGTTTATATCAAGCTTCTCAAGCTCAGCTAGCTCTGAGATGAAGTAGTTTGCAAGTGCTTTTGCAGCACCGTCTTTATCTCGTTGGGCTCCATTTATCGGCTCGTTTATCACATCATCTATAAGCGATAAATTTTTTAAGTCATCAGCCGTTATCTTCATAGATTTTGTAGCTTGCTCTTGTTTAGCTGGGTCGTTCCAAAGTATCGCAGCACAACCCTCTGGCGAGATGACTGAAAAGACAGAGTTTTTCATCATAGCAAGTCTATCAGCCACACCAATAGCTAAAGCGCCGCCACTTCCGCCTTCACCGATAACGACAGCTATTATTGGAGTTTTTAAATTTGCAAATTCAAATAAATTTCTAGCTATGGCCTCGCTTTGACCTCGCTCTTCAGCGCCAACGCCAGGATACGCACCTGGAGTGTCTATCAAAAATAAGATAGGTAGGTTAAATTTCTCAGCCAATTTTGCTACGCGTAAAGCCTTTCGGTAGCCCTCCGGATGAGGCATACCAAAATTTCTTTTTAGTTTATTTTTAGTGCCACGACCTTTTTGCTCGCCTATAACGATAGTCTTTTTGCCTCCGATATAGCCGATGTAGCAGACTATTGCTGGGTCATCGCGAAACGCCCTGTCGCCATGGATCTCATAGCCATCAACTAAAAATGAATTTATATAGTCAATAGCATATGGCCTATCTGGGTGACGAGCAAGTTGCAAACGTTGATATTCGTTTAAATTTTTATATACTTTTGATATCTCTTTAGATAGGTTCTTATTTAAAATTTCAACAGCATGTTCATCGCCTCTGATCTTAGCATTTGCTATATCTTCATCAATTTGCTTTATGCTCTTTTCAAAATCTAAATAATTTGACATCTTAATCCAACTTTTTAAATATCACGACGCCGTTTGTTCCACCAAAGCCAAATGAGTTGCTCATAACAGCTTTTATATCAGCTTTTCTGGCTTTATTTGGAACGTAGTCTAGATCGCAATCTGGATCTGGCGTTTCGTAGTTTATCGTTGGAGGGATGATACCATCTCTCATCGCCATTATAGATATGACAGCTTCGATCGCTCCAGCACCGCCAAGGCAGTGTCCAGTCTGACCTTTAGTTGAACTAACTGGTGGGCACTTATCGCCAAAAACAGCCTTTAATGCAGCTGTTTCGTTTTTATCATTTACTGGCGTTGAAGTACCATGCGCATTGACATAGTCTATCTTTACGCCTTTTGCCATATCAAGTGCTTGTTCCATCGCGCTTAATGGACCTTCAAGTGTTGGTGATGTGATGTGATGTGCATCTCCGCTCTCACCAAATCCAACTACTTCAGCGTAAATTTTAGCACCTCTTGCAACAGCTGACTCGTACTCTTCAAGCACAAGTGCGCCAGCGCCCTCGCCCATTACAAAGCCATCGCGGTTTGCATCAAATGGTCTTGAAGCTTTGCTTGGCTCATCGTTTCTAGTTGAGAGTGCTTTCATCGCTGCAAAACCGCCTATACCAACACCGCAAATAGTTGATTCAGCACCGATAACTAGCATATTTGTTGCTTGACCGATCATTATGCATTTTGCAGCTTGTGATATCGCATGAGTGCTTGCTGCACAAGCTGTTACGCTTGATAAATTTGGACCTTTTAGTCCGTGGTTTATTGAAACTATGCCACCTAGCATATTTACAAGTGCAGATGGGATGAAAAATGGCGAAATTCTCTTCACGCCTTTTTCAAAATATGTGATTGAGTTTTTCTCAATATTTGGCAAACCACCTATGCCAGCAGCTGAGCTAACGCCAAATTTATGAGCGTCAAACTCTTTAAAATTTGCATCAGCCATAGCTTCGTTAGATGCTTTTATGCCAAGCTGTATGAAACGATCTACTTTTTTCACCTCTTTGCCGTCTAAAATGCTATTTGGATCAAAATCAGTTATCTCGGCAGCAATTTTAACAGGGAATTCGCTTACATCAAAGCTCGTGATCTCTTTCACACCTGTTTTACCCTCGCAAATAGCTTTAAAAGAGCTCTCTTTATCAAGACCAAGTGCGTTTATCATGCCAATACCAGTTACAACGACTCGTTTCAATACATCTCCTTAAATCAAACTATGCAAATTTAAATTATTTGCCTAGTTTTTCTATATAATTTACAACGTCTTGAATGCTTACTAATTTCTCTGCTTCGCTATCAGGAATTTCTACTTCAAATTTCTCTTCTAAAGCCATAACTAGCTCTACAACGTCAAGTGAATCAGCGCCTAAATCTTCGATGATTTTAGACTCTAGTTTTACCGCTTGTGGATCTACGCTTAGTTGCTCTACAACTACGTCTCTTACGTCTTCAAATACTGCCATTTAAGGTCTCCTTATAAAAAATGTCTGTTATCTTATAATATTTACGCTTTTATTTATTTTAAATTTCAAAACTTGTTGAAATTTCATTACATATAAAGTCCGCCGTTTATTTTAAGCGTCTCGCCAGTCACGTAGCTAGCATGATCGCTTAGTAAAAACGCAACCGCCTCGGCCACCTCGCTAGCACTGCCAAAGCGTTTTAGTGGGATATTATCGCTATAAGTTTTTTTCACCTCATCACTTAGTCCATGCGTCATATCAGTCTCGATAAAGCCCGGAGTTACGCTGTTAAAGCGGATATTTCTGCTCGCACCCTCTTTTGCAAAGCTCTTATTCATAGCGATTAGTCCGCCCTTGCTGGCTGAATAGTTCACCTGTCCAGCATTTCCCATCTCACCAACGATAGATGCGACGTTTACGACCGCTCCAAAGCGCTTTTTGCTCATCACTTTTAAAGCCTCTCTACATCCTATGAAAGCTGAAGTTAAATTTGCATTTATTACATCTGTAAATTCGCTAGTTTTCATGCGAAGCGCTAGCTTGTCATTTGTGATGCCAGCGTTATTTACGAGGTAGCTTAGCTCGCCGTCGCTATCAACTATCAAATTTATACCTTTTATAAACTCATCTTCGTCTGTCGCGTCAAATTTTATCACTGCAGCCTTGCCGCCATTTTGCTCGATTTCAGCTTGCAAAGCGTCTGCTATTTCAGGCTTTGAGCGGTAGTTTATCCACACTTTTAAGCCCATATTTGCAAGCGTCTTTGCGATTTGTGCGCCGATACCTCTGCTTGCACCTGTTATTAGCACGTTTTTTCCACTAAATTTCATAAATTCTCCTTATAAATTTTGCTTATATTATCAAATTTAAAATAACGCCTCGTCCATTTCAGCTGGAATTTCAAGCCCCATGAGCTTTAAAACACTAGGCGCGATGTTGTTTAGACCGCCATTTTTTAGCTCTTTAACCCCATCAGCCATCACAAAGCAAAAGACGTCGTAAGTCGTGTGGTTTGTCAGTAGCTCGCCGCTGCTATCACGCATCTCTTCGCAGTTTCCGTGATCGCTCGTGATGATCATAGCGTAGTTTTTCTCTTTTGCCTTGGCGTAAATTTCTCCAAGAGCCCTATCCACCGCCTCAACCGCCTTTATAGCAGCCTCATAGTTGCCAGTGTGCCCCACCATATCGCCATTTGCGAAATTTACCACGATAAAGTCTTGCTCGTCTTCCATGCCCTTTAACACGGCTTTGCAAACCTCAGCAGCGCTCATCTCTGGCTTTTCGTCGTAGGTTTTAACCTTTGGACTAGGGATAAGCACCCTCGTTTCGTTGCTTGCTAGCTCCTCGACGCCGCCATTAAAGAAAAATGTTACGTGGGCGTATTTTTCAGTCTCAGCCGTGTGAAGCTGCCTTAGTCCAGCGGCTGCTATGACCTCGCTTAGAGTGTTTTTTATCTTTTCATTTTTAAATAGCACTTCAAATTTAAAATTTGCGTCGTATTCGGTCATGGTGATTAGATTTTTGATAGCAAAAGGGCGCTTAAACTCGCTAAATTTCTCCTCACCCAAAGCCTCGCAAATCTCTCTTGCTCTATCATTTCTAAAATTTATAAAGATCACGCCGTCATCTTTGCCTATGCCCTTAAAGCCATTAAAGCTTGCTGGCTTTAAAAACTCGTCTGTCACGCCCTCGTCGTAGCTTTTTTGCAGATACTCGCTTGGTGCTAGATCGCTTAAATTTGCCCCATTTACTAGGCTATCATATGCCTCTTTTACGCGCTCCCAGCGTTTATCTCTATCCATTGCGTAAAATCTCCCGCAAACGGTTGCTACCTTAAATTTAGCCTCCAAGCTTTTGATGAAATTTAGACCGCTATTTGGGCTAACGTCGCGTCCGTCAGTGATAGCGTGGGCAAAAACTTCACAGCCATTTTTGCTAGCAAGCTCGCACATGCCATCAAAATGCTCCATATGGGAGTGCACGCCGCCGTCACTATAAAGCCCTATTACGTGGATCTTTTTGCACTTTTTAAAAAGAGCTTTTAGCGCTTCATTTTCTGCTATTGAGCCGTCATCAAAGCCGCGTGAAATTTTGACCAAATTTTGATATAAAACTCGACCGCTTCCTATGCACATGTGCCCTACTTCGCTATTTCCCATCTGCCCCTCAGGTAGCCCCACAGCGTTTCCAGAAGTTTTTATGAGCGTGTTTGGAATTTCTTTAAAAAATTTATCGTAGTTTGGCTTTTTGGCCGCCTCAAATGCATTAAATTTGCCATTTTCGTTTGATCCAATGCCATCAGTTATTATAAGTATAGTTTTTTGAGCCATTTTTAAATTTTATCCTTAAATTTAGATAATTTTTAAGGCCATTATACTAAAATTGCTTTTTTTTAAAATAAAGGCCCCTATGTTTTACTATATCTACGAAATTTTAAATTTTAATATCTTTCAGTATATCACCGTTCGCGCTGGCATCGCGTTTTTCATAGCATTTATCTTGACAGCTTATCTAATGCCTAAATTTATCGCCTGGGCAAAGGCAAAAAACGCCGCCCAGCCTATCTACGAGCTTGCCCCGCAAACTCACCAAAAAAAGGCCAAAACGCCGACCATGGGCGGACTTGTCTTTGTCTTTACAGCTGTGATCGCCACGATCATCTGCGCAAGGCTTGATAACGCTTTCGTGCTAGCCTCGCTCTTTTGCCTAGTTTGCTTTACTCTGCTTGGCTACAAGGATGACTACAGCAAAATTTTAGGTGCGAAAAACCACGCCGGTCTAAGCCCAAAGGCAAAGCTCTTTTTTCAGTTTTTAATCGCCTTTTTGCTCGCAGCATTTCTCTACTTTAGCAAAGAGCTAAACACCGAGTTTTACCTGCCGTTTTACAAGCAGCCGATCTTTGACATGAAAATTTTTGCCATTTTCTTTTGGACGCTAGTCATCGTCGCAGCCTCAAATGCGGTAAATTTAACAGACGGACTTGACGGACTTGCCGCCGTGCCATCGATATTTTCGCTTCTAACTCTTGGCGTTTTTGCCTACATCTGCGGCCACGCTGTCTTTAGCTCGTACCTACTTTTACCAAAGATAGCAGGCGTTGGCGAGAGCGTCGTCGTAGCCTCTGCGCTAATTGGCTCACTCATGGGCTTTTTGTGGTTTAACTGCCATCCGGCCGAGGTCTTTATGGGCGATAGTGGCAGCCTAAGCGTTGGCGCATATATCGGCTTTATGGGCGTTGCGACTAAAAATGAAATTTTGCTCATCATCATCGGCGTCATCTTTGTCGTTGAGACGCTAAGCGTCATCTTGCAGGTAGGTAGCTTTAAAATTTTTAAACGCAGAATTTTCCTCATGGCGCCTATACATCACCATTTTGAGATAAAGGGCTGGGCTGAAAATAAGATCATCGTGCGCTTTTGGATCATTGCGCTTTTGGCAAATTTGATCGCACTAACGGCGCTAAAGATCAGGTAGATCATGCGAGCGCAGATAGAGCCTGACTTTGAGAGTGCTAGAAAAAAATATGATGAAATTTTGGAGCAAATTTTAGCCTACACCGACTATTGCGACGAATTTGGCGATGAGGACGGCGAAGAGTACCGCAAGGTAGAGCAGCGCTTAGCCAAGATCAGCGGCAAAGATATGAGTAAATTTAGCCTGCACGAGTGGTGGGAGGCCGAGGGCGCTGAAAATCTCGCCTTTGATATCGCCTTGCCAGAGCCAAAAGCAGTGCCTAATATAACAAAAGACGAGCTTAGCGAGATCGTAGAGCGTATGTTAGCACCTACGCCTGAATTTGATGATGATTTTTTAGAGGCATTTTATGCAAGAGTGACATTTGCCTGCAAGGGTGCATATTTTGCAGAGTTTTTAAAGCTAAATTTTGCCAAAACATTTAGCTTTGAGCTCTTTGAGCGCCGCGAGATAGAGGGCGTTATGCGTGAGCTAAGTGCAAACGAGATAGTAGAAATTTTATGGGGCAAAAGAGGATAAAAGCATGAGAAAATCACTATTTGGCTATGGTGGCACGACGAAAGCTATCGCTAAAAACTTCGTAAATGAGGGCTTTTGGGATATCTACGATGATAAATTTAGCGAAATTTCTAAGGACGAGTTTGGCAACGCTCTTTTGCCAGTTAGCGAATTTGACCCAGCAAAAAGCAGCCTAGAGATACCAAGCCCGGGCATCCCGCCTCACCACGAGCTTATCAAAAAAGCTAAAAATTTGATCAGCGAATATGACTATTTTTATGAAATTTATAAGACGCATTTGCCATTTAACGTCTGGATAAGCGGCACAAACGGCAAGACGACGACCACAAAGATGATGCAGCACTTGCTAGAGAGCAAAGGCTCAGTGATGGGCGGAAATGTCGGCATCGCACTAGCAAATTTAGACCCGCACGCTAAAATTTGGATACTTGAGACTAGCTCATTTACTCTGCACTACACAAACCGCGCCACACCAGGAATTTACGTACTTTTGCCGATCACGCCAGATCATCTAAGCTGGCATGGTAACATGAGCGAGTATGAAAAAGCCAAGCTAAAGCCGCTTGTTAGCATGAGCGAAACTAGCGTAGCGATAGTGCCTGAAATTTACGCTAGCACGCCTACAAAGGCCAAAGTGATCGCCTATAAAGATGAGAGCGATCTTGCTCGTTTTTGCGGCGTAAATTTGGGCGATATAGCCTTTAAAACGCCATTTTTACTTGACGCACTGCTGGCACTTGCGGTTGAGAAAATTTTATTTGACCGCTGTGATGTAGGGCTTTTAAACACATTTGTCATCGAGGCAAACAAGCTTGAAGAGCTCACCGACAAGATGGGGCGAACTTGGGTCAATGACACAAAAGCGACCAACATAGACGCCAGCATTCAAGCCGTAAAACGCTACAAAGATCACTTCATGCACCTGATCTTAGGCGGCGACGACAAGGGCGTTAGCATGGACGAGCTATTTGAAAACTTAAGTGGGCTTAAGGTCAAAATTTACGCCATCGGCTCAAACAGCGACAAACTTATGAATTTAGCCGATAAATTTAACGTGCCTGCCCTAAAATGCGACTTTTTACAAAACGCTGTAAATGAGATAAGCAAAGAGCTAAAAAAAGGAGAGATAGCGCTTCTAAGCCCAGCAGCTGCGAGCCTTGATCAGTTTAAGAGCTACGCTGAGCGAGGAGATAAATTTAAAGAGTTTATAAAGGCTCTTTGATAATTTTTTGTGTCATAGCTTTTAGTTGTTCGCTGTTCTAATATAAATTTAACTATCAAATTTCTTAAAAAGACAAAAATTTCATAAAAATAGTTTTTTATTGAAAACTTTTTAAGTTTGTGCTAATATATCAAAACAATAATCAAGGAAGTTTTATGTCTATAACCCCTAGAAATGATGCAAATTTTAAAGAAAACTTAATAGATATCATCAAACTATCATATAGCGCCGACATCAGCAAGCCATTTGTCTCTGGTGACAAGCTACTTATGGGATATAGCTTTAGCTTAAAAGACGACCTAGACGCGATATGCACTCAAATTTATGGTACCAACAAACCAAAAGTGATCGAGGCTGCTAGAAAAACTATAACAAACACTACAACAAAAACCGTAGTTTCAAAGATAGATGCAGAAAAACTTTTTAACGATATAAATGACGCTGCAAGGGCTGCTTATACAAAGGCGTCTGGTGGTGCAGGCGCAGAGTTGCCTGAGTTTAAATTTAGCCAAGATGAGCAGTTAAATGCCATATTAGAGTCAAAGCTAAAGCCACTAGCGGCTGATATAAAAGAGAAACTAAGAGGCTCATCGCTTGCAAATTTAGAAGAGGTCAAGCTCACTTCATCTGGGACATCTAATGTCTCAAAAGAGCATGTCGCACTTCTAGCCCTGCTTCACATAAGCAGTAAGAAAAATATCGACCCAGCTTTAGCAAAATACATCAAGAGCAAAAGTCGCTTTAAAGCGTGGTTTTGGCTAGCTTTTGAGAGCTTTAGCGGTGATAATCCACACAACCTTAAACTTTTAAGACAAAAGATATCAGCTCAGTTTGGCCTTTACGAGTCATACGAAAACAACAAGGCACTTAGCGACTCATCTAGCGCGGCTAGCATGGAGCGTGTCAGCTTTGGCGAGTGTATAGACCTCTTTACCCACCTAAATATCTCTAAAGCTATGTATGTAACAAAACACAAAAACGGCAAAGAGCACAAAGAAGACGTCACTCACTTAGAATTTATTCAAAAAGATGAAGAGAGATCAAACGGCACCGCTTCAAAGTGTGATGGGCTATTTAAGCCATTTGCTGAAAAGCTAAATTCTCTTTTGAGCTCTGAAACATCAAAGAAATTTAGCACCGAAAATATCTACTGCGTAAATTTAACATCCTCTTCTACATCTAACGCTTCAAGGATAAACAAACTCCTAAAAAGAAGAGAAGAAGAGCTTTATAAACAAGAAGATATGCTCATACTCTGCCCTATAAAGACGGCTACTCCTATTAGGATATTTCAGCCTAAAAAGAGCAACTTTACCATCGTGCTAGCCAGCCAAACAGAATTTGACTGCAGCGAGCTAAACCCAAAAGAGCTAAATCCTAGCAGACCAAACTATGGCAAGCTAAATTTATGCGAACTAATACTGACTGACTTTAAATTTGACTCTTATGAGAAAGAGAACAAAGGCGTTTCGTCTGATAGAGATATCAAATTTAAAAACGCAAAGACAAAGTCAGATAGCGTGATACTTTATAAAGAAAACGATGATGGCAAAGATGATAAAAACAAGACAAAGGGTGCTTGCTTTACTAGCGTGAGGCAAAGTAGCGATGAGATAGAGTACAAGCTAGAAGATGGCGTGGTAAAGATGAGCCACTTTAAGCTCCCCTCATCTAAAGATGAATATCTAAATTTCAACCTTCTAAATTTCGCTAAGGAGAATAACTTTACCCTTAGAGATGATAAAGACTCAGCTATGTTTGACATGAAGCTTCGTCTAGCTCTTGGTAATAATGCAGAACCTACATCAACATCTAGCTCAAGCCTAGCTCTAACACTAGATAATCTCATCATTGAAAACGAAAAAGGTGAAGCTAGTGATATAGATAAGGTATATCTTCACCACTGCGGTGATAAGAGTATATATGAGAGTACATCTTTAGTTAAAAATAAAGACTCAGATATGAAAAACTCATATAGGGCTACATTTAATATCCCTATAGATAGAAATGATAAGAAAGATACTAAGCTTATAGTCTATTCATCTGATCTAAGTAAAATTTATGATACTAAAAGCATACATGCCTATACTGGTACAGCTATCATATCTATAGGATATAAAGATAAAAGTGGTGGTAGCTATAACCATACAAACAAGGTATCTTTAAG
>CAUQCU010000009.1:0-28645 GCA_963516555.1 Campylobacter concisus | reverse complement strand
ACAGCAAAGGCAAGCTTGCCAGTGCCAATGCCGTGAAATACGCTAACCTCATCAAATCCCATAACAAGACTGTCTGAGATAAATTTATCAAGCTTTGCTATCGCCTCGTCAGCTCTCATACCGTGCAGATCAAGCGAGAGCGAGGCCGTTTTTGGCTTATCGACACTTAAACTTACGCCACCTTTTTTAGGCAAGACTACTTCGTTGCCATTTTTTCTTAAAAGCTCGAGTGGCACGCGCAAATTTATGCCATTTGACTCGATCATCGCGTCATTTTTAGAGATACTTAAAACCGTGCCTTTTATATTTTCATATTTTACTCTATCGCCTACTTTTAGGCTCTCACGCTCAGTTTTTTTAGGCTTAACGATGGCAGCTTTCTTTTCATTTGCCACGTTTAGCGCCCTTTGCTTGTCTTTAATATCCTTGAAATTTATAACAGCTTTTGCCGCATTTATCGCTTCAAAATACTCTTTTTCAAGGCGAGAAATAGTCGCATTTAGCTTGATCTCATTTCTCTCTTTTAGCTCTTTTTGCTCCTCAAGCAAGCGCTCCAGCCGCTCCTCTTTTGCCGTGACCTCTTTTATCCCCTCATCAAGCTTGGTTTGTAAATTTAGTGTCTTTGTGATGATCTCGTTTAAATTCTCCTTATCTTCGCCGTAAATTTTCTTTGCCTGCGCCACTAAATTTTGAGATATGCCGTATCTTGCCGCCGTTTCAAAGGCGTAAGACTTGCCGATCGTGCCTTTTAAAAACTCAAATTTAGGCCTTTGAGCCGCCTCGTCGTAAAGTGCTGCCACCAGCTCAACCTCTGGGTTTTTAGCTAGCAACATCGCAAGGCGCTTGTGGTGGGTCGTGATGATCATTTTGATATCTTGAGTGATGAGACGCTCTATCATGACGCCATACAAGCTTGCAGCCTCCTCAAAGTCGGTGCCAAGCTCGATCTCGTCGATGCCGATGATGATCGATTTTTTAGTAAAAAGCCTTGCAAAGTGCACCATCCTGCCAGCAAAGGTCGAGATGTCGTTTTTCACACTTTGCGGATCTTCAATGATCGCGTCAAATTCTTTAAAAGAGCCGATGCTTGAGCGGTTTGCGTCGATACGCATAGGTAGCAGGTACTTTGCAAGTAGTGTAGCTGAGATGATCGATTTTAAAAGCATCGACTTACCGCCAGCATTTACACCGGTAATAAGAAGCACTTTTTTACTAAAATCCACACTCACGCTCTTTGGATTTTTTAGCGCTGGGTGGGCAAATTTCTCAAGCTTGATAACGTGCGAGCTATTTGGCAAAACAAACTCATAGTCACGCGATCTAGCCAAATTTACACGAGCCTGATATGCGTCAAACTGATCAAAAGCGTTATTTATAAATTTCAAAAAGAGTAGGCTCTTACTCATCTGCAGGCTAAATTTCTTGCAGTGCTCAAAAATGATCTCCTCTTTTCTATCAAGTAGCTCGCTTTGTTCCTTTTTTAGGCGCTCGGTGCTTGCAGGTGCGACGTAAAAGTAGCCGCCCGAGCTTCTAGCGATCACGGTGCCTTTTAGGGCGTGATTAAAGCCGCCACGCACTAAAAGTGCCTCTTGCGAGTTGATATAGTGCGTCTGGGTATCGACTAGATAGGGTGTGATGTGCTTTGAGTAGATGAGCTTTTTAAGCTCGGCGTCGATCTGGCGCTTTTTCTCGCTAAAAGCCTGCTTTATCGCAGCAAATCTCTCATCCACGCTATCGCTAAACTCGCCGTTTTCATCAAAGCTGTTTGCCATCTGGCTCATCGCTTCAGGAATTTCAACTTTAGCGATCCACTCGCCAAGCCTGCCTTCAAATTTTTGCTTTTTTAGATATGAAAAATACTTAATAATCTTTGCAAACTCGTAAATTTCGCTGATGTGAAGCACTGCTTGCTTGCTAAGTCTCATAAGCGCGTCATCAAGCTCTTTTATCTCGTCAGGTGCCTTAAAATCATACTTTGAAAGCTCGCTAATGTTTTCAAAGTGGATTTTGCTGTCGCCTTGTAAAAATAGCGGTTTTTGCCTTGCTAAAAAGGAGTTAAATTTATCCAGATACTCGCCCAGATCGAGCTTTAAAAATATCTCTTCAGTCATTGCTCGCAACTTTTTATAGGCACGATGACGCCTGAGAGATCGCTAAATTCTCTCTTAGCCAAAAATGACGCCGTACCAAATTCGTAGTTAAATTTCTCAGCGCTTACGTTGTATTCGCCACATTTTAGTGTTTTGCCTTGTTTAAAATCGCTAACTAGCTTTGAGATGGCGTCCTCATTTTTTGATAAATTCTGCTCGTAAAAATAGACACAAACAAGGATAGCTACAAGCACCGCGCTAACGAGCGCTTTAACACCTTTGCTGATCTTTTCATCTTTTATCGCCCAGATCGCTCCAAAAAGTAGCATCACGCCGGCGATTATTATCAAATTTCTTACCATTTCACGCCTTTATACTTTGCGATGAGCTCTTTGTAAAGCTCAGCATGAGGCTTGATCTTTTCTAAAATTTCAGCCCTAACCTCGCTGATATCTTGCTTTTCAACCAGCAAGCAAACGGCTAGATATGGGGCATTTGGCAGCATCTCTTTTATCTGGGCGCTACTTAGCTTTTGCGACCTTGCAAGCGCGATCAAGATATCTTTTTTACCTAAATTTATAAGGCTGGAAATTTCATCCTCGCTTAGCTCTTTTTCTTTTATCTCTTTTAAAATTTCATTTTCATCTTGAGGCTTGAAACTACTTAGATCCATTAATATCCGCCTCTTAGTTGCACGCTGATATCGCCCGCTCCAAAGCCAACTACAATGCCGTCACTTAGGCGGTTTTTTACGCCAAATTCATCTGTAAATTCTATCCCCTCTTCAACCCTCTCGACCTTGTCTGTAAAGATCGGGTTATACTCGCTAAATTCGCTCTTCATATCAACTTCGATCGGATTTTCTCCGGCTGCATAAACTGGCAAGATGACAAGCTCATCAACGCCCTTAAAGCACTCTTTAAAACCAGGTAAATTTGTGCTAAGCCTTGTGTAGCGGTGTGGCTGAAATATCGCTGTGACGCTCTTTATACCTAAAATTTTGGCGTATTCAAAGACTGATTTTAGTGTCGCTTTTATCTCGGTTGGATGGTGTGCATAGTCGTCGATTAGGACGAAATTTTTGTTTGCACTAAGTATGTCAAAACGCTTTTTGATCCCTTTAAAATTTAGTAAATTTTCTCTTATGTCTTTTAGTGGCGTCTCATGCATCGCGGCTAGAATAGCCAAAGATGCATCTATAGCGATGTGCTCGCCCATACCAAAGGCTTCAAATTTGCCTAAATTTTTAAGGTTAAAGCTGGTGTATGGCTGATAGTCTCTTACAACCATCGTAAGCTCGGTGATATCACTGCTTGGATAAAGCCTGATCGCATCAAGCTTAAGCGTGCTTAAAAACTCATCCTCAGCGTTTATCACCCTAACTTTCGCGCGCTCCAAAAAGCCCTTGTAGGCTGCGTAAAATTTAGCTAGATCGTAGTCGTAGTGCTCCATATGTTCTGGCTCTGCGTTGGTGACGATGGCTAGATATGGGTTTGAGTTTAGAAAGCTAGAATCGCTCTCATCAGCCTCAAATACGACGTTGTCGCTTTTGGCGTAGCGCATATTTGAGCCAAACTGCTTTGATATGGCGCCGATGATCACTGAGCCCTCAATAAGGCTTGCTAGCATCGCTGAAGTCGTGCTTTTGCCGTGCGCGCCAGCAACTGCGAAAACGCACTTATCTTCAAGCACGTAAGGCAAAATTTCTTTTCTTGAAAAGCACTTTATGCCCTTGTTTCTGGCCTCGACTAGCTCGATGTTGTCCTCTTTTATCGCAGCTGAATAGACCACGAAGTCTTGGTCTTTTATCGCCTCTTTGCAGTGCGGTGTGATGACCTCAATGCCCTCATTTTGAAGTTCAAGCGTCGTTTTGCTCTCTTTGATGTCGCTGCCACTTATCTTGTGACCTTTTTCGTGTAAAAATCTAGCGATGGCTGAGATGCCGATGCCGCCGATGCCTATGAAATGGACTTTTCTGATCTCGTTATTTAGCTCTTGCAAATTTTATCCTTAAGTTTTTCGTGATTTTAACAAAAACTACTAAATTTAAGGCTGAAAATGGCTTTTATTTGCTTAGCTTAAAGCTTTCATCTATCAGGTCAAAAACGGTTTTTTGTGAGATTTTGGAGTTTAAATTTATGCTTATCCAGTGCTTTTTATTCATGTGATATGCTTTAAAAATTTGCCTCTCATCAACTAGCACCATGGCTAGATCTGGGCTGCATTTTAGATTTAAAACCTCTATCATCTCGTCACTTTTAAGACCAAGCTTGCTAGCACTTATCTGCATAAGTAGCGCAAACCACTTCTCATTTTTCTTGTGACGAAAGACACTAAATTTTGGATATTTTGGGAAAATTTGCTCACCCAAAATGTCAAATTTCTCTTTTATATATTTTTCAACTTCGCTTCGTTTCAAATTTCACTCCGAAAAGGGCTAAAATTTACAAATTGTAAATTCATGCGGTGCGAAGCACTGAAGCATGCACCTCTAACGTCGTAAGGGTTGGGGGTTGTTAAGGGGGAAGGGCACGACTTCGTAATTCAAGTCCCTTCCCCCTTATATCGAATTTACTTTAGAGTTTTAAGCAAGAAAGTAAGTTTAGATATTCTCCCCAGCTATCATGCCAAATGTTAAGCAGTCAAGTATCGCGCAGCTACCAAGCCTGCTAGCTCCGTGCGTGCCGCCAGTTACCTCGCCAGCAGCGTAAAGTCCCTTGATCGGCTCATCGTCGATGTTTAGCACCTGAGCTTTGTTGTTTATCTTCACTCCGCCCATTGTGTGGTGAAGCTTTGGAGCGCCACGCATAGCGTAAAATGGAGCTTGCGAGATGGTGATACCATCAGTTAGCTTGATTGGCTTATCAAAATCCTCATCCTTGCCTTTTTTAACAAATTCGTTGTATCTCTCAACCGTTTTTTCTAGCTCGCCAGCTGGCATTTTGTAATGTTTAGCAAGGTCTGCTAGCGTGTCAAATTTCATTATGACACCGTTTTTCATAGGATTTGCAAGGTCGCTCTCGACTAGCTTTGCAGCAGCTACTGAGTCGCATAAATTTATAGGATAGCTGTCGTTTTTAGCATCAATTATCCTAAACATAGCATCAGCCCTTATCTTGCGGTCGGCTAGCTCGTTCATATAGCGTTTGCCGGTCTTTGGATCGACTGAGATGCCGTATCTAAAGGCAGCTTGTGAGGCAAATTTACTTGTGATGCCGTTGCCTTTTTCGTCAGGGCATTTATATGGGATGTATTGTATCCAGCCGATTTGAACAGGCAAAGCTCCTATTTTTAGGGCTGAGATCAAAGCACCTGCAGTTGCGCCTGGGTGGTTTGTAGTGTCAAATTCAGGCACAGCGCGTGGGTCTTGAAGCTTTCTAAAAAACTTATCACTGCAAAAGCCGCCGCTTGCTAGCACGACGCCTTTTTTAGCCTTTATAAATTTACGCTCGCCGCTCTTGTTCTCTTTGTCATCGCTAAATAAATTTTTATCAAATTTATAGTCATTTCGGACCGCAACGCCTACTATTGCGCCATTTTCATCGGTTACAAACTCATCAAATTTGCACCTTGTTCTTAGCTCGCAGTCTTGTAAATTTTTAAACGTCTCAGCTAGAGGCTGAACGATGCCAGAGCCGCTTGTATTTTCAGTGTAGTAAGTCCTTGGCACGCTATGACCGCCCTCAAGAAGTAGCTTATCTAGGTATTTTGCGCCGTGTTTTACGGTGAAGTTAAAAGTATCGACCGCTCTATCAGCAAGGATACCAAGAAGCTCCACGTGGTTTAGCCCAAGGCCAGCTTTGACGCAGTCTGAGATGAAGAGTTCTTTTGAGTCTTTGACTCCATTTTTCTTTTGAAGTTCGCTGTTTGGCACGGCAAAAATTCCGCCATTTATTACAGAGTTGCCACCAACTCGCCCCATTTTCTCTAAGATAAGAACCTTGTTGCCTCGCTCATTTGCCTTGATACCAGCTGCAAGACCAGCAAAGCCACTACCGATTATAACGACATCCCACTCTTCGTCAAATTTGACATCTTTATCTCTAAAGACTGGCATATCGCTCGCATAAACTCCGCTTGCAGCAAGAGCCGAAACAGCACCAAATTTTATAAAATCACGTCTAGAAACTTTACTCATAGCGTCTCCTTTTTAGTGTTACGCACAAGCCTGTAAATTTTAAATTTACACCTTAGTTTAAAACCCTTTGTGATTACTAAAATTATAGGATTATTTATGATAAAGATTACTTAAAATTATTTATTTTGTATTAAGATTAAAGGTGGTGGTGAGTTTAAATTTTACCTTTGCAAAAGCACTCATTTTCGTGATCATCTATGACGCCAACGCCTTGTAAAAACGAGTAGATGATCACAGCACCTACAAATTTAAAGCCACGCTTTTTCATATCTTTTGAGATGCACTCTGAGAGCTCACTACTTGCTGGCATGTCCTTAGCGCTTTTTATGTCATTTATCACGCGCTTGCCATTTGTAAATTTATAGATGTAGTTATAAAACGAGCCAAACTCAGCGCAAAGCTTTAAAAAAGCTTTGGCATTTTTTGGCAAAGAGTAAATTTTAAGGCGGTTTTTGATCGCTCTATCATCGCTTAAAAGGCTTTGAAGCTTTGCCTCATCGTAGCTAGCGATCTTTTTTGCGTCAAAGCCGTCTAAAATTTGAGCAAGCCCAGCTCTTTTTCGTAGCACATAGTCCCAGCTAAGGCCTGCTTGAAAGCCCTCTAAAATGAGCATTTCAAAGAATTTCTTATCATCTTTGACCGCCCTGCCCCACTCATAGTCGTGATAGCTCCTGCTAAATTCGCTCTTCTCCGCCCAGATGCAGCGCTTCATCTTTTAAATTTAGCCTCTATCTGCATAAAGCCCCAAGTGCTTCTAGCCTCGCTAAGCTCCTTTTTGCTAAGCTCATCGATCATCATCTCTTCATTTTTGCCAAGCCTGTTCTTAACCTCGCCAAATGGGCTAATAAGCATCGAGTCGCCGTAAAAACTCCACTGCTCGTCCTCGCTCTTGTGGCTTCCCACGCGGTTTACGCGAAGCACATAAACGTTGTTTGTAAAGGCTCTAACCTTTAATAGCTCCTCCCAGCGCGCCTGTGAGAAAAACGTGCAAGCCGTTGGCACAAGCACGATATCGACCTTTTTAGCGCTCATATATGCCCAGCACAGATCAAAATGCGCCTCGAAGCCAAACATAACGCCTACCTTAAATTTCTCGTATGTAAAGATAGGCAAATTTAACTCCTCGCTTGCGTTGCTAAAGAATTTAGCCTCGTTCCAGTGCGCATAAGGCATGAGAATTTGCTGATCGTAGAGTTTTACTTGCGTAGGGCTAAATTTAGCTAGGCTCTTAAAAATTTCCTTGCCTTTTAAATTTATGATAGGTGCGATGATATTTAGATCATACTTTTTTGCCATCGCAAATAGTGCCTCTTTTTTGCGCTCGCTCTGCTCTTTTATGAGGCTTTTTGGCATGCTAGCAAGCTCTTTAAAGAAGCTATTTAGCACGTATTCGCCAAGCACTACCAGCCTTGCGTTTTCATCTTCGCAAATTTTAAGGTAATAATCAAGCCTAGCCTCGCTTAAAGGTTGCGTTGGTAGCTGAAGGGCGCAAATTTTACTCATCATCCACCTGCTTTATGCTAAGTTTTGCGTTTTCTAAAATTTCTCTCGCTTCATTTAAGAGCTTTTTGCCCTGCTCGTGCAGCTTTATGCTCTTTTCTAAGCTCACATCATCTTTGTTTAGATCGTTTAAAATTTTATCAGCTAGGGCTAATTTCTCTTCAAAACTTTGCTCTTTTTGCTCCATTTTCTATCCTTTTAATATATTTTTTATATATCCATCAAATTTTTCTATCTCGACCAAAAAGGCGTCGTGGCCGTAGTTGCTATCTATCTCTACAAAATTTGTCTTCGTGCCTCTGCCCATCTCGCAAAGTGCGTCATAAATTTCTCTCATGCAGCTTGGCGGAAAGAGTAGATCGCCTTTAAAAGCGACTAGATGCAAATTTGCTTTGATCGGCGCAAGGGCGTCTTTTAGGCTATCGTAGTGCCTTGTGCAGTCAAAGATATTCATCATCTTTACGATATATAGATAGCTTAGCGGGTCAAACCTCTTTGGGAAGTTGTAGCCGTTATACTCCATGTAGCGATCGACCTGAAAATGCCCAAAAAGATCGTAAAGGCCGTCGGTTTCGACGTAGCTCCGTCCAAATTTCTTATCCATGCTATCAGGGCTTAAAAAGCTGATGTGCCCTGCCATCCTGCCGTAAGCCATGCCTTTTAGCCCGTTTTTTCTTATAAATTCCACGTCATATTCGCCGTTTTTAAAATTTTCATCATTTAAAATGGCTTCGATTGCGATTTTATTAAACGCTATCGCCCAGGGCTTCGTCTGATAGGTGCTTGCTAGCATTATGATATCTTGTGCAAATTCTGGAAACTCGATAGCGTAGCAAAGTGCCTGCATACCGCCAAGACTGCCGCCTATCACGGCTCTTGCCCTTGTGATGCCAAGCTCGCTAAATAGCCTCATCTGCGCCTTTACCACGTCGCTTATGGCAAGGACTGGGAAATTTAGCCGATACTCTTTGCCACTACTTCTATCCACGCTTAAGGGCGAGGTCGAGCCAAAGCACGAGCCTAAGATATTTACGCAAATAACGTAAAATTTATCGGTATCAACCGCTTTTTTGCTGCCTATTAGCCCGTCCCACCAGCCAGCTTTCTCATCACCTGCGTATGTGCCAGCAGCGTGGTGTGAGCCAGTTAGGGCGTGGCAGATCACGATAACGTTGCTTTTATCAGCATTTAGCGTGCCGTAAGTCTCATAAATAAGCTTGAAATTTGATAGCATACGGCCACTCTCAAGATAGAGTGGCTCGTTAAATTTAATAGTTCTAGTTTGCAGGTCTAACACTAATTAACTTTGTAGTTTGGTGCCTCGTGAGTGATAACTACGTCATGGACGTGGCTCTCTTTTAGTCCAGCGCTTGTTATCTCGACAAATTCAGCTCTTTCTTGAAGAGTTGGAATATCTTTTGCGCCAACATAGCCCATAGCGCTTCTTAGGCCGCCTATTAGCTGATGTATCACATCTTTTATGCTGCCAGCAAATGGCACGCGACCCTCGATGCCTTCAGGAACAAGCTTATCTTGAGCGGTGCCCTCTTGGAAGTAGCGGTCCGAGCTGCCCTTTGTCATAGCGCCTATTGAGCCCATGCCACGATATACTTTATACTGGCGACCTTGAAATGTTATAAGCTCGCCTGGACTCTCCTCACAACCTGCTAGCAAGCTACCTGCCATAACGCAAGCTGCGCCTGCTGCAAGGGCTTTTGCCACGTCGCCTGAATATTTTAAGCCACCATCTGCGATAACTGGGATGCCGTATTTTGCTGCTTCGCTTGCGCAGTCGTCAATAGCTGAAATTTGAGGCACGCCGACACCAGCAACGATCCTTGTAGTACAAATAGAACCTGGTCCGATGCCCACTTTTATGCCGTCCGCTCCTGCTTCTGCTAGGTCTTTTACGGCTGCTGGATTTGCGATATTGCCAGCTACGACATCGACATTAAAATTTGCTTTTACCTCTTTTAAAGTGTCGATGATGCCCTTTGAGTGGCCGTGAGCTGAGTCGATGACGATGACATCTACGCCAGCATCAACAAGTGCTTTAGCGCGCTCTATCTGACCCACGCCAATAGCCGCAGCCACACGAAGCCTGCCGTAGCTATCTTTATTTGCGTTTGGATACTCTTTGCGTTTTTTTAGATCTTTTATGGTGATAAGGCCGTCAAGTCTGCCATCTTTATCGACGATAGGTAGTTTCTCAACCCTATTTTGAGAGAAAATTTTCTCCGCATCATCAAGCGTGCAGCCCTTTGGTGCAGTGATAAGCGGTGCTTTTGTCATGCGGTCTTTTACCAAAACGCTCATATTTGTCTCAAATCTCAAATCGCGGTTTGTTAAAATTCCTATTAGTTTGCGGTCTTTGTCGATGACTGGAACGCCTGAAATATGAAGATCTGACATAAGGCTTAGAGCTTCAGCCACGGTCGCTTCTGGATTTATAAAGATAGGATCGATGATGACTCCACTTTCACTTTTTTTGACGCGTTTGACCTCTTTTGCTTGGCTTTCGACGTCCATATTTTTGTGGATGACGCCGATACCGCCGAGCCTTGCCATCATGATAGCAGTTCTATGCTCAGTCACCGTATCCATCGCAGCAGAGACGATCGGGATATTTAGCGTGACGTTTTTGCTGATCCTGGTTTTTACATCAACTTGCTTTGGCAAAATTTCAGAGTATTGCGGCACAAGAAGCACATCCTCAAATGTTAAAGCTCTCTTTACTATCTTCATATTTTTATCCTTTTATTAAATTTTCTAGGCTCTTAGCACCATTTATCAAGGTCTGTTCATCCCACGCTTTTGCGATGAGCTGGGCGCTCACATTTAAATTTTGATCATCTTTACCAACTGGCACAGAGATAGCTGGTAGGCCTGCTAAATTTACGCTGATCGTGTAGATGTCGCTTAGATAGGCTTGAAGCGGATCGCTGTGTGCTCCAAATTTATAAGCTGTGCTTGGGGCAACTGGCATGAAGATGAGATCATTTTCTTCTAAAATTTTCTCATACTGAGCTTTTATATGCGCTCTTGCTTTTTGCGCTTTGATGTAGTAAGCATCGTAGTATCCGCTACTTAATACAAATGTACCAAGCAAAATTCTTCTTTTTACCTCTTCGCCAAAGCCTTCTGAGCGTGAATTTACATATAGCTCTTTTAAATTTTTAGCATCCGCGCGTCTGCCATATCTCACGCCATCGTAGCGGCTTAAATTTGCGCTTGCCTCTGCGGTTGCGATGATGTAGTAGGCTGCGACGTCATATTTTGAGTCTTCAAAATTTGTGTAAGTTACGCTGTGTCCGTGTGATTTTAGCTTTTCGATAGCTAAATTTAAAGCAGCTTTTGTCTGCTCGCTTGCGTTTTCTACGTAGTTTTTGATGACACAAATTTTTAGCTTTTTGTTGCCATCTATCTTGTCGCTTACGCTAACAAATGGCACATCTGCGCTCGTACTATCTTTTGCGTCGTGTCCAGCGATCGCGTCATATAAAATGGCTGCGTCTTCTACGTTTTGAGTGATAGGTCCTATTTGATCAAGGCTGCTTGAGTATGCACCGAGGCCATATCTGCTCACTCTGCCGTAAGTTGGCTTAAGTCCCACGCATCCGCAAAATGCCGCTGGTTGGCGGATCGAGCCACCAGTGTCGCTACCAAGTGCGGCTACTGCAAGGCCAGCTGCAACTGCTGCTGCTGAGCCACCGCTACTGCCACCTGGGACGTGAGCGTGATTTAGTGGGTTTAGTGTTTTGCCGTAAAATGAGCTCTCAGTCGTGCTTCCCATCGCAAATTCGTCCATATTTGTGCGGCCAAATGGAGCTAAATTTTTGCTAAGTAGCTTCTCTATAACGGTTGCATTATATGGTGCTACGTAGCCTTGTAAAATTTTAGAAGCGCACGTGACGCTCCAGCCTTTTACTTGGATGTTGTCTTTTATAGCGATAGGCACGCCCTCGCCTAGTTTTGCGATCTCTAAATTTGCTAGCTGCTCGACATAAGCGCCAAGCTCTTTTTCTTTTATGATCTTCGCCTCAAGCTCGGCTCTTAAATTTTTTATCTCTTCAGCTGAAAATTTCAAAGCTTCTTTTAAAGTTACCACTATTTCTATCCTTTAAATTTATTAACCAAAAATATGCCAAACAAGCTAACAACGACCACCGCAGCGATCGTTGCTATTATGATAGTTGCGCTTACTGGCTCACTTAGCACTTATGACCTCTTCACATCTTGGGCATAGCGCATCTTCTTTACTAGCGTTAAATTTCCAGCATCTTGGGCATTTGTGAAGGTTGCTTGCTATGATCTTAAATTTATCACCCTCAAGCTCAAACTCAGCTAATGGCTCGCTATCATCATAAGCTTTAACTGAGCTTACCATGTAAAGATCGGCCACTTCGCGCTCGTCGTAGCTTGTGATGTTGTGGTTTGTGGTCTCTAGGCTTAGCTCTAGGGTTGATTTTATCTTTTTCTCTTTTTTAAGAACATCCACGATCTCGTTAAATTTCTCCCTGCTGGCAAAAAGCAGCTCATCTTCAAAACTAAGATCAAATTTGATTGGCTCATAAACTAAGTCAAACGCGTCTTTAGCGTCGCCTTTGATGATCTTTGGAGCATAATCCATCACCTCATCAACGGTGTAAGTAAGCGTTGGAGCGATGAGTGGCAAAAGTACCTTTGTGATGATCGCCATTGCGCTTTGAGCTGATCTTCTTCTTGGGGCGTCTTTTGCGTCGCAGTAAAGTCTATCTTTGCAAACGTCAAGATATACGCCGCTAAGATCGGCTGATAGGAAATTTAAAAGGATGTTAAAGCCCTTTGAAAAGTCGTAGTTTTTAAAGCAAGCGCTCGCATCGTCAAAGACCTTTTTAGCGCGTGCTAGTATCCATTTATCAAGGATGTTAAACTCTGTATTTAGACTCTCAAGGTCATTTACGTTTGCTAGCAAGAAGCGGATCGTATTGCGGATTTTGCGGTATTGCTCGCTAATTTGTTTTAATATATCTTCGCTGATCTTTAGGTCGCTTGAATAATCACTCATGCCAACCCAAAGGCGTAAAATTTCCACGCCGTGAGTCTTAGCCACATCTTGTGGAGCGATGACGTTGCCCTTACTTTTACTCATCTTCTCGCCTTTGGCATCGACCGTAAAGCCGTGAGTTAGTATGCTCTCGTAAGGTGCGTGAGAATTTACAGCTGTGCTTACTAGAAGCGAGCTTTGAAACCAGCCTCTGTGCTGATCTGAGCCCTCTAGATACATGCTTGCAGGGTATTTGCCAGCGTCGGAGTTGTCGCTTTGCAAGACCGCATGCCACGTCGAACCGCTATCAAACCAAACGTCAAGGATATCCATCACTTTTTCTAAATTTTCAGCTTTGTATTTTGAGCCCTTTGGTAAAAGCTCGTCTATGCTTAGCGCCCACCACGCATCAGCGCCTTTTTCTTTGAAAATGCCTGCGATGTGGTCTAAAATTTCACTATCAAATATAACTTCTTTTGTCGCTTTATCCCTGAAAAACGCGATCGGCACGCCCCAGTCACGCTGACGAGAGATACACCAGTCTGGGCGATTTTCTATCATCGAGCCTATTCTTTTTATGCCCACGCTTGGGTAAAATTTAACCTTTTCAAGCTCCGCACGTGCTGTTTGTCTAAGCGTTTTGCCACCTAGTTTAGCCTCGTCCATAGCTATAAACCACTGCTTTGTCGCTCTATAGATAACAGGCTTATGCGTTCTCCAGCAGAAAGGATAAGAGTGTCTAAATTTAGAGACGCTAAGTAAGCTTTTGTCAAGTAGCTCTAAAATTTTCTCATTTGCTTTAAAGATGTGCATACCGACAAACTCATCTACCACGTCACTTCTAAATAGTCCGTGATGTTTTATGCTCTCATCGTAGCAGCCACCATCATCAACCGGCATCAAAATTTCGCTAAAGCCATATTTCAAACATACGTAGTAGTCGTCTTCGCCGTGACCTGGAGCTGTATGAACAAGTCCAGTGCCGCCGTCCATCATAACGTGATCGCCTAGTAAAAATCGCGACTTTCTGCCGTTTAGTGGATTTATCGCGTGAGCGTTTTCAAGCAGGCTTGATTTAAACTCTTTTTTGATCTCGCCCTTGCTTAGACCACTCTGCACAACGCTTTCAAGTAGTGGCTTTGCAAAGATCAAATTTTCAACTGTTAGCACGTAAATTTCATCTGGATTTAGGCTTATAGCTTGATTTGCTGGAAGTGTCCAAGGCGTAGTCGTCCAGATGACAGCGCTTGCCTCTTTTACGCCAAGCTTTTCTAGCGCGTCGCCATCAAGCTCAAATGCTACGTAAATAGAGTAGTCCTCTTTCTCCTCGTACTCGACCTCAGCTTCAGCTAGCGCCGATCTAGCCGCCCAGCTCCAATAAACTGGCTTGCTTCTTTCAACCAAAAGCCCTTTTTTAGCGATCTCGCAAAGTGCTTTGTAGATGTCAGCCTCAAACTCAAATTTCATCGTCATGTATGGATTTTCAAAGTCGCCGATGATGCCAAGAGTTTTAAACTCATCGCGCTGGATATCTATAAATTCTCTCGCGTGCTGTCTGCAAAGCTCCCTGATTTCGACCTTGCTAAGCTCTTTTTTCTTGTCACCAAGCTTTACTTCGACTTGCTGCTCGATCGGCAAGCCGTGGCAGTCCCAGCCTGGCACGTAGCGGACGTTTTCGCCGTAAAAATAGTGCGTTTTTGTGATGATATCTTTTAAAATTTTATTTAACGCGTGACCGATGTGTAGGTGTCCGTTTGCATACGGAGGGCCGTCGTGGATGTTGAAGCTTTTAGCCGCATTTTGGCGGTTTTTCTTCATTTTTTCATAAACCTTGCGCTCTTCGTACCATGATTTTAGTCTTTGTGGTTCATTTTGTGGGAGATTTCCGCGCATCGGGAAATTTGTCTCTGGGAGTAAAAGTGTCTCTTTGTAGTCCATTTTTTACCTTGATTTTAAAATTTGCTAATTTTACACCTGTGCTGGTTAAATCACACTGAAAAATAGTATAATGAGGCAAAAAAAGGAGCTTAAAAATGAGACAAAGTATCTTGATAATAGGCGAAGATCTTGAGATAAATAGAGAATTTCTAAACTACATTTTTCAAAGCTACGAGGATCATTTTGGCGAGCTTGGAGTGGTGAGCTTTGCTCCAAAAAATAGCAAAGAGCTACCTTTTATCATCGAAAATTTATCAAAAGATTACGACTTTGTAAGCATTTTTGGCTCAGATGAAAATTTTGCCATCGCCGCAAAGATCGTGGCGACGCTAACAGGGGGCTCGCTCGAGCTAAAAGATAGCACGACACTTGCGCTTAAAGATAGCTTAGACTACTCAAAAAATAGCTTTTTAGCTAGCTTAAATAACGCTCAAATAAATCTCATAAAAGCTAATCCAAATGAAGAGCTAGGCGAGTTTTTAGTCGAGTACGAGCCTGATTTTAGCTACTTTCATCTAATAGACATCGACGCAGATAGCGCGAGGATCCTTATGCTGCCACTTGCTAAAACTTACGAGGTCGATATCACCCTTGCGCAGATCCTGCCAAATTTGATACTAGTAAGAGCAAAAAGTAATAAATTTGGCCAGATCGAAAGCTTTTTACAAGGGGTAAAAACGCTATTTTCACAAAAATTTATCCCACAAAAAGATGTGATCAAATTTGTAGCAAACAGGCTCATGCAAAAGGGGCTTAAAATTTCATTTGCTGAGTCTTGCACGGCTGGGCTTGCGGCGGCGAAATTTGCAAGATATGGAGGCGTCTCGGCTAGCTTTGATGGCTCGCTAGTGACTTATGCAAACCACATAAAACACGAGTGGCTGGGCGTTGAGGATGAAATTTTAGATACTTACGGAGCTGTGAGCGAGCCTTGCGTAAAAGCGATGGTAAAAGGCACTCTAAGCACGACAAATGCAGACTTTGCGCTTGCCATTAGCGGTATCGCAGGACCTGGCGGGAGCACAGCTAGCAAGCCAGTTGGTACGGTATATGTCGCAGCTGGCGATAAAAACGGCAACATCGAGGTTGAAAGGCTTCTTTTAAAAGGAGAGCGCAACTACGTTAGAGAGCAAAGCGTGCTAAGTGCCTATCTATGTTTGCTTCGTCTAAAAAGCGAGATATTTTTCACTTAAATTTTATCTTTCTAAAAATAGCACTAAATTTAACGGCGAAATTCATAACAAAGTATCAAGAATAAAAAGCCAAATTTAGGAGGCTAAAGATGTTTAAAAAGATATTGTTACTCGTCATTTCTTCGTTATTTGCATGTTGTGCGACGTCAGCTGAGACAAAAGCTTTGAGTGCAGAGCCAAATTTTGGTAGATACGACAGCAAGCAAGTCGCCACAAAAGATAGGCAGAACTTGAGAAATACGCCAAAATGGGTGGCTACGTCATCTACATAGATGGCTTCATGGACTTAGCGAGGGCAAGATCCCACAAAATGGCAAGAGCGAGGGGCTGGATAAATTTATAAGTGAGATTAGTGGTGGTGAGTTTAGCTCTTATACCCAGTTTATGCAGGCTTACGGTGCTTCATGCCATGCAAATTTAGTGCAGTAATGGCACCATTTTTGAAAGCTACAAATAGAGCTTTCTAAAAAAGGTAGCGTTTGTGAAAAGCTAGACAAACCGCCATTTGAGCCACCATATAAATTTGAGCTCCTTGAAGCTTCAAACGTCCAAAACGATGTATATAAAAACGCAGGCACAGGCAAACTAGCCGTTATAAAATAAAACCAAAGCCCCGAGCTAGCTAAACGCTTGGGGCATAAAAACAAAGCTAATTCTTTATATTTTTACAAGATAAAACGCTAGCACATAGCCCATATATCAGCACACAAAGGCTAACACTTAGCCCAAAGACGCTAAGAGCGGCGGTCTGGCTAAACGAGAGTGTAAAAAACGAGATAAAACTCGTGATAAATGCGCAAAATATCCCATAAATTCGCTCTTTTGCGCTAAGGCTCTCATTTAGCGCAAATATCATGTAATCAATCCCCACAGCGCTTGCAAGGATGAGCCCAAAGACGCCAAAAATGCTTAAATTTATGCCAAAAACGGCAAAGATAAAGAGTGTAAGAAGCACGCCAAAGATGATGACACCCATCACAAGTGCCGAGATAAGCGCACTAAAGTAAAACCACAGCAGTAAAAACGCGACCACAAGCGCTGCTATTTTTAGTTTTAGAGCTAGCTCTTTTGCCTGCGTTAGGCTCTCATTTAGTGATCTAGCAAAATTTAGGCTAAAAGCGTTGTGGCGCTTTAGCACCTCATTACTTTGCACCCCTTTTACAAAGCCACTCGCGTAAGCCACGCTTGCATTTTCATCAAGCACAAATTTTTTAAAATCCTTCATAGATTTGAGAGCTAAAATTTCACCAACACCAAGCTCTTTTTGGCTTAAAACTTTTAAAATTTCACTTCGCACTTCATCTTTGCTAAAGCCAAATTTCTCATAAATCGCGTAAATTTGCTCATCATTAAGTGCCTTTTTAAAGGCTTCTTTTAGCTGTCCCTGCTCGCTTTTACTTAAAAATATATCGCTTAGTGAGCTCTCATCTTTTATCAAATTTCTCTTTTTTAGCTCATCTAAAAGGCTCTTTTCGCCTCCTAAAATGTCGCCGTTAGATCTTGTCACTATCATCGTGTTTTGGTTGTTGCCAGTTAGACTTAATATATAAGAAGAGTCTGCTAGCAGGCTCTTTGGCATATTTGAGTAGTCTTTTACGTTTTCGCTTTTTGATAAATTTTTAAGGTCAAATCCAAGAAAAATAGCTAGCAAAATAAGTGAGATAGCTAGAAATTTAACCCCTAAATGCCTTGCAGCCACGTCTGAGAGATCACAAAATTTAGTTAAAAACGCATCAAAAACCTTTGATCTATAAAATTTCACCCCTTCAAAGACTAGAGGCATAAAAAAGTAGCTAGCTAAAAAGGCAGCAACTAGCGCAAATGCCGAAAAGAGCGCCACTTCTTTAAGTAGCCTAAGATCAGAAAATGTAAAAGCTAGATAGCCACTAAGCGTGATAAGAAGGCCTAGCAAGAAAATTTTTAGCATATTTTTTATGCTGCTAGCCCTGATCGCTTCGCCCTCGTTTTTGCTAAGCCAGTGCAAAATGTAGTCAAACATGAGGCCAATGAGGCTCGTGCTTATTAAAATAGTAAGGATATTTAGCTCATTTAGGCAGAGCAAAGTGCCTGCAAATGCCACGCTAAAGCCAAATGCGGCGATAAATATCACATAAAAAATTCGCAAATTTCTAAAAGCAAGCATCAAAAATATAGCGGTTAGACTAAGCGAGACCGCGCTCATATAAAGGCTCTCGTTCTCGTTTTTTTGCTTTGAAAATGCCTGATAAAGGGCGCTTGAATGCACAAAAAGCTCGTTTTGCCCAACTTTTAGCGCTTCTAGCTCGTTATAAAATTTTATTAGCCCCTCGCTCGAAGCTCCCTTTTTTAGCTCGCCTTTTAGCAAGAAAAAGCTCTTTGCACCGTCCTTTACCTCAAGCATGAGATCTGCTAAATTTAAGCTTATGTTGCCATTTTTTGCGCTAAAGCCACTACTTAGCGAGAAAAAATCATCATTTACATTTAAAAGCCTAAAGCTAAAGCTGTTAAAAATTTCCTCTGCGCGCTTTTTGAAAAAGGCGTTTTTGTCACTCTTTAAAAGCTCCAAATCAGCCCTACTTAAAAGAGCGATCTTTGAGCGATTGATGTCATTTTTTATATCATTTAAATTTACGTCGATGTTCGCCTCAAAGCTCTTAAAAAGCGAGCTTTTAAGCGCCAAGCTTTGCACGTCATTGGCTAGCTCTTTAGAATTTACAAGTACCAAAAAATTTGACGCCATCTCATCTTGCACCTCTTTTAGCACCTTTGCCTCTTTGGCGTCTTTGAAATTTATAAGCGAAAATATATCAGTTTGGACGTTTTTTAGGCTCGCAAGCGAATATCCAAGCGAGGCTAAAAAAACAAAGATAAAAGCCAAGATCGTGGCTAGTTTTTTCATTTTATACTAAACTCATTTATCGTTTTATCGCCGCTTACCTCGTCAAGCTCGATCTTTTTTACCGCCTTGTCGCCACTTATCTTTATGGATTTAAAAATTTGTTTAAAGAGTAAATTTTTAGGGCTTAGCTCTATGCTCCACTCTTTTAGGCTGCCGCTTGTCTTTATGTCAAATTCTTTCCTAAGCTCACTCTCATCAAGGCTGATGATAGCAAGAAAGAGCTTTTCATCAAAATTTGCGCTCGTCTTTTCAAGCTTGCCATTTTCGTTTTTAAAAATGCCATCTTTATTTATAAAAACCTTTGATAAGGCAGGCTCTAGCGTATCCCAGTAAAGACCGCCCTTTTCTAGCTTAAACTCGCCAGAGCTTTTTATGCTTTTGTTAAAGCCAGCTAGACTCTTTGTCTGCGTGAAATTTCCGCTTACTCCATCTGTTTTTACTATATTTTTAAGCTCACCCAGCTCGTAGCCAAAGCAAGATATAAAAATGGCTAAAAAAAGAGCTATTTTTCTCATCTTTTCTCCTTTTCATTGTAGGCTTTAAGCGCCTTTTTTAGGGCTTCTGGCATCTCAAAGCAAGTTTGCAAGCTCTTCATCTCGATGACAGCTTGGGCGGTATTTGCCTCACTTAGTTTTTCGCCCTTTTCATTTTCTATAAGGTAGTGAAATTTCAAAAACGTTTCGCACTCGCTAAGCGTCGTCGTGACCTTTATGACGTCGTTAAAAAAGGCTGGACGCACGTACTTTACGTCAAGCTTTACGATAGGAAAGGCGTAACCATCTTTTTTCATAGCGATGTAGTTGTATCCTAGCTTGTCAAGTAGCTCGCAACGCGCCATTTCTAGGTACTTGACGTAGTTGCCATGCCACATCACCTCCATGCTATCAACGTCAAAAAACGCCACTTTAAATGTGCTAACGTGTGAAATTTTCACTCTCATCTCCAAAAATCAAAAAAGTTAAACCACTGCGATGGGTTCTTGCACGCTTTTTCTTCAAGCTGCCTTACATAGCTTTGCACGTATGGTAGGACGCTTGCCTTGCGGTCTCTGCTAAGCTTTATCTCATCAGCGATATCACTTAGTTCTATGTCAAATTTATCGCCCTTTTTTATGCACCAAAGCGCGCTCATCTTTACTCCCAAAATGCCAGCTAGCAGGTATGGGCCGTAGTTAAATTTAGCCTCCTTACCAAGAAAGCTAAGCTTTATAAATTTATCTCCATTAAGCGGCGTCCTATCGCCCATTATGCCGATATTTACGCCATCTTCAACCGCCTCTTTTAGCTGCATCATCGCAGCTGCATCAAGCTTTTCAACGCTTATTAGTTTGATCTGCCCCTTGCTGATCTGCTCTAAAATTTTATAAAAATTCTCGCTACCCTTGCTATAAACCAAGATGATCATGCGAAAATTTGGCGATCTAAGTGAGAGTGCCTTGCAAATTTCTACATTACCAAGATGGCTTGTAAGCACGATCCTACCACGCTTTGAAGCTTCAAACTCATCTTTGATGCTATTAAATTTACTAAGCTCTAGCTCGCTTTCAAGCACGCCATTTTGCCAGATGCGAAATTTATCACATATTGCTATGCCAAAGTCATAAAAGTTGCTAAAAACGCCAGTTGCCGGCTTTTTACCGCTAAATTTCTCTACGTTTAAAAGAAATTCTCTTATATTTTCTCTCTCAACTTTTGAAAAGAGATAGTAAAAGCAAACGACGATGATAACGATAGGTTTTATGAGAAATATAGGCAAATTTCTAGTTAAAAATAGACTAACTCTAAGAAAAAATTCGTTCGATCTCTCGCCCTTTTGCCACCATGCATATTTTTGCCCTTTAAAAGCTTTGCCAAGCAAAAATGGTACTAAAGTAAAAAAATATCTTGCGTGCATGAGGCTTATTAACGCGTTATCTTTTAGCATTTTAAAGTGTGAAACGCCGCCAGCTTCGTAGCTCACTTTTAGCGCTATCCACTTGATCTCTACACCAGATCTTATGGCATTTACCAAGATCTCCATGTCAAATTCCATCCTATTTGAGCTACTTTTAGAGGTTGCGCTCTCAAGCTCTTTTAGAGGATAAATTCTAAAGCCACACATCGCGTCTTTGATGTCAAAATTTAAAGTGTTGATCTTGACCCAAAAATTTGTGATCTTTCTGCCATAAAACCTCGACTTTGGCGCGTCTTCGCCGTATATTGGATCAGCCATGATTAGGTCATTTGGATATCTTTTGCTAAGCTCCAAAAACTCCGCTACCAAGCTTATGTCGTGCTGAAAGTCAGCGTCGATCTGAAATGCATGCGTATAGCCATTTTGCAAAGCGTGCCTAAAGCCGTCTTTTAGCGCAGCTCCCTTGCCGCCATTTTGGGCTCTAGTTAAAATTTCTACGCCAAATTCGCTCAAATTTTCTAGTGCCTTTTTTGAAACCTCGTTTGAGCCATCATCGACTATTAAAATAGGCAGATCATATCTCGCAAGCGCTTCACAAAGGGCTTTTATCTTTTCTGGATGGTTGTAAAATGGTATGAGAAAGAGCGTCTTCATAAGCCCAGCTTTATCCTGCCACAAGCACTTCTAGCGCCGTTACAAAATATCTCAAAATAGACCTTCTCATCTCTTTGCGAAATTTCTATGCAAAGCTCGTCATTTGGCCTTACAAATTTTAAAAATTTCAAATTCTCCACCACGCATTGATCGCCTATTTCTGCGCCAAGCTCTCTTGCAAATTTAAATACAAAATCAAGCTGCACAAAGCCGGGCAAAAGCGGCAAATTTGGAAAATGCTCCATAAAAATGCCAAGTGCTGGGCTAAGCTTTGTCTTAAATTTATAGACGCCATCTTCGCTACTTTTCTCCCAAGAAAGCTCCTCATTTTTTTCTAAAAGCGTTTTAAAATTTGCTTTTAAAAACTTGTCCTGAGCGTTTTTGCAAAGCGAGCTAACGATCTTGAAATATCTAACACTATTTTTAAACTCAGGCCTTAAAAGCTCATTTAGCCTTGCTACAACGCCCTTTTTGCCGCTATCTCTAAAGAGCTTCATCCCCTCTTCGCTAAGCTCCAAAAGCGCAGCTAGACGCTTAAATTTAGGATGCGTGTCGCAGTAGCAGTCTTTTAAAAGGCCACTTTCAAACATCTTATTTTCGATACTTATTAGATTGACCCTTTTGTCATTTAGCTTAACGATCCTATCGATCCTGCCCTTTAGCGTGAGCCTGTTACCATCTATCTGCGCCCAGTCGCTAGTTTGGAAAAACTCGCACCAAGGCGAGCTCACATTTAGCGCCTCGTCCTCGCTAAGACCCGCTTTTACCTTGCTAAAAAGCAAGAGTTCATCGCCTAAATTTCTAGCAACTATGCCAGTTTCGGTGCTACCATAAATTTCAATTATCCTAGCGCTACTTAAGCTCTCTATTTTCGCTCTTAGCTCGCTCTTTAGCGCTGAACCTGCGCAGATGATGTTTTTTAGCCCTGAAATTTCAGCTGCTCTTGGGCTAGAAACTAGCGTTTGAAGCAAGACTGGGCTTGTTACGAAGCTTAAATTTGTAAGATCAAGCTCAAAGATCGCCTCTGGGTAGTTTAGCTCCTTGCTAACGGCCTTTGCGCCAGAGATGAGCGGCAAAAATATCTTAAATGTAAGGCCAAACATGTGCTGGTGCGAGACACTAGCAAAAAATTTATCCTCCTCATTAAATCCCAGCTCATCTTTTAAAAATAGCCCCTCATCTATCATCGCGCCAAGGCTTTTTTGGATATTTTTACTAGCTCCACTTGAGCCTGAGGTCTGGAGAAAAAATGTAGAATTTTGATCAAATTTTAGCTCCATGCTCTTGCTAAAGTCTAAAAAATCACCAAAATTTTCATCGTTAATGACAAATTTATCCCCGCTATATATCGGCTTTGCAAGCAAGATAGGTTTTACGCCAATAGCAAGCGCTCCAAAAAAAGCGGCGCAAAACTCAAAGCTCTGGCTTAAATAAATTTCTATCTCGCTTAAATTTTTCTCTTTTAAATTTGCCCCAAAAGTAGCTACGTACTCGTAAAGATCCTTGTTGATATCCACAAATTTAAATGCCTTTAGGCTCTTTTTAAAATCCATTTTCCCTCTTTAAAATAAAAATTTTACGATATAAAATTTCTCCAAAAAACAAAACTCCCATCAAGATATAAGATACAAATGAGCAGTAAATGCTCCAGTAAATTTTATCCTCAAACTGCGCCAAAACAAAGGCAAAAGCTGCGTTAAAAACAAAAAACCAGCACCAAATTTTAGTTAGCCCTCTTGTGTAGCTAACGACTTTTTCGTCTATATTTTTCTCTTTTAGCCTAGCAAGCTTTGTTATGACTGCCTCGCCCCTTAGGCTGTAAAAAAATAGCGCCAAAAAGCCAAGACTTACGATACTTGGGTATAAAAGCGCCAAATTTACACTTCTAAAAATAGCGCAAACCGCAAAAAATAGCCCAGCCGCTAAGCAAACCTGCCTTGTTTTACCGCTTTCAAAATAAGCCCTAGCCAGCCAAAGAGCGCAAAGAGCGCAAAAGATAAGAGTTGCACCTTTTTGCCAAAAAAATAGCACCAAAGGGTAGGCGATGCTTGCTAAAACTAGCGCTACTTTTACTATCTTATGCTTCAAATTTCTTTGCTACAGCTTTTACGATATCATCAAGCGTTTTTACGTTTTTAAAGTCCTCTGGCATCAGTCTATAACCAGTTTGGCGCTTGATGTAATCAATCATATCAATAGCATCTATGCTATCTATCTGCAAGTCCTCATATATCCTAGTTTCAGGCTTTATCTTGCTCTCATCTATCTCAAAAAGCTCGATCAAAGCCTTCTTTAAAATTTCAAAAATTTCTACTTCGCTCATCGTTATTTCCTATTTTCGTAAATGTATTTTGCAAGAGAAGATACGCTAAAAAATATCTCTTTTAAATTTGCTGTCTTTGAGTCAAGCACGAGGCCATATTTTTTCTGTACAGCCAGTCCAAGCTCTAGTGCATCTACGCTATCAAGGCCTAGCCCCTCGCTAAAAAGCGGTGCGTTCTCGTCGATATCGCTTGGCTTCATATCCTCTAAATTTAAGCTTGTAATGATCAGCTCTTTTATCTCATTAACTAGTTCTTTCACTAAATTCCTCCTTATAAATTTTACTTATCTCTTCGTGTAGCGCCCTCGCCCTTACGGGGCTTGGCCTATCTTTTAAAAACTCACTAACTTCAAATTTCTTTAGCTCTTTGAAGACGTACTTTATCTTTTCATCTGGCGTTTTGTACCATGGCTCATTTTTTCTAAGGCTTCTTGGAGCCATATTTATACCCACGCAAAGCACGCTAGACGCGCCCTTTATGCCCATATACGCGGCCGCTTTATGAAAGATGATCTCCTCTTTTGTGCGTGTGCCCTCTGGGAAAATGAGCAAATTTTCGCCGCTTTTTAAAACATCTACGCTTTTTTGTAAAAATTCCTCATTATTTGTGTTTGGTATATAGTTACACGCCCTAATAGCCGCAAATAAAAAAATATTTTTGCCAAGCTCGCCTTTTACGATGCAGTTTATCCTTTTAAATCTTGAGACCAAAAAGACCACATCAAGCAGCGAAGGGTGGTTTGCTATGACTAAATTTGAGCTGCCATTTAGCTTAGTAAGCTCAAATTTGTAGTCCAAATACCCACAAATTTTAGTAACTTTTATAAAAAATCCCCAAGAAACTCTAACAAGATCTCGGCATAAATTTTGCACAAATTTAAATTTATTTAGCCCTAAAAGCACGACTGGCACTAGCAAAAGGTCGCCACTTATGCAAATGAACGCAAAAAAGAAAAATAAAAATCCGGTTCTTAAAATTTTAAGGCTCATAGCTAAAATTCCAAGACGCGAAATGGCTACTACTTTGCCACGTTTTTGCCACATTTGGGTCAAAATTTACGATAAAGTTTTGCAGTAAATTTTCTAAAATTTCTTCTTCTTTTTCCACTCTTTTTAGAGTTAAAACTCTCTTATCTTTTGCCTTTGAGACGACAAGCGCTAGCATAAATGATGGCTTTTTCTCATCAAAATAGCTCTGCGATATCGACTCATGATAGGCAAGGATGAGCACTCTTTCGTATCCGTCATTTAGCCTTAAAAACGCAGCTTGCAGCGCGTCTTCTACTGGACTAAAAGAAGAGATGGCTAGAATTTCATTGTGATTTTTAGCTTCGATGCCAAGAAGCGACGAGATAGCGTTATGCACAGAGAGCGAAAACGACGTTGGCGATACTGGCTCAGCCTTTGCAAGCGCAGTTTCTAGCTCAAAACAGCGATTTATCTCGCCCTCATAGGAGCTAAAAATAACTGGCATGTCGATGCTCTCAAAACTACTAAGCAGGCTAAAAGCGCACTTTGCAGCACTACTTAGCCTTCTTCTTTGCAGGGGTGGGATCTTTGCTAGATCAAATTCTTTTTTGTATCTAGCTAGATCCTCGCTGATCTCACCATAAGCTATAGTGTCATAAAAATCAACTTGAAATTTCATTATTTCGCGATGTCGCCTCTTAGTGTGACGCCAGACATCAAAGAACCGCTGCCGCACTGAAACTGAGTTTTAGAGTTAAATGGCTGTTTTTTGTAATATCCAGTCAAATTTACAACCTTAGTGCCGCCCTCTTTCACCGCTCTTTCTTGAAATGTCTTGATAGCAGAGAGAAGCGCGATCTGGCAAGCCTCCTCATCGCCTTTGTTAAAGCCATTTGTCTTTTTATTAGCTGTTAGGTCTTTAACGATTATGTTGCCTGTGTAGCCTGTGCCAAAGCTAACGCTAACGTTTGGTAGCAAAAATTCTTTAGCCTTTGGGCCTTTTAGGAAGTCCAGCGAGTGGTACTTCACGTCATCTCTTGCACTAAGGCTTGAGGCAAATGCCAAAACGGCAACTAATGAAACTATTTTTTTCATTTTCTATCCTTTTTAAAATTTGTTATCTACTCTTTTAAATATCAAAGATGTATTTACACCGCCAAATGCAAAGTTGTTACTCATTACAAAGTCCGTCTTTATCGGCGTTGGCTCCTTTAAGTAGTTTAGCTTTGCACACTCAGGATCAGTTACTTTTAAATTTATAGTTGGGAAAAAGAGCTCCTCTCTCATCATCATGATAGTTGCTATCGCTTCCAGCCCACCACAAGCGCCAAGCGTGTGACCAAGATAGCTCTTAAGCGAGCTAATGGCGATATCCTCTCCAAAAAGCTCATTTGTAGCGATACTTTCAGCTATATCGCCATGTTTTGTCGCGGTCGCATGGGCATTTACGTAGCCTATGCTTTTTGGCTCCAGCTTTGCCGCGCGCAGCGCTAAGCTCATCGCCGCTTTCATAGTAGCACTTTGTGGTCTAGTGATGTGCGTGCCATCACACGTAGAGCCAAAGCCAACGACCTCAGCGTAAATTTTAGCTCCCCTTTTTAAGGCACTCTCTTCACTTTCAAGCACTAAAAATCCAGCTCCCTCGCCAAGCACCAAGCCATCTCTATCTTTTTCAAACGGCGTTGGGGTCAAATTTGGCGTACTGTTTTTCACACTTGTAGCGTAAAGTTTGTCAAAAACGTACGCCTCGCTCACGCAAAGCTCCTCAGCGCCTCCTGCTAGCATCATATCTATGCTGCCATTTTTTATGCTCTCGTAAGCGTAGCCAATGGCGTGCGAACCGCTCGTACATGCCGAAGATGTAGGGATGATGCGCCCTTTTAGCGAGTAAAATAGTGCGATATTTGCCGCTGTAGTGTGAGGCATCATTTTTATGTAGGTATTTGCGTTAAAGCCGCTATCCATGTCCAAAACTAGCTTTGCCATGTCAAGGATAGAGTCGGTGCTGCCAGTGCTTGAGCCACTTGCCACGCCCATTCTACCGTCTTGCACGCTTGGGTCTAAATTTGCAGCCTGCAAGCCTTCGCCATTTAGCAAACCAGCATCTTTTAAGGCAAGTCCGGCCGCGTGTACGCTATAAGTTGAGACCTTGCCGAGGCTTCTTAGCTGTTTTCTGTCCCACTCCTGCGGGTGTTTGTAGTCTATGATAGGTGCTGCTAGGCGTGTGTTTAGCTCCTTATAGTCCTCCCACTCGCTCATATATCTCACGGCATTTTTACCTTCAAGAAATTTAGCCCTCATCTCCTCCCAGCTGTTGCCAAAAGCACTGACTGCGCCGATACCTGTGACAAATACACGCATTAGCAAAGTCCTCCATTTACGCCGATGACCTGCCTTGTGATGTAGCTAGCCTCGTCACCTAGTAGAAATTTAACAAGCCCAGCCACCTCATCTGCCTCGCCAGCTCTTTTTGCAGGTATGGCCTTTAGCACTTCGTCTAAGAAGTCGCTATTTAAAATTTCTTCGCTCATATCTGTCTTTATAAGCCCAGGTGCCACGCAGTTTACTGTTATGCCCCTGCTGGCAAGCTCGACTGCAAGGGCTTTGCTAGCTCCTATGATGCCTGCCTTGCTAGCTGAGTAATTCACCTGCCCTCTGTTGCCAATGACCCCTGAAACAGAGCTTAGTGTCACTATCCTAGCTGGCTTTCTAGCCCTTATCATAGGCATTAGCGCTGGTCTTAGGATGTTGTAAAAGCCATTTAAATTTACATCTATAACGTCAAACCACTCTTCGTCGCTTAGCCCCACAAAGGTATTATCTCTTGTTATGCCAGCGTTTAAAACAACGCCGTAGTAGATGCCATTTGCCTCCATATCAGCTTCTATCATCTCCTTAGCCGCAGCAGTGTCAGCCACGTCAAATGTCATAAATTTAGCCCCAAGCTCGCCGGCCATCCTTAAAAGCTCATCGCTCTTACCTCTTGCATGAAGCACCACTTCGTATTCATTAGCAAGGCGCCTAGCGATGCTAGCTCCTATACCTCTACTTGATCCAGTTATCAATACTCTCTTACTCACTAAGTGCCTTTTTTACAAATTCTTCATCAGGGCTCATCACGTTTAAAACCGCCCTTGCGCCAAGCTCGCCATTTACAAAAAGCTCGCTGTCATAAACGCCAAATCCGCTCTCATCTTGGATAGAGCACTTTGAGACGATCACTATATCATCGCCCACTTTAAAATACGGCCTAAAAATTTCAAATTTTCTACTACCAAGCAAAAAGCCAAATATCGCCTTCTCGCCGCGCAACTCACGCATCTTTGAGTCGTAGATGCCAAGGCTTTGAGCCATCATCTCTATCGCCTTTTGCGTCATAAATTTCCCATCTTCTAAAAATGGATTTTGCTCATTTATCACGCTTCTTACTTTTATGCTCTCGCCAGGGGTAAATTCTAAAATTTCATCAATCAGGGTTATGGCGCTGCTGTGCGGTAAATAATCACTTATCATCATCTCACTCTTTTAAATATTATTGCGGCGTTATCTCCGCCAAAGGCAAAAGATAGCGACATCGCCGTCTTTACGTCAAATTTAGTGCCGCTTTTTACTAAATTTATAGCCTCCAAACTCTCATCATACTCGCCGTCATAAACATGTGGTGGCAAGGTGCTATTTTCCTCCATGCAAAGCATGGCGCAAATGGCGCTCTCAATAGCTCCAGCAGCCCCAAGCGTATGACCGATCTGTGGCTTTAGCGTGCTTGCAAAAGTGGCGCCAAGCGTTAAATTTACAGCTTTTGCCTCCATTTTGTCATTTGCCTGCGTGCCGGTGCCATGCAAATTTACATAGTCCACGCAGCTCATGCCAGCTCGTTTTAGCGCACCCTCTATGCAATTTACCGCCATTTTTGCGCTAAAATCAGGCTGCGTCATGTGAAAAGCATCGCAGTTTGAGGCTGAGCTAGCGACTACGACGTTTGAAATTTCATCACGGCTTAGCAAAAATAGCCCAGCTCCCTCGCCGATATTTATCCCCTCTCT
>CAUQCU010000008.1:0-32022 GCA_963516555.1 Campylobacter concisus | reverse complement strand
AGGATTTTTCGAGGACTTTAAACCTAAATTTGTTAAGCGCTATCTTGACGGAGCCGCTCTTGTGCGAAAAGGCGTGCAAAGCTACACTGACGAAGTAAAAAACAAAATTTTCCCAAGCGAAGAGTTTTCGTATCAGGGTTAAATTTATAGTCCAAGCTTATAAAGTAGCCCATAAAAACTCTGTAAAAAGCTCTAGCAACACCAAAGCGCTAGAGCATACTTTTTTATTTTAAAAAAGCTCTTCTGATTCAAGATAGTTTTGCGAGATGTTTCGCTCTTTTTCGTCGGTATTTACGTGAAGGACGTAGTAGCCTATCTGCGTGTTGCTAGCATCAAGTAGCGGCACAACGCAAAAATAGTGCGTCTTATATACGTAAAATTCATACTTTTTAAGGTCGATATCGCGCAAAATTCCAACTATATTTAAATTTGCACTGCTTAAATTTTCGATGTAATAATCACTTAAAATTTGATCACTTGGCGCACTTTTATGTGCTGGCATCTTATCTTTTGATAGGAGCACGAAAAGGTCTATGCCTTGCGTTTTATAGAAATTTCCAAGCGAGTCGTAGTTTAGTAAAACCTCGATACTACCGATGTTTTTACCATCGTGCATCACATTTGAAACAGCTCTTATATGCACTCCAGCATACCACGCCTCGATGCCAACCATGGGCCTATCTTGACGCCTTGACTCTTGGACTAAAAACCTACCGCTAGCGATCATATCGCCATATCTGTTTAGATCCCAGCTTCTAACGTAGCTTTTTAGATCTTTATCGTAAAGATGAAGCTTGATGTTGTTATACATCGACGCTGCGCCAAGAGTTTTGGTTAAATTTTCGATATTTTTCACGCACTCATCGCGGTTTTGACCTAGCAGGCACATCTGTATAGACTCATTTTGAGCAAGCAAGATCGAGATCGCCATTGATGAAAATTTCTCATCATCGATGCTTTTGTTTAGCTGCTTTACATGGTAGTCAAAAAAGACACGCATATTGTTTTGCTTTTTTTCAGCCATGTATGAGCTATAAAGAAAGTAAAAAAGGCTACCAAGCACCGCGAAAACGACTAAAACGATATAGATATTAAAATATTTTTTGTATTTACTCAAAACTAAGCCTTAGTTTTTTTTCTAAAAATTTAGCAAATTCGTCAAATTTAGGTAGCACAAGCTCGCTTTTTCTTTTGGGGCTAGCCCAAACGCTATCTGGGAAAAATGCATCGTTTTCAAATCTCGCAATAACGTGAATATGCACGTGTGGCACATAGTTTCCAAAGCTTGCGATATTGATTTTAGTCGGTTTATAAAACTCAAGCATCGCCTTCTCAGCCACTAGCATCGCCTCAAAAAGTCTAGCCATACTCGCCTCATCGCAGTCGCTTAGCTCACGGTAGGGCTTAGCTGTAAAAATTTTCACCCACGGAAGCTCATTCTCTTCGCGCTCAACTCTTATAAATTTATCTTCATATATCATATTTTGCCCCTATTTTATACGAAATTTCTCTCTCGCAAAAGCGTGTAAAGCTTGATCGTTGAGACAAAAAATGTCACGATCGCAGGTCCAAGTATCACACCCCAGAAGCCAAACGTCGTGATGCCAGCGATCATCGCAAAAAAGATGAGTAGCTCGTTTATCTTTGTTGGTATCTTGACTAGTTTTGAGTTTATAAATTTAATGACAAGCGGCTTTAGCAACGTATCAGCGCCAAATGAGATCACGATGATGGTATAAAGTGCGATCGTGATAGCGGCTGCTGTGTTGCCATTTGCAAACTCATAAATGCTAATAGGCGCCCACGCCAAAAAGCCGCCAACGACTGGGATGAGTGAGGCGAAGCTAAAAAAGATGCCAGTTAGCACACCGTCATAGCCATAAAAGCTTGTGATAATGGCAAATAAAAAGCCTTGGATGATCATATTTGCAATGGTCGAGTAAAAAACGACGCCCATCACGTTGCCAACCTCGCTTAGTATCGACTCAGTGTCCTCTTTTTTAAGGGGAAGCGCTTCTTTTAGGTAGTTTATAAGCTCGTTGCCGTAAAGGTTGCAAAAGAAGAAAAAGACCAGGATGATGATCATATCAACGCCAAATTTAAGGCTTAGCTTGCCTAAATTTGCAAGATTAGCAGCGACTTGCGAAAATAGCATCTTGATATCAAGCCCGCCTATAAATTCCTTAATCTTTGGCTCTAAGAAATTTATCGACTCTGGCAGGCTAAAGTCGTAGTTTTTGATAAACTCGATCGTCTTTGTGACGTTGTTTATATCAAAGCCAGCTGCGTATTTCGCGATCTCGATGACGGCGTAAAGAAGCGGCGCAATAAATAGGCAAAGAAGCGCAAATGTCGTAAGACCTGATGAGAGCGTTTTGCGGTTTTTAGTAAGCGTTAAAAATGCGATCTGCACGTTCGCAACAGCCACAGCAAGCAGCGCTGCGATAAAAATGTCAAGTAAAAATGGTTTAAAAAGATAGACCACCAAAGCCAAAGCACAAAACGCAAAAATTCCAAAAAACAGCCTGTTATTCATCTCGCTCCCTTAAAATGGGGTAATTATAGCAAATTTATCAAAGCTACTCATTTGCTTGATAAATTTGCTAAAACGCTTTGGCACCAAATTTGCAAAGAGTGGGCTTTTGGTATTTTAGCGTGGCACTGATGCTTAGTAAATTCAGATAAATTTATGCCTTACGTAAATTTTCTAGCTCAAAAGCTCCTATAAATTTAGCCTTTTACGTGCACTGAAAATTTGCTCCGACGACCTCGCACTCATCACAAATTTGCATATAGATCGTGCCCTCGCCGTCTATCAAAGCACCAAAAGGGATTTGCACTAGATATTTCATCGTTTTAGCACATTTTGGGCAGGCTAGATACTCGCTGTCTTGCTGCCACTGCGGATATCCGCCAAGCAAAATTTCACCATCGATCATAGCCGCATAGTGCATACAGACCTCGTTTGCTAGCTCAAATTTTTGCCCGTCAAGCACCGCCACAGCATCTCTTACATAGTCTTCGCTCTCGCCCTCACCTACTACCTCTGTTTGCACATTATTGCCGTCATTTTGGCAAAAGTACTGCACAAAGCCAACGCATGTAGGGCAAAATTTAAGCACAGCGTCGTTTTTAAACTCTAACCCAAATCGCTTTAGGCTCTCTTTTTTGATACTAAGCTCCACCATCTCGCCGCTACAAAATTTACACTTTTCATCACTTAGTGCTTTAAATTTAACGCTTGCCTCTGCGCTTTGGCTTGGCTGGCAGGTAAAGCACTTATCAAAAACTAAGCTTCTTCTCTTGCCACTGCTATCAAAGCTCCAGCCAGCAACCTGCGCATATCCATCCATATCAACGTGAAGCTTTGCCCTCCAAGGCTTTGGCGCATTATAGAGCTTAAAAAATAGCTCCCTCACCACCTCATCACCCTGCCACGCAAGCGCGCAAAGGATGTGATTTATTTTTACGATATTTTCAGCGCCATTTAGGCTATTTATGAGCTCGTCTCTCACGTCACTTGGGGCGTTTTTGTAAATTTCAAATGGATAGTACTCGCCCTGCTTGGTCACTTCTCTTATGATCTGCTCGTCGCAAATGCCATGTAGGTAGAAAATATAGACAAGATCGCTGTAAATTTCACCGTATTTGCCTATCTCATCTATGTGCGCTAGAACATTTTTTAACTTTTGTTTGATCTCATCTTCGCTTAAATTTTCATAAAACTCCAGCTTCTCTTTTTGCCTGCACCAGTAGCAGATCCCGTCAAAGTAAATCGTCCTTTGCTTGCACTTAGGACAAAGATGTGGCTCGCTCATTTTTGCTCCAAATTTAAATTTCGCTACTCAAAAAGCCCTTTTTCGATGTCGATCTTGACGTTAAAGGTCTCAAAACACTTCGCACTAGCGATCCTGCCCTTTGCGGTGCGCTCGATAAAGCCATTTGCAAGCAGATATGGCTCGATGACGTCCTCAACCGTGCCCTCATCCTCGCTAAGAGCTGCTGCGATCGTGCTAAGCCCCATAGGACGGCGCCTTGCTTGCATCAAAATTTCTAAATACCTAATATCCATCTCATCAAACCCAAGCGAATTTACACCAAGCGCGTTAAGCCCCTCTTTTGCACGCTCGTGGCTGATGACTTGCTCGTCATTTACTTCGGCAAAGTCACGAATTCGCTTTAATAGTCTAAGAGCGATCCTTGGCGTGGCACGTGAGCGTTTGGCGATCTCAAGCGAGGCATTTTTATCGCACTCTTTGCCAAGCTTGGCAGAGGCTATCTGCACGATACGGCTTAGCTCGCTGCTTGTGTAAAACTGCAGCCTAAAGTCCATCCCAAAGCGGTCTCTTAAAGGCGCTGAGATCATGCCAGCACGCGTCGTTGCACCTATTAGCGTAAATTTTGGCAGGTCTATCTTGATAGTCTGGGCAGCTGGTCCTGAGCCTATGATGATGTCTAGCCTAAAGTCCTCCATCGCAGGATAGAGCACCTCTTCGATAGCTGGGCTTAGGCGGTGGATCTCGTCGATAAAAAGCACGTCGCCCTCTTGTAAATTTGTAAGGATCGCTGCAAGATCGCCGCTCTTTTCTATCATCGGCGCTGCAGTCATTTTGATGCTTACACCCATTTCGTTTGCGATGATGTGAGCGAGGGTCGTCTTACCAAGTCCTGGAGGGCCGTAAAATAGCACATGATCTAGGCACTCATTTCGCTTTTTGGCTGCTTTTATAAAGACGTCTAAATTTTGTTTTATCTTTTCTTGACCGATATAGTCTTCAAATTTGGTCGGTCTAAGCGAGACTTCAAAGTCATTTTCAAAGCTTACTTTTTCGATTTCAACGATTCTGTCCAAAGTTTTTCCTTCTAAATTTAAGGCTTCATTTTACGATTTTATGCTTAATCTAAGCTCGTTTAAATTTATAGTAAAAGGTGCTGCCCTCATTATAAACGCTATCGACGCCATATAAAATGTCATGTTTTTGGCAAATTTCACTGACGATATTTAGCCCAAGGCCAAAGCCACCTTGGATTTCATCCTCTCTGACGTATCTTTTCCAGACCCTTTTTACGTCCTTTATCCCCTTGCCAAAGTCCTGCACGCTAAGCTTTATGCGCTCATCTTCAAGCTCTAAATTTACTATTATCTCGCTCTCTTTTGGGCTGTATTTTATAGCGTTTGTGATGGTGTTATCGATGATGCGCTGAGCTTCGACCTTGCTTAGCATAGTAAATGCTTCGCTTGCTAAATTTGTCTTTACTACGATGTGCTTGACATCAGCCACGCTTGAGAGAAATTTCACTCGCTCTTTAACGTATTCGCCCAAATTTAACCTCTCAAGTGGAAATTTGATGTAGCCTCGTTTTATGAAGTATTCGACATCTTCGTAGGTTATTTGCATCTGTTTTAGGGCATTTTTGATGCGTGTTATATATTTATTTTCAAGCCCTAGCATCTCAAGGTTCATGCCAGCCACGCCAAGAGGCGTCTTTAGCTCGTGCATGGCGTCGTTAAAAAAGTTGTTCATATACTTTTGAAACTCTTTATAAGGCTTTACGCTACTTAGATATAAAAAATAGACGATAAAAAGCACTGCCACAAGGATGACAAGCAGCATGATGGCTGTTAAAAAGATGTTCTTTTTGTTATCAAGCTCCTTTTCTACGACGATGTAGTAAGGGGTCTTATCTTTTATAAAAAAGCTCTTGTAAAAAAGATAGCCGCCCTCTTCTAGAGTTACAAATTTAAAGCTGCTTGGCTCTTTGCTAAGTGTTGAGATGACTGGTTTAAAATTTACGTCGTAAATCGCAAATTTATATTTTAATGAACTAGCTATATTTTCGTTTTTGAGAAATGCATTTTTGATGATGGTTTCATGCTTCATAGCACCAAAAAGGGCTTTTGAACTGCTGTTTTTCTGGCTTAAATTTAAGATCACAAAGCTTTGAAAGCAAAAAAGCGACATTATGACAAATGTCGCTATGATCTGAATCTTAAAGCTCTTGTGCATCTATCTTGTAGCCTATGCGCCTCTTTGAGATGATAAAGTCGTTTGTTGTCTTGTTTCTTATCTTTAAAACGTGCATTCTTATATCAGCGCCCTCGATATCTTTGTCATTCCAGACAAGATCTCTAAGCTCCTCCATACTGACGTAAGAATTTAAATGCGAGACCAGGCACTCGACCAAAGCGACCTCTTTTGCGCTAAGATCAACCATCTTGCCATCTTTAAGTAGCACACGTTTATTTAGGTTAAAGCTAAACTCGTCATTTATCTTAACTATGTTCTTATCGTCAGTGCCATAGTACTTTCTCATAAGCTCAGCTACTCTAAATTTAAGCTCAGCTAGCTCAAATGGCTTTTTTAGATACTCATTACAGCCAAGCTCGTAGCCAATCGCCATATCATCAATATCAACTAAAGATGTCGTTATCATGATAGGAGCGTTTGGATTTAGACTTCTTATATACTTGATGACTTCGTGACCATTTACTCCAGGCACTTTTATGTCAAGTATAAAAAGGTGATAGAAATTTTTCTCTATCAAGTCGCAAGCCTCTTGACCGTCGCTCACCGCTGTAACTTCATAACCAAGCGTCTGCAAAAACTCACAGACGCTCTCTTGAAACCCCAAATCATCTTCTAAAAGCAAAATCTTCAAAATGCTCTCCTAAAAAACAAACTTTAATAAGATTTTTATCTATTGTAATACTTAATAGGTAAATTTCAAATTAAAATTCTTTTTTAAGTATTAAATAAAAATTTGTCCTGCATAGACTATGTAATATCTTAGCAAAAAGACACCACAAATGACTAAAATAGCGTTTAACACGGCAAATTCGCGTTTGAAATCATGCACCTTTAAAACGCTTAAGTCTAAAATGATAGGCACAGCCATACCAAGACCTATGACGCCGATATAAAACATCAGTCCAAGAGAATTTGCACTAAGTGCGTTTGCTACGCTCTGCGCACCACTTGCACTTGCACCTTTTACAACCATAAAAAGAGCAACTATTAGCAAAAACTCAACTATTATCGCTAAAAAGTCAAATTTTAATAAAAAGTGTGCAGTTTGGTTTTGCGCTCTCTTTTCATCTTTTAGCACGCCAAGAAGCAGTGTAAAAGCACCAGCACAGCTTAAGCCAGAAACTAAGAATAATAGTGGCAAAACTGGCGTGTTCCAAAGTGCGATCTTGTGAGCTGCACTTAGCAAAAAGCCCGTATATGCGCCAACGCCGATGCCAAGGATGAAAAGTAAAACTCCAAGCAAACCTGAAAGCTTGCTAGCTAAATTTGCAAGCGCGTCAAAAAGAGAAATTTTAAGCGACGCGATCTCGTTTTTAAACGCACCAATCGCGTATATAACACTAAGAGGCGTATAAACTAGAAGCAGCGCAACGCCTATTGACATAACTGAGTCAAAGTTGTAAAGCAAGAGTATCCAGTAAAAGCTAAGCGGTTTGCCAAGATCAATCACCAAAAGAGCAAGTCCAAGGATGATCGCTACTGGAGCGATAAGGGTGGCTGCTTTAAAGTAGTAGTTATCCTTGCCAAATTTGTTTGAGATAAGCACAGCAACGATGCTAGCACCTGCACTAAGTCCTGCTAAAAATAGATAAAAAGCTATCGGCCAGCCCCAGTAAATTTCTGTGTATTGAGCTAGGCTTCCTGACATGTTATTCATGGTGAGCTCCTTTTGTATTTGCGATCATCGCAAGTGAAGGTTTTGTGTTTAACTCCGCTTTTGGCAAGTAGTATTTGCTCTCTTTTAGTTTCTTTGAAATTTTAGAGTTTTCATCATTTACGTCGCCAAAAGTTAGGGCATTTGTAGGGCAGACGCTAACACAAGCTGGATCTTTGCCCTCTTCTAGCCTGCTCTCATAGCAAAATGTGCATTTGCCTATCTCGCCATCTGGCAAGACGTAGCGAGCGTCGTATGGACAGGCTAGGATGCAGTACTTACAACTAACGCAAATTCTGTGATCAAGCAGCGTCACGCCATCAGCCGTTTTAAAGCTAGCGCCAGTTGGACAAACCTCGACACAAGGTGCATCTTCGCACATAACGCAGCTTTGACGCAAAAAGTCAGTCTTTAAATTTGGAAATGTCCCACTCATCTTTGCATGCACCTGCAATCGGTAAAGTCCTATTGGCACGTTTGGCACGTTGTTTGCACTTCTGCAAGCTACCGAGCAGCCTTGACAGCCGATGCATAAATTTTCATCATGTATCATCATATATTTTTTCATTTTCTATCCTTACGCTTTACTTATGCTAACGCCAACATTTGTAACCATAGTCGCAGCCACTGGACCCTCAGCTGGATCAAGAAGCACGCTTGTGTTAAGCCCAACGTGATCTATGCTCTTAAGGCCTGGCGTGATGTGTCCAAAGCCGTGATAGATAAAGAGCGTATCTTCTCTAATGCCCTCAGTCACCATAAGCTTGCCCTTTTGCTCACCAAATTTATTTTTGACCAAGACCGTGTCGCCGTCACGTAAATTTTGCTTTTTAGCGGTGTTTGGATTGATCCAGATAGGGCTATCGCTCATAAGGTCATTTAAAAATGGCACTGCCTGAGTGTGGCCGTTGGTATGGATAGGCGTTTTGCCGCAAGTTAAGCAAAGCTCGTGTCCGTCAAATGTGTCCATATCTTTGTCATTTAGCGCGCCATACCCTGCAAACTGTGCCTCGACATCAGGCAAAAATAGCTCTATCTTGCCGCTTTTTGTTTTAAGTTTGGCCATATCGTCCATTAGGCCATTTTCACCTACAAATTTAGATGCGACTGGATATTTAGCGATAAATTTATCGATCATGCCTTTTTCTCTAAACAAAATTCCCGGCTCATCCCACGTGATAAAGCCATCTTTTTCAAGAGCGGCGAGCAAATTTACATCTCCGCCAGCTTGTTGCATCCTAAACTCGCGTATGTCATTCCAAGTATAAAGCTCATCTATCTTCATGCGGCGTGCTAGCTCTCTAAAGATAAATGCCCCGTCCTTCGTGTCGCCAACTGGATCAACGACTTTATTTCTTATCATATAAGCTGGTTTTAGACCTGACTTGTCCTCTATGCCCTCGTCGCGCTCTAGGTAGCTGCTCTCAGGCAAGATGACATCAGCAAAGGTCGCCATATCGTTTAGATAGACATCGCTCACTACGATTAGCTCAAGCTTCTTCATCGCCTCTATGCTCTTCATCGTCTCAGCCACGTTCATGAGGTGGTTAAATCTTATATTGAACCAGCCCTTTATCTCGTATGGTTTAGAGCTTAAGATCGCTTCATTGATATCCATTAAAACGCCGTGTTTTCTATTTACAAATTTATGCACTCCAGCGTCGCCTGCGAAGTCTAGTCTGGTAACTTTTGGCACTTTAAATTTATCATCTGGGTTTTTAAGAACTGGGAATTTATCCTCGCCAACTAGCTTGTTAAAGGTTTTTGCATTTTTGCCACCAAAAAGGCCGCCCTTAACCTCCCAGTTGCCCATCATCGCATTTGCCACCATGATGGCTTTTGTCCTCATGTATTCAGCTCTTGTGGTAGTTGTCTTGTGACCAAAGTCGATGATAACTCTTGGAGCAGCTTTGTAAATTTCATCAGCGATGCGTCTGACATCGCTTGCTTTTATGCCTGTGATGCTCTCTTGCCACTCAGGTGTTTTGCCCTCGACACTCTTTACGATCTCATCAAAGCCAGTTGTAAATTTCTCAATAAATTCTTTATCGTAAGTGCCATTTTGTATCCAAGTATTGATGAGTGCTAGCACAAATGCTAGATCAGTGCCAGGTTTAACTGGTAGCCACTCATCAGCTTTTGCAGCTACAACGCTAAATCTTGGCTCAAGCACAAGTAGCTTTGTATCCTTGCTGGCTGCAAATTTAGCAAGCTTTTTGGCATCAGCTATGACGATGCCCTCAAAGAGGTTGTGACCAAAATTTACAACGTATTTTGCATTTGCAAAGTCTCTTTTTAGCTTAGCAATGCCATACATCTGCTCGCAGACCATTTGGTAGGTGATCGGACAGCATGAAAAGTGCGAAAAGCAGTTTGGCGAGCCATAAGCTGAGGCAAAATTTACCATTAGCTTGTGTGTTTGCGAGCTTTTACAGGTAAATATAAAGCTTTCAGGGCCATACTTTTGCTTGATATCAAGCATCTTTGAAGCGACATAGTCAAGCGCCTCGTCCCAGCTAACCTCGCGCCATTTATTTTCGCCTCTCTCGCCAGCTCTGATTAACGGCTTTTTGATCCTATTTTCATCATAGAGCTGACTTAAGCCTGAGCCACCCCTTGCACAAAGAGAGGTTGCTGTGCCGCCAGCTTTTGGATTGCCACTTAAAAAGCGAACTTTGCCATCAACGACTTTTGCTTCGATAGGACACCTTGCAAAGCACCACCTGATAGAGATGATGCAGCTGCGCTAACTCCTGCACTGAATTTTAAAAATTCTCTTCTATTTAAGCTCATCTTTCTCCCTTTAAAAGAAATTTTACTTTTTGTTATTTTATTATTTAAAGTTGAAACTAAAATTAAATTTTATTTAATAATTTTTTTTAGTTTTTATTTTTTATGATATGTGAGATCAAATATCAAAATAGAGCAAATTTTAAAAATGATAAATTAAGATGGATTAAATTTTAGTGCGATTTTTGTGTGATTTGTAAAAATAAAAAATTTAAAATTTAAAAAGAGATATTATTTAAGAATTTGATATAAAAATTGAAAATTTAAAGTGTGTTAAAAAAGCCGAGAGAGATCTCGGCTTAAGTTTTATATAAGAACTGGAGCTACTATAAATCCAAGGATAACTGATAATGCAACCATTATAGTTCCTGGGATGAAGAATGAGTGGTTAAATACAAATTTACCAACTCTTGTAGTTCCTGTATCGTCCATCGCTATCGCACCTAGTGTTGTAGGATATGTTGGCAATACAAATAGACCAGAAACTGCAGCAAATGAAGCTACAAGGATCCAAATTTGACCTGAATTTTCAGGGCTAGTCATACCAAGAGCAGCAGCAACAGCAGGCATCATAACCTTTGTTGTAGCAGCTTGTGAGTATAGCAAGCAGCTTAAGAAATAAAGCGCAACAGCTAGGATAAATGGATACTGAGTAACGAAGTCTTTTGCAGCCTCTTTGATAGCGTCAAGGTGTCCATTAACAAATGTAGTACCAAGCCATGCGATACCAACAACGCAGATGCACGCATTCATACCACTTTGAAAAGTGCTAGTTGAAAGAAGTTTGCCTGTCTCAACTTTGCATGCTACTGCTATCGTAAAGCCGATAGTTAGCATGAAGCTAATGATAGCTGCATCTCTTGAAAGGATAGGTTTTTCTACAAGACCTAAGCTCTTTGAGATATATAGTGCATAGCAAACAACGATCAAAACGCCAACTGCAAAGATAGCAACTGATCTTTTTGCGTATGGTTTTGGCTCGTGATACTCGACATCCTTAACCTCTGCAACCAAACCTTTTGCAAGTCTATCTTGATAGATAGGATCTTTTGAAAGGTCAAGATCGTAAAATTTGTTGATAATAAACGCAGTGATAATCATCGCTACAAATGTAGTTGATATACAAATAAATAACAACACTGGATAGCTAACACCTAGCTTCTCACATAGACCACTCATAGCAACAAAAGCAGCTGATATCGGGCTTGCAGTGATCGCTACCTGAGAAGAGACAACCGAAAGCGCAAGTGGAGCTGAAGGTTTGATGTTTTGAGTTTTTGCAACCTCAACGATAACAGGGATCATAGAAAACGCAGTGTGTCCAGTTCCTGCAAGGATAGTTAAAAAGTAAGTAACTATCGGAGCAAGAAAGTTGATTTGTTTTGGATTCTTGCGTAAAATTTTCGTTGCTACTTGAACTAAATAGTCAAGTCCGCCAGCAACTTGCAAAGCTGTGATCGCTGAGATAACTGAAGCGATGATCAAGATAACATCCATAGGGATATCTTTCATATCGACTTTCATACCAAGTAAAGCAAGTACCACAACGCCAAGGCCACCTGCGTAGCCAACGCCCATACCACCTAGTTTGACACCAAGATAGATGCCACCAAATAGGACTATAATCTGTAAAATCAGCATTATATCCATCGAAAACTCCTTTATTAAATTTTATTACTAAAATCACCACTTAAGCGTGTCAGAATTTTGGCACGCTTTTAATAATACTTTGCTTAAAATTTTACTTAACCATGCTCGGATTTAGCATATTTTTAGGCTCTAAAATCTTATCGATCTCTTCTTTGCTTAGATAGCCTCTCTCTAGGCAGATATCGCCAACTGCTTTGCCTGTTTGAAGCGCTTCTTTAGCGATACTTGCTGATTTTTCGTAACCGATATATGGGTTAAATGCTGTTACGATACCAACTGAGCCAAGAACTGATTTTAAGCAAGCCTCAGGGTTTGCAGTAAGTTTTTTGATAGCTTTTTCAGCTAGTGTTTTCATAGCATTTTCAAGGATAAATATAGAGTTAAATAGTGCATAAGCGATGCCTGGCTCAAATGCATTTAGCTCAAATTCGCCTCTTTCTGAGCAAAGCATGATAGTTACGTCGTTACCGATAACTTCATAGCAAGCCTCGCCTACAACCTCAGCGATAACTGGATTTACCTTACCTGGCATGATTGAGCTGCCTGGTTGCATTTGAGGTAAATTTATCTCGCCAAGACCACATCTTGGGCCAGAGTTCATTAGTCTTAAGTCATTTGCAATTTTAGAAAGTCTAACAGCTGCGGTTTTAAGCGCACCACTTACGTGAACGAAGTCTGCAGTGTCTTGTGTAGCAGCGATGAAGTCATCAGCTTTTTTAAAATCAACCCCAGTGATCTCTTTTAGTTTTTTAACAACTACATTTTTATACTCTGGATGGCAGTTGATGCCTGTACCTATCGCAGTTGCGCCCATGTTTAGATGCGTCATTGACTCACGAGCAGCTGTGATCTTTTCAATGTCACTTTTGATATAGCTTGCAAATGCGTTAAAAGTGTTGCCAAGTGTTGTAGGAACGGCATCTTCAAGCTCTGTTCTACCCATTTTAATGATATCTTTAAATTCTTTTGCTTTTTTCTCAAGCTCATCTTTTAGCAAATTCATAGCAGCAAGCAAGTCAGTAAGTTTTGCATAAGTTGCTACTTTAATAGAGCTTGGATAAGTATCATTTGTGCTTTGTCCAAGGTTTGTGTGATCATTTGGATGGATGTATTGATACTCGCCTTTTTTGTGACCAAGGCTCTCAAGTGCGATGTTTGTGATGACCTCATTTGAGTTCATATTTGTACTTGTTCCTGCACCACCTTGAACCATATCAACGACAAATTGATCTAAAAACTCACCAGCTATTACTCTATCAGCAGCTTTTGCCAAAGCGTCAGCGATCTTTGGATCTAAAACACCAACCTCTTTATTTGCAAGTGCAGCAGCTTTTTTAATCTGTGCAAATGCCTTTACGAAGTATGGATACTCTTTTAATGTTCTGCCACTCATGTGGAAGTTTTCAGTAGCCCTAAATGTTTGGATACCATAGTAAAATTCGTCAGAAATTTCCAACTCGCCAATAAAATCATGTTCTCTTCTGGTTGCCATAACAGCTTCTCCTTAGTAAAAATTTGTTACCGAGTGAAATTATATAGGTATTTGAGATTTTAAATATTAATGACTACTTATTTTTTTTAAGTTTTAAGCTTTTGACTTGATATGGCGCTCTTTGAAAGAAAATTATATTTCATATTTAAGCTAATTTTTAGGAATTTACTTGTCTAAATTGTTATATTACTAATAATATCACTTTTTTATTATATAAAAAGGGTTAAAATAGCTCAGATTTGTCCTACACTTTAAGTTTAAAAGCCATTTTTGAGAAAATTTAACAAAATATTAATATAAATTCAAAGTTATCAAAATAGTAAAATAAAAATTCTAAGTTAAATTTTCTTTATAATATTACTTCGTGACACATTTATATGATGAAAATTTAAAATTTTCAGCTCTACCAAAAATTACAAATTCGCTTTGGGTAGTAAATTTAAATGGGTAAATTTAAACTGCCTCTAGAAAAACTAGAGGCAAAGTGAGCATTTAAGCTTCAAGTCCTAAATTTGCTCTGTATTCTTCGTATGTGCCTTTAAAATCAACGACTTCGCCATTACCTTTTAGGTGTAAAATTCTATTTGCAAAGGCGTCTATCAGCTCCCTGTCGTGGCTCACGCAGATGACTGAGCCATTAAAGTTGTAAAACGCCTCGCCAAGTGCGATGATGGCCTCAAGATCAAGGTGGTTGTTTGGCTCGTCCATGACAAGTAAATTTGGTCTATGAAGCATGAGCTGAGCTAGTCTTACTCGGTGTTTTTCGCCACCACTTAGTGCGCCTACTGCTTTTTCTTGTTCAGCGCCACTAAAGAGCATCCTGCCAAGGCACTTTCTGATCTCGTCGATGTCCTTGTTTTTGGCATCTTGTAAGTACTCATAAAGCTTTAGCTCGCCATCTATCTTATTTACCGTATCTTGCGCAAAATATCCCAGCTCGATGGTCGCACCTATATGCACTTCGCCCGCGTCAGGCTTTATCTCGCCCATTATGATCTTACAAAGTGTGCTTTTACCAACGCCGTTGTGGCCGATGATGGCTAGCTTGTCGCCCTTTTCAAGCTTGAAATTTAACCCGTCAAATATCACTTTATCATCAAATTTCTTACTTACATTTTTAAGCTCTATTAGCTCATTGCCTATCTCCCGGTTTGCACGAAAAAGTATGCTTGGATCACGTCTGCTTGATACTGCGATCTCGGCGATATCTAATTTTTCAAGCTGCTTTGCACGTGAAGTCGCCTGCTTTGCCTTGCTCGCATTTGCTGAAAATCTCGCGATAAATTTCTCCAGCTCCTCTTTCTCTTTTAGCTTCTTATCGCGCTCCATCTCATGCTGCTTTGCGATCAAATTTGCAGCCATATACCAATCATCGTAGTTGCCTGAAAACTCGCGAATTTTCTTAAAATCCACATCCAAAATGTTTGTGCAAACTCTATTTAAAAAGTGCCTGTCGTGACTGATAACCACAAGTGTGCCCTCGTGGCGGTTTAGCTCGTTTTCTAGCCATGCGATCGCGTCTATATCAAGGTTGTTTGTTGGCTCGTCTAAAAACAAGATGTCTGGCTTTGGAAAGAGCACCTGAGCTAGTAAAACCTTAACTTTATCCGAGTTTTCGACCTCGCTCATCAGCTTGTCAAATTCATTTAGCCCTAGCGAGCTTAAAATTTTTTCTATCCTAGTCTCATACTCGTAGCTTGGATCCTCCTCAGCACTTATCATCTCAAGCTCGCTTAAGCGCTCATTTATCTCATCTGTAAATTCCTCGCTCATATAGAGCTTCTCTTTCTCTTTTACAGCGTCGTATAGGCGTTTGTTACCATAAAGCACCGCATCTTTTAGCGTGAAATTTTCAAACGCAAACTGATCTTGCCCAAGCACACCAACCTTTAGTCCATTTTCTATGACTATCTCGCCGCTAGTTGGCTCGATAGTTCCGCTTAAAATTTTTAAAAATGTCGATTTGCCAGCGCCATTTGCACCGATTAGTCCGTATCTGTTGTGGCGATTTAGCTTTAAATTTACATCCTCAAATAGCAAACTGCTTGCAAATCTTTGAGTAAGTCCCCTAACTTCTAACATTATTTTTCCTTGAATTTATTTTTTGCGATTTTGCCTAAAATTTGATTAAAAAGCCATTTGCTACTTTAGCCTAAAATGCCCTGTGATCTTGTAGCTATAAAGTATGTTTTCTTCTTGCACACCAGAGCCGATATTGTGAATGACAAATGGTGTTTGGCCTTCAAATTTATCTGAGATCACACCGATGTGAGGTAGATTTCTTGGTAGCATCCATGTGACGATATCGCCTGGTAAAAATTTATCATCGCTCACCTCAAAACCTTTTCTTTTTAGATAGGTAACAATGTTTAAAACACGCCTATGATCGATGTTTTTATCAGCCTTTTTAAGTCCCCATTTTTTAGGATAAGCTGAAAAATTTTTGCTCATATCTTCAAAAATGAGCCTTTGCAGATCCATATCTTGATGCCGCAAAGCCCTTACTACAACGTCGGTACAAACGCCCTTTTTGATATCCACGTCGCCCATTGGGTAAGCGAGCCGCTCGTAGCTTGGATCGTAACTTATCGTCACGCCGATCTGCGATCTAGCGTCATTTACAAATTTATTCGCCGAAAAGGCAAAAATTTGCGTGGCAAAAAGAGCTAAAAGTAGAAATTTCTTCATTTTCTACTTTAAAAGCATAGTTTTTAAGATACGTTTTCCTATCTCAACGCCTGGCTGATCGTAGGTGTTGATGCCTAGCATGATACCAGTGGCCGAGGTTAGTAGCTCGTAGTAAAAAATGAGCCAGCCAGAGTGAAACTCATCAAGCCTCTCAAGCGTGATCGTATCGACACTTATGCCCTCTTGCACCAGCGCCATTGCCGTCGCGTCGCACTGCAAATTTATAAGCTCATTTAGGCTTAGACCCGCCACAAAATCGCACTCTTCAAGCCCTTTTAGGCTCAAATTTGGGATAGTCTTGTCGCTTGCGTGATCTTTTATCTTTATAAATGTCACGCTCTTATCTTTTACGCCGTCCATGATAAGCTGCAAAAAGCTGTGCTGATCGCGGCTGCCAACAAGTCCAACTGGCGTAAGACCGACCCTTTTATAGCCTCTTTTTTTACCAAGGCTCTCCGCCCAAAGCTGCACGTACCAGTCGTTAAATTCAAAAAATCTATCGCAATAGCTAAAAATGACATTTATGCTGGCACTTCTACTAGTGGCGTAGTGGTAGGCTTTAGCGACTATGGAGCTATCTTTTTGCTCGATGTATTGCTTCTTGCAAGCAAGCGCGCCATCCAGTAGCGCCTTTATATCGTAGCCACAGATACCAAGAGGCACAAGGCCGATCGCACTTAGAACGCTAAATCTCCCGCCAACGTTTTTTGGGATGTTAAAAAATTTGATGTCATTTTCTTTGGCGAAATTTTCTAAATTTGTGCCTGGATCAGTTATGATGAGGAAATTTTTGCCTAAATTTTGAGGCTTAAAGTCATCAAGCAAGCACTTAAAAATAGTGATCGTCTCGATCGTGTTGCCTGATTTTGAGCTTATTATAAAAAGCGTCTCGTCAAATTTTAGCCCACTAAGTGTGCTTTTGTAGCTGCAAGGATCGACGTTATCTAAAAATAAAAGCTCTCTTTTTATCCCCTTTGTGCCTTCAAGCATTGATTTTAGCGCCTTTACGCCAAGACTGCTACCGCCAATGCCAACAAGTACTACATTTTTGATATGAGCTAGCCCCTTTTCATACTCCCGGGTCTCGCCAAGCAAATTTTGCCCAAGAGCTGGCAGGTGGTAGTAGCCTATCTCGCCGCTTTCGTACTCGTCGTTTATGCGTTTGGCGTAGGAGTCGATGACCTCGCTGCTTGCAAAGTTAAATTTAAATGAAGTCTCTATCATTTACTGCGCTCGTAAAAGAAATTTGTAGCCTCGACAAAGCCATCGATGCTGCCGCAGTCAAACCTCTTGCCTTTAAATTTATAAGCTAGCACCATGCCATCTTTTGCCTGCGTTTTTAGCGCGTCTGTGATCTGGATTTCGCCGTTTTTGCCTGGTTTTGTTCGCTCTAAGATGTTAAAAATATCTGGCGTTAGGATATAGCGTCCGATTATCGCTAAATTTGTCGGAGCCTCAGCAGGATCAGGCTTTTCAACCATATTATCAACTATTATAAGATCATCTTCTATAAACCTACCACTTACGACGCCATAAGACTTAGTCTGCTCTTTTGGCACTTCCATCACGGCAACAACGCTGCAGCGATACTTTTCATAAATTTTAACCATCTGCGAAAGCACACCCTCGCCGTTTTCATTTATGCATAGATCGTCTGCCAAAATGACGCCAAATGCTTCATCTCGAACTAGCGTTTTGCCCGTATAAATGGCGTGTCCAAGCCCTTTCATGGCACTTTGTCTAGTAAATGAAAATGTGCATGAGTTCATTAAATTTCTAACTTCGCTTAGCAGTGACTCTTTCGAGCTGCCTGCGATCTCTTTTTCAAGCTCGTAGCTGATGTCAAAATAGTCCTCAAGCGCCCTTTTTCCGCGCCCTGTGACAAAGGCCATATTATCCATGCCAGCCTCAAGCGCCTCATCAGCGCCGTAGTGAATGAGCGGTTTTGTAAGGATCGGCAACATCTCTTTTGGGAGCGATTTTGTAGCTGGTAAAAATCTCGTTCCATATCCAGCCGCTGGAAATAGGCAAGTTTGTATCATTTTAGTCCTTCGTGAAAAATTGCAAAATTCTACTATCTTTTCCTTAATAATATAAATTTGTCTGAATTTACAAGGCTTTAATTAGTAAATTGATAAGATTTTTAAAATTTTAAAAAAGAGCAAATTTGCAGACGATTGATAGGATTTTTAAAGCCCAGCTTGATATAAAAAAGTCAAATTTCTTAGCATTTTTATGCCCGATAAGCTCGTTTAAAAGCTTGCATGAGCGCCTAAAAGAGGAGCATTTTAAGGCTGTTCACGTAGTTTGGGCGACAAGGGAGCTAAACAAATACGGACAAATCGTTGAAAATCAAAGCGATGATGGCGAGCCAAAGGGCACTAGCGGCCAGCCAAGTCTAAATGCCCTGCGTGGCGCCGAACTTATAAACGTTGGTGTCTTGATAGTCAGGTATTTTGGCGGGATAAAGCTTGGCACTGGAGGGCTTGTAAGAGCCTATTCAGGGGCTGTGAATGAAGCGATAAACGAGGCGATAAAAGATGGTGGCGTGATGAAATTTGAGATAAAAGATGAGGTTAAATTTTTTACCCCTTTTTCGCTGATGAGCCGTTTTGAGCACTATTTTTCCACTAAAAATTTAAGCGAGTTTGAAAGAGAATTTAATGACCTTGGAGCGATCTGGAGCGTAAATTTAAACGAGGTCGAGTTTGCCGAGCTATTTAAATTTTGCAAAGAATTTGAAGCAAGCGAGTTTAAATTTCTAGCCTTGCCACTTGGTAGCAAAGCGCTGTTTATTTATTAATTGTAAAATCGCATAAATTAAAAAGAAAGTAAAAAATGGAAATTTGGAACGACATTTATAACCACTTTAACCCAGTCGCCTTTAGCCTCTTTGGCTTTAGCGTGCATTGGTATGGGCTTATGTATATTTTAGCCCTTGTTTTAGCGCTTGCCATGGCAAAGTATCTCGTTAAAAAAGATGATATCCCCATCTCAAATCAGCTTTTAGACAACTACTTTTTTTGGGTAGAAATAGGCGTCATTTTAGGCGCTAGACTTGGCTGGGTTTTGGTTTATTCAGGTGAAGCAAGCTATTATCTAACGCAGCCTTGGCAAATTTTTAACCCTTTTCACAACGGCGAGTTTATAGGAATTCGCGGCATGAGCTATCACGGCGCCGTGGTTGGCTTTTTACTAGCGACAATTTTATTTTGCAAAAAATATAAGCAAAACGCTTGGCAGCTACTTGATCTTTGCGCCATCTGCATACCTTTTGGCTACACCTTTGGCAGGATCGGAAATTTCTTAAATCAAGAGCTTTTTGGACGCGTCACAGACGTGCCTTGGGCGATAAATGTCTTTGGTCAGCCAAGACATCCAAGCCAGCTTTACGAGGCATTCTTAGAAGGTTTAGTTATTTTTGTCATTTTATTTTTATATAGAAAATATAAGAAATTTAATGGCGAACTCATAGCACTTTATGCCATTTTATACACATTTGCAAGATTTATTTGCGAGTTTTACAGAGAGCCTGATTCTGGACTTGGATTTATTATTTTTGGTCTATCGATGGGGCAAATTTTATCACTTATTATGTGCGGGCTCGGAATTTTTGTCTATATTAAACTTTATAAGAGTTTTACGAAAATTTAATGTCAATATTTAAAATTTATTAAAGTAAAGTTCTGATAGCATTAGCTTTATCAATTAATGCTAATGTTTAAATTAGTATTAAGAAATGATAACTTATTTCAAATTTCTTAGGAGGGCTCATGACCGGGCTTATAGAAGGTTTTTTGGGGAAACGGTCGGACGGCAAAAAAAGCCGCACTCCAGCCGCTTGGGATAGATGGCAAAGTATTACAGGACTTATTCTAGCCTGTTTCATATTGTGCCATATGGTTTTTACTTCTACTATACTACTTGGCAAAGACGCATTTAACGCTGTCGTAGGATTTGCAGAGGCTAAATTTTTATTTGGTGAGGCTACTTGGTGGATCACAAATGTTATAGCTGCTGTTATCTTTGTAGTTTTTGTTACTCACGCCTTCTTGGCAATGAGAAAATTTCCTGCAAATTACAGACAATACTTAATGTTTAGAGGCCACAAAGACCGCATGAAGCACCTTGATACCACACTTTGGTGGTTTCAGTTTTTAACAGGCTTTGCTCTATTTTTTGCAGCAAGCGCCCACATAATCGACATCATCTTTGGTGGTCACATCACAGCTGACAAATCAGCTGCTGCTTTTCACAAACTAGAAATTTTCTACTTCGCACTACTTGTTTTTATGGTCGTTCACGCTGGCGTTGGCATGTACCGCTTGTATGTCAAGTGGGTAAGTATTGATGGCGCAAACAAACACGAAATGCTTGCTAAAAGAAATAAGGCAAAGACAGTTGTATTTGTCATTTATGGCATACTTGCTGTGATCGCGCTAATCGCCGATTTCGTGTGGATCAGCCATTAAAAAGGAGCTAGAAGATGAATGTAAAATATTATGACGCATTGGTAATTGGTGGCGGTCTGGCTGGTCTTAGAGCTGCTGTGGCTGCTGGAGAAAAGGGCTTAAGCACCGTAGTTTTGAGCTTAATCCCTGTAAAACGCTCTCACTCTGCTGCTGCACAAGGCGGCATGCAAGCAAGCCTTGGTAACTCTAAAATGAGTGAAGGCGATAACGAAGATGTACACTTTGCTGACACAGTAAAAGGTAGCGACTGGGGTTGCGACCAGCAAGTTGCACGTATGTTTTGTCAAACTGCTCCAAAAGCTATCCGTGAGCTTGCAGCTTGGGGTGTGCCTTGGACTAGGATCACAAAAGGCGAAAGAAGCGCTATCATCAACGCTCAAAAGACAACTATCGTTGAAAAAGAAGAGGTTCATGGCCTTATCCACTCACGTGACTTTGGTGGTACAAAAAAGTGGAGAACTTGCTACACAGCTGACGCAACTGGTCACACCATGCTTTTTGCTGTTGCTAACGAAGCACTTAAACACAATGTAGAAATTCACGACCGCAAAGAGGCGATCGCTTTGATACACCAAAATAACCGCTGTTACGGTGCGATCGTTCGTGACCTAGTTAATGGCGAGATCACAGCTTATGTTTCAAAAGGCACACTTATAGCAACTGGCGGTTATGGTAGAGTTTATAAACACACTACAAACGCTGTTGTTTGCGAGGGTATCGGCGCTGCGATCGCACTTGAGACTGGCGTAGCTCAGCTTGGTAACATGGAAGCTGTTCAGTTTCACCCAACTCCGATCGTCCCATCTGGCATTCTTTTAACAGAAGGTTGCCGTGGTGATGGCGGAATTTTACGTGACGTTGATGGATACCGCTTTATGCCTGATTATGAGCCAGAGAAAAAAGAGCTAGCTAGCCGTGACGTCGTTAGCCGCCGTATCATGGAGCACATCCGTGCAGGCAAAGGTGTGCCTAGCCCTTATGGCTATCACGTTTGGCTTGATATCTCTATCCTTGGACGCGAGCACATTGAGAAAAATTTACGTGATGTTCAAGAAATTTGCGAAATTTTTAACGGCATCGATCCTGCTGATACTGAAGTATATACTGACGAGACAGGACATCAGCGTGGCAAAGGCTGGGCGCCGATCCTACCTATGCAGCACTACTCAATGGGCGGTATCAAGACAAAACCAACTGGCGAGAGCCCAACACTAGCTGGTCTATTTAGCGCTGGCGAGGCTGCTTGCTGGGATATGCACGGCTTTAACCGCCTTGGTGGTAACTCAGTTTCTGAGACAGTTGTCGCTGGTATGATCGTTGGCGATTATTTTGCAGATTATTGCGCTAGCCACGAGATCGAGATAAACACAGCTGATATCGAGAAATTTGTTAAAAAACAAGAAGATTATTTAAATAGCCTCATCACAAAAGAGGGCAAATTTAACGTCTTTGATATCAAAAACAAGATGAAAGAGGTAATGTGGGAGCACGTTGCGATATTTAGAACAGGCAAAGGTCTAGAGCTTGCTGTTAAAGAGCTTGAAGCACTCTACAAAGAGTCACTTGATGTAAAAGTAAGCAACAAAGCACTATTTGGCAACCCAGAGCTTGAAGAGGCCTACCGCGTGCCAAAGATGCTAAAACTAGCACTTTGTATCGCAAAAGGCGCGCTTGATAGAACAGAGAGCCGTGGTGCTCACTGCCGTGAAGACTATCCAAAGAGAGATGACCTTAACTGGCTAAACAGAACGCTTACAAGCTGGAAAGAAGGCGACACTATGCCAACTATCACTTATGAGCCACTTGATATCATGAAGATGGAGATGCCGCCAGCATTTAGAGGTTATGGTGCAAAAGGAAATATCATCGAGCATCCAAACAGCGCTATCCGCCAAAAAGAGGTCGATGAAATTCGCGAGAAAATGCAAGCAGAAGGCAAGAGCAGACAAGAAATTCAAGAGGCTTTGATGCACTATGACCTTCAACCAAAATATAAAGCACCAAATGAAAGAGCAGGTATAGGAAATGAGTAGAAAAATAACCATAAAAGCTTTTAAATACAATCCTTTAAGCAAAGTTTCAAAGCCTCATTTTGCGACTTATGAGCTTGAAGAGACTGATGGTATGACGCTATTTATCGCGTTAAATCAAATTCGTGAGAAATTTGATCCAGATCTTAGCTTTGACTTTGTTTGTCGTGCGGGAATTTGCGGAAGTTGTGGCATGCTAGTAAATGGCAAACCAAGCCTAGCTTGCAGAACTCTAACAAAAGACTTTGAAAGCGGTGTCATCGAGCTTATGCCTTTGCCAGTCTTTAAACTATTAAAAGATCTAAGCGTAGATACTGGCAACTGGATGAACGCTATGAGTAAGCGTGTCGAGAGCTGGATACACACAGATCATGAGACAGATATCTCTAAGCTTGAAGAGAAAGTTGAGCCAGAAGTCGCTCAAGAAGTTTTCGAGCTTGATCGCTGTATAGAGTGCGGAATTTGCGTCGCATCTTGCGGAACAGCTATCATGAGGCCTGATTTCATCGGCGCTGTTGGTCTAAACAGGGTTGCTAGATTTAAGATAGACGCGCTTGATAAGAGAACTGATGAGGACTTTTACGAGCTAATAGGCGATGATGATGGTGTATTTGGTTGTATGACTTTGCTTGGCTGCGAAGACAACTGCCCAAAACACTTACCACTTCAAAGCCGCATAGCTTATATGCGTAGAAAAATGGCTGCTATAAAGTAGCAAAGGGGCTGTAAAAGCCCCAAATTTATTTAAAAACTCTACAAACTGACGCCAAGATACAGATACAAATATCTAGCGCTGCAAATACTAAAAATACAAATATCAAAAGCGGAAACGATAAGACTATACCCATTATATAGCCAAGCGGCAAAGTGATAAAAAATAAAAGACCAAAGCCAACACTAAAGCAAAAAAATAGCGCAAACAATGAAGCGATCACGTTAATAAATAAGTTGATATTATCAGAGAAAAACTCTGTTAGGCTTACATATTTCATGTGGTGATTATATCCATAAAAATGTAAAAACAAGAATTTTTTTGGTAAAAAATTTATATAATTTGACATCAAACAACTTCATTTTTTAGGACATAAAATGATACCAAGTTATAAAGAGATGATGCTGCCCATTTTAGAATTTGTAGCACACAATAACAATACAAACAGAAGTGAAATTTACAAATTTATAATAAACCAGTTTAAGCTAAACGATGAAGATCTTTTGCAAAGGATAAAAAGAGGGACACCTACTTATATAAACCGTGCCGACTGGGCTCTAACGTATCTGGCAACCACCGCACAGGTAAAAGCAAAACCAAAGATGAAGCCTCTTGAGAAAGTTGGCAAAAGTCTGTTTTCTATAACAAATTTTGGTAAAGAGCTGATAAGCAGCAAGAACGCAAAAGATAAATTTATATCTTGGTATGATGAAATTTATAAGCAAGAGATCAAACAAGAAAAGAAAGAAGCAGTAGAAAATACACCAGATGACAGCCTAAAAGAGGCATATGAAAAGATAAAAGAAGAGCTAAAAAGTGAAATTTTATCTAGCATTTTGGAAAAAGAGCCAAGATTTTTCGAGCATCTAGTAACAGAGCTTTTAGAAAGGATGGATTATGGAACTGGAAGCCTTACAAATAAAGGTCCAGACGGTGGTATAGATGGCATAATAGACGAAGATGAGCTAGGACTTTCTAAAATTTACATCCAAGCAAAGAGATATAAGGATGGCAGCAACATAGGCAGGCAAGAGATACAGCAGTTCATCGGCGCTATCTCAAATAAAAATACCAAAAAAGGCGTCTTTATCACTACAGCAAAATTTACAAAAGAAGCCCAAACGTTTGCCAAGGATAGTCAAAACTTTAGCGTAGTCTTGATAGATGGAGACAGACTGGCTGAGCTAATGATAAAGTATAAAGTAGGCGTTCAAACAAGCCAGATATATGAAATTTGCAAGATTGACACCGACTTTTTTGATGAAAATAATTTTTAAAAATGCTAGCGAATTTAAAATTTGCTAGACGCTCGCACGCGCAGTTTAAAGTCAAATTTCACTTTAATACCACCGAACTCTCTTTTAGCTTCTCTAACTTTAAAATTTGCTCTTTTGGTTTTGCTTTTAGGCGTTCAAGCATCGCGATCTTTGCAGTGTAAATTTCATCAAAATCGCTCTTTATATCGATCAAAATTTTATTTAAAAAAGAGTTGTTTGAGCACATAAGATCGTCAAATTCATAAAGGCTAAAGGCATTTAGCATGCGATCAAAAACCTCTTTTGCGCTCGGGATGTAAAGTGGTGTGCCCATTTGCAGGTGCGAATTTAGCGAGTTTTCGATCTTTTGCTTTAGAAAATAAACCGCAAGCTTAAGCGCATTTTCGTAGTTTGAAGCAACCTTTACGTCAAGCTTTTCAAAAAAGAGCGAAATCTTTTGCGTCGCCTTAAATTTGGCATTTTCATACTCTCTTAAGAAATTCTCATAGGTCCTGCCAGCGTAGGTGTTTATCGATTTTGTCTCGTAGTTTGAGGCAAACTCATCAAATGGATTAAAGCTCTCATAGAGAGATTTATAAACGAAAAGCTCATCTTCTAAGCTTTTATAAAGCTCATCAAAAGCCGATATGATCTCATTTTCAAGCTCTTTTAGATCTCTTTTATAGCGTTTAAAAAATTTAGAAAAAACGACGTCTTCATATATGAGCTTTGAAAAGACCTCGTCCGTGTCAAGGCTTATCATCTCAAAATTTTCGCGTTTATAAATTTCTTTGTTTAAAAGCGTCTTTGCTGGGTTAAATTTTGTCCTAGAAAATGGCTTAAGCAGCTTAAAAACTTCGTCGCTTGCAAGCTTGATAGCCTCGCTTATATCGCTGTATCGCAGGGCTATTTTAGGCTTAAACTCCTCTTTTATCGCTTCTAGTTTTTCTTCAAGTGTGGCATTAAATTTATCCAAAATTTCATCAGCTGCGCTATAAACTTTAAGGCGATTTTCTTGCTCAGCTATTAAAAAATTTACTATCTTTTTCGACCTTGCTTTTATGAAATTTTCTTTAAAGCTCGCACTTAAAAACGTCTCCTTTACCGCGCTTAGTGCTTTAGCAAAATTTGAGTTTTCTAGCTCGCTCTTGTTTTCATTTGTGATGCCATGGAGTGCTTGCTTTGACGAGATAGCGATGATATCTTCAAAAAGCTCGCCATAAGTTTGCCTAGCGTGTTTTAGCAAGCTTTCAAGCTCGTCCTCGCTTAGTTTATCCTTTTGGTTGATGAAGCAAAGCGCCTTTAGATCGTTTGTCTTTAAAATTTCTTCTACGCTTTCAAGCTCGCTAGCCTTTGCTGCGTTGTTTGCGAGGCTTAGCCAGATCGCGCCGCAAACCTTTTTTAGCGTATTTTTGGTCTCTTTCGTGTCGGCATCTCGTAGTGAGTTTAGCCCTGGTGTGTCGATGAAATTTACCTCTTTTAAAATTTCACTTGGCGCATAAAGTGTCATGCTTTTTATCTGCTCGCTCATGGCGTTTAGCTCTGTAAGCTCGCTGCTAGCTAGCAAGCTCTCGCTGCCATTTGTAAATTTCACGCTAAGAAGTGGCATCTTTGCAAATTTTAGCCGCACAGCCTTTGCCGTGACAGGCGTTAGACCTGATGGCAAGATGTTTTGAGTAAGCAGAGCGTTTAAAAATGTTGATTTACCACTTGAAAACTGCCCGATGACGGCGATGAGAGGTGGCTCATTTAGAGTGTCGATTAGTAAATTTAGGCTCTCTTTTATCTCATCGCTTGCGTGCAGACTTGGATCATTTAGCTCATTTACTAGCCTTGCTAGCTCGCCCTTAAAGTCGCTTGTAAAAACCTTAAAATATCTCGCCTTATAGGCATTTATGAACTCATTAAACATTTTCTAGCTCCCCTAAAAGCGAGCAAATTTCATCTTGCAAGGCGTTTTGCTCTTTTAGTTTTAAAAGTGAGTTTTGATTTTGCGAGCTAAGCTTTTCTAGCTCATGATCTAGCTCTTTTAGCCTCTTATCAAGCGTGGCTTTTTGAGCGCTTTCATAGGTTTTTATGAGGTATAAAAGGCGATTTTTTTCATGATCAGTTAAAATTTCACAAAATTGGGAGATATTTTTATCTTTTAGCAAGCCCTCTTTTAAGCCTAAAAGTGCTTCACTTGCATCACTTGAAATTTTCGCTCTAAATGCAGCTAAAAGCTCCTTAAATTCAAGCTTTACGCCCATTTGCTCTAAAAAGTCATTGATGTTAAAAACCTCATCTTTACTCATCACATAATCATCAAAATTTAAAGCGATATTTTGCTCGCACGATCTTGTTTGCACTAAAGTTTCGTTTCTAGCCTCTCTCATAAGTGCCATCACACCGTCACGAAGCGTCGTTTTTGCGATCTGCTCTAGTCGCTCTAAATTTAAGCTTTGCTTTTTGCTTTTACAGTAGGCTATCTCGCTTTTTACCTTGTCGTTTAGGTTTTGTAAAAGCGTCTCAAGCCCCATTTTATAGATATTTTTGGTGTTGCTGCTTTCAAGCTTTGCAAGCTCATTTTGAGTTAGACTTTCAAGTTTAGAGAAATTTTCACTAAGTGCGTTTTTAACGCTTGCCTGCTCATTTTGAAGCTTTTTAAGCTCCACCTCATAAGCTTTGAGCGACAAAATTTCAGCCTTAGTAGCTTCAAGCTTGTTATTTAGGATATTTTTTAGCTCCTTTTGATACGAGCTTAAGATAAGGGCTGATTTTTTAGAGTTTTTGCCAAAGAGCACCTCGTAAAGATAGTCTTTAAACTCCTCTACACCGCTATTTGCAGCGCCTTCTAAGTAGCTTTTTGCACTAAGCGCAAAATAATCAATCTCCACGCCATTTATCTGCTCGCCGATCGCTTTTTTAGTGTAGTTTAGCGTCTCGTTTAGCTCTTTGGCACTTAGCTCATCAGCGTGAGTTAGCACCACGGCAAGCCTTACGATATGCGAGTTTTCAAGACATTTTTTCAAAAATAGCGCGTCCTTTTGCGTGGCACTTTGTGAGGCGTTCATTAGGTGGGCTAAAAGGTCGCACTTTTTCATAAAATTTGTAGTGATCTGCTCTCTTAAAATCACCGCATCATCGATACCTGGCGTGTCTATGATGCAGACGTTGTCCTTTAAAAGCTCCAAGTCGTCATAAAGCTCGACGCTTTTTACGAGATTTGCTGTTTTTGAGCTTGAAGAGGTGTAGTTTTTTATCTCATCTATGCCGATATCTACGCTTTTGCTTGGTAAATTTTCGCTTGTCAAGCCAAGTGTGGCGAGCTCATCAATGCTGTAAAAATTTACCCTTGCATGGCTCTTTTTATCGTGCTTTAAAATGGTTAAATTTATAGTTTCTGGCACGTTTGAAGCGCCAAGGACGGATTTGTTTAAAAGGGCATTTAAAAGGGTTGATTTGCCAGAATTTATGACGCCACTTACAGCTATGTTAAAAAGCGTTTCGTTTGATCTTTTTTTGGCTGCCACAAGCGCCTCTAAAAATGTTTTTTCATTATCAAACAAGCTGGCTTTTTCGTTTATCTCGTTTAAAAAGTCTAGGTTTTTATGGAAGTGATCTTTTGGCTTTGTATGAGAAATTTTAGCCTCATTAGTCCCTTTGTTTTTGCTTATGATCTTTTCTAAAAAGGCAAATTTCTCATCATCTATGATCTTTTCGCCGCGCAATATTTCTAGATATTTTACTATCTCATCGCTTGAAATTTTGGCCTCGTTTAGCGCCTTAAGAGTCGCAAGCTGCGCACTTTGTATGCTAAATATATCAAGCTCGATTTTAAGCCTTTTTAGCACCGCTCTAAACTCATCAAGCGCCATAAACTGATCTAAATTTTTCTCGTCGCATACTAAAAGAAGAGCTAGCAAATCTGGGTAAAATGGCACGCTAGCAGCAGCATTTGTATAAATTTTATTTGCACGCCAAGCCTGTTTTAAAAACTCATCCATAAAGACTCTTTTTGTTGATATTTTAGGATTTTATTAAATTTTTACTTATGAAGCTATCAAAAAATGAGGATGGCGCTCAAGCAAAAGGATATAAAAGAACTTCGCACAGCTACAAAAAATAGTATCAAAAAAGCACCGAGTTTTGGTTACAAGTAAAATACAACTTTAATTTCCAAAATAGCTAATTTGCTCTTGCAAATAAGTGAGAGCATTGTTTTTAAAATGTAATACTTTTAAACTTAAAGATATTTGTTTTAGTAGCAAAATTTATCTTGTGTAAAACATCGCCACCAAACCGCGGTTTATATCTTTCGTATCGCCGTCATCTATCTTTGTAACCTTTGAGATATTAACACTTTTATCGTTATTTATCGTGAAAGTAAGTTCAATAACTCTCTCATTTATCTTTTTAGTATTTTCACCAAAATAGATCACTTCTGGCTCTTTTTGCGAGTAGTAGGCGGCATATTTGCTTTGAGCTACAACGTTGTCAAAGACCCATTTTTGCTTGATATCTAAAATTTGAGCAAGCTCATTTTTAAACTCAAGGTCACAGCTAACAGAGGCTAGATAGCCAGCGCTTTCTTTCGTTGGATCAAATTTACAGTGCTTGTTTGCGATGGATAAAATAGTCTCTTTGTCTATGTTTTTGCCGTTCTTTAATATGCTATTTGCGCTATCAAGTGCTAGTTCCAAGCTGTTATCAACTTTTTTTTGCTGAGCAGCCTTGGCATTATTTAGAGCTTTTATGTAGCCGTTATTTTTTCTTTTAAACTCATCTTCAAGTACATTTTTTCCCACTACGCAGCTTACTTTAACCACTTTCTTTCCATCGCTACTAATGTCTTGCCATTGAGTACTTGAGCAACCTTTAAAACTATCTATAGCTGAGCCTATTGTTATTGATTTATTACCTTTTAAAATATAGTTTTTAACAATGCCTATATTGCTTTCCTTGCAGCCCACTAATAATAAAAGTGCGCTAAATCCTAGAAATAGAGCCTTTTTCATCATTTTACCTTTTTGTAAATCTGACAAAATAGTACCAAACTAAAGTTTAAATTATTATGATTTTATTAAAATAAATTACATAAATATAATTTATTAAAATAATTATTTAAATTTTAAGCTTGAAATAGTGCAAATTTGCATTATTTTAAAATTTTAAAAATAGAGAATTTTTAAAAAAATTTTTGAAGAAATTTAGATATCTAGCTCAATTTTCTTAAAGCTAACCCTTGGATGTATCGCTAGTTCGGTGTGGTTTATAAATTCTCTTTTTAGATATTTTTCACGTCCAGCTCTTGCTATCATCAGCGCATTATCAGAGCAAAACGCAAGTGGAGCTAGCAAAAGCTCGCACCCATTTTTTTGGCAAAGAGTTTCAAGCCTTTTGCGTAAATTTAAATTTGCACTTGCTCCGCCAACAACGCCAAAGCGCTTGAAATTTCTTAGCTTGAAAATCTTTTCAAGTTTATTTAAGATGTGTTCGCAGGCTGTGTTTTCAAAGGCGTAGCAGATGTCGGCAATATCTTTTTGTGTGATAGTTTCAAGTTTTGAAATTTCAACTCTGACTTGGTTTTTAAGCCCTGAAAAGCTGTATTCAAGGCGTTTATCGTGAAGAAGTGGGACGGTAAATTTAAACCTCTCTTTATCCTCACACAAAAGTGCATTTTGCTGCACCACAGCGCCGCCTGGATAGCCAAGATCAAGCATCTTTGCCACCTTGTCAAAGCTCTCGCCAAAGCTATCATCGCTAGTGCTTGCAAGCTCTAAAATCTCGCCATTTTCGTCAATCTCAAGTATCATCGTGTGTCCGCCACTAACTAGCAAAACGCCAAGCGGAAATTTGGCTTCACGATCTAAAAATAGCGAGTAGATGTGACCAACTAGGTGATTTACAGCAATTAGCGGTATATTTAGGGCGATGCTTAGCGCTTTTGCCATGCTCACACCACCTATTAGGCTCACGCTTAGCCCTGGCTCGTTTGTCACAGCGATGGCGTTTATATCTTTTAAACTTGGCAATATATCATTTAAAAGCGCTGGCAGCGCCTTTGTATGAAGTCTTGCTGCAAGCTCTGGGACCACGCCACCAAAGATAGCGTGCTCCTCTTCTTGCGAGATCTTTTTATAATAAATTTGCTCTAGCGTGCGTTCGTCTATAAGCGCGACAGAGCTGTCATCGCAGCTGCTTTCTATGCCAAGTATCATCTAAACTCCGCTAGTATCATGCCAGCAAATTTCTCTTTGCCATTTTCGCTTTTGTAAAACTCGACCCTGTAAATTTTGCCATCTTTATCTATACTATAGCTCTTGTTTAGGCTGTTTTTATCGATGTCCTGCTCGCTCTCATCAACGCTTTTAGTGCCGTATCCTATGACATTTACGCGCACGTTTTTGAGCGCTTTTACCTTAAAGCTCTTTTTCACGCTAAATTTATCTCCACTTTTTAGCACAAGCTCGTTGCCATCGCTCAAAAGAGAAATTTTATCAAGCGGCTTTGCAAACTCGAAGTATTGCGGTTTTAGCCTTGTGACAGAGCGGTTGCCATACTGCACTTTGTAAGTATCATTCTCTTTTATGACGGCGATTAGCGGATTTGGCGAGTGGTAGTTTAGCTCGCCCTTTTTAAATGGCACGAAGCTTATCACTGGTTTTAAATTTTTAAGGCTAAGAGCGTAGCTGTCAAATAGCTCAAGTCTGATCTCTTTTTCGATCGCCTTTTTCACGCTTTTTACATCAAGCTCAAATGGCCTAGTAAAACTAATACCAGCCTTTTTCATATACTCTTCGATCGCCACTAGGTGATAATATGTCCTTTGCTCGGCGTTTAAATTTTTACTAGCTTCGTTTGCAAAGGCTGACTTGTTTTGCGTGATAGCGTAGTAGGTGAGGCTTTTTAGCATCTCTTTATCGCCCATTGCTGTGTGCGTATTTTTGACGTGATATTGATGTTTTGGGTCAAGCAGGTGCTTATTTAGCACGTCTTTTACGCTTGAAGCGATACTTTCAAGCTCTGGGTACTTTGAGCCTGGTAGCGTGCTTTGGTCGATGATGCAGGTGTTGCCCCATTTGTCTGGATTTTCATCCTTGCTTATAAATTTATCTCTATAATATCCGCTACCATCGTGTAAATTTAAGATGAGCGTGACGTTTTTGTCGGTGATGACGTCTTTTATCTTCATCACTGAGTTGTAGTCTGGATCGTCCTTTTCGACGTGGGCGAATTTTCTATTCATATCGCCCTTTGTGCCACGACT